>UQHO01000038.1 GCA_900540995.1 uncultured Collinsella sp. | reverse complement strand
GACGCTGCAAACGCCCCTAAGCGGCAATCTGACGTTCAATCGTCGGTCGCGTACCAAAGTACGCTTCCCTCCTCTTTCACATCACCTTGCTCGCTTATGGGCGTTTTCGCTGACTTATGCTCAACCTGCGGTGTTGCTATAGTGGCTGCCCGTGTATACAAAAGGAGGCCTCCGCGGCGATGCGGAGGCCTCCTTTTTGTGCACGGTGTACTTTTGAGTGTGCAGGTGGGGGAGTTGTTACTCCTCGACGATCTCGGTGATCGCGCCAGCGGGGCAAGCGTCCTGGCAAGCGCCACAGGCGACGCAGGAGTCCTCGTCAGCGACGGTGGCGACGTCCTGGAGCTCCAGAACGCCAGCGGGGCAGGAGTCGACGCAAACGCCACAAGCGATGCACTCGTCGGCATCAATTACGGGATGAGCCATGGTAGTTTCCTCTCTGTTGACCGGCGCTACAGGCGATGCGCGTCGGTTTGATTCGGGCAAAAACATACCACGGGAGCGACCGTTTGCAATACCCTCTGACCGGCATCTTCATACCGTTCGCCGAGTATGCCAAGGTTTACTAAAAAACGCGCAGGTGGGGCCGTTGAGCTGCGCAAATGTTAGCTAAAGGTGACTTGAAATATTGAGCGATTGGGCGAGCTTGTGGAAAGCGCAACCCAGAATTGGCGTCCAAAACGGGTCGCGCTTTCCTCACGGTCGCCCAAGACCACTCCGTGCGGCTCCGAACCCAAACCTCAGCCATCTCTACATAGATCTCGATAGATTTGCCGAGAACTCAATCAGCGCATCTACCTGCGCATTTAAGAACCTAAACTCTCGGCAATAAGAAATCTTATATGAATTGACTTAGATTTTGTATATTCCGGCCCATAAGGGGATACACTACATCCTGAAAGACAAGCCGAAACACCGCGCGGCAGACCGCCGAGTCGGTGCAAACGCACAAGAGAGAGGGAATTTCTAATGGGCAAGATTCTTGGTATCGACCTTGGTACTACTAACTCCGCAATGGCCGTTCTCGAGGGCGGTTCTCCGACCATTATCGTGAACGCCGAGGGCGACCGCACCACCCCGTCCGTCGTGGGCTTCCGTGCCGACGGCGACCGCGTCGTGGGTAAGGCCGCTAAGAACCAGGCTGTCACCAACCCCAAGAACACCGTGTTCTCCATCAAGCGCTTCATGGGCCGCAAGTACTCCGAGTGCACCTCCGAGATCAAGACCGTGCCGTACGAGGTCAAGGAGGGCCAGGGTGGCCGTGCCGTCGTCGATATCGAGGGCAAGGATTACACCGCCGAGCAGGTGAGCGCCATGACGCTCGCAAAGATGAAGGCCGACGCCGAGAAGTATCTGGGCGAGACCGTCACCGACGCCGTCATCACCGTCCCGGCCTACTTCAACGACGCCCAGCGTCAGGCCACCAAGGACGCCGGTAAGATCGCCGGCCTCAACGTCAAGCGTATCGTCAACGAGCCGACCGCTGCCGCTCTTGCCTATGGCTTGGACAAGCAGGGCACCGACCAGCGCATCCTGGTCTTCGACCTGGGCGGCGGCACCTTCGACGTCTCCATCCTCGACCTCGCCGACGGCGTGTTTGAGGTTCTGTCCACCTCGGGCGACAACCACCTGGGCGGCGACGACTGGGATCAGCGCGTCATCGACTGGATGGCCGATAAGTTCCAGCGGGAGAACGGTGTCGACCTGCGTCAGGACCCCATGGCTCTGCAGCGTCTGAAGGAGGCCGCCGAGAACGCCAAGAAGGAGCTCTCCGCCGCCCAGCAGACCACCATCAACCTGCCGTTCATCACCATGAACCAGTCCGGCCCGCTGCACCTCAACTACACGCTGACCCGCGCCGAGTTCGAGAAGATTACCCGCGACCTGCTCGAGCGCTGCAAGCAGCCTGTCACCAACGCCCTGCGCGACGCCAAGCTTAAGCTCTCCGATTTGACCGAGGTCATCCTCGTCGGCGGCTCCACCCGTATGCCCGCCGTCCAGGAGCTCGTCAAGACCATGACCGGCAAGCAGCCCAACATGTCCGTGAACCCCGACGAGGTCGTTGCCGACGGCGCTGCCGTCCAGGGCGGCGTGCTCACCGGCGACGTCGAGGGCATCCTGCTGCTCGACGTTACCCCGCTGTCGCTGGGTGTCGAGACCATGGGCGGCATCATGACCAAGATGATCGACCGCAACACCACGATCCCGACCTCCAAGACCGAGGTCTACTCCACCGCTGCCGACAACCAGACCAGCGTCGAGATCAACGTGCTCCAGGGCGAGCGCGAGCTTGCCCGCGACAACAAGTCGCTCGGTAAGTTCCAGCTGACCGGCATCCCGGCTGCCCGCCGCGGCGTGCCGCAGATCGAGGTTACCTTCGACATCGACGCCAACGGCATCGTCAAGGTCTCCGCTAAGGACAAGGGCACCGGCAAGGAGCAGCAGATCACCATCTCCGGCTCCACCGCGCTTTCCGACGACGAAGTCGATCGCATGGTCAAGGACGCCGAGGCTCATGCCGAGGAGGACAAGAAGCAGAAGGAAGAGGTCGAGGTTCGCAACCAGACCGACAGCCTGTGCTACTCCACCGAGCAGACCCTCAACGAGCTCGGTGACAAGGTTTCCGCCGACGTGAAGTCCAAGGCCGAGGCCGCTATCGCCGACGCCAAGAAGGCGCTCGAGGGCTCTGACGTCGAGGCCATCAAGGCCGCTGGCGAGTCCCTGCAGTCCGTGGCCTACGAGCTGGCTCAGGTTGTCTACGCCGACGCTCAGCAGCAGACCGACGGTGCCGCCGGCGCCCAGCCTGCCGACGATGACGTAGTCGACGCCGACTACGAGGTTGTGGACGACGAGGACAAGTAATCATGTCCGCCCGTAAAGCTCGCACGGAGGCGGCTGCCGCTGGCGCCGCCCCCGTTGACTCTGAGGAGAAGGACGTGAAGATTCCCGTAGAGGCCGCAGACGATACCGAGGTCAATGAGGCCCCGGCCGCCGAGGCTGCCGAGAACCAGGTAGAGGATTCCAACAAGGAGGCGACGATGACCGAGGACGAGATGGTGGAAGCCGCTATCCGCGCCGGTGAGGAAGCCGCCGACAACGACTTTAAGCTCAAGTTCGAGCAGGCTCAGAAAGAGCTTGCCGACGTGCGCAATGAGCTCGATGCTGCGGCAGAGGCTCAGAAGGCCGCCGAGGACAAGGCAAAGGACGCCACCGAGCGTACCGCCCGTCTGCAGGCCGACTGGGAGAACTTCCGTCGCCGCACCGCCAATGAGCGTATCGCCGAGCGCGAGCGCGCGACCGAGAAGCTTGTCACCGCGCTGTTGCCGGTGATTGACGATATCGAGCGCGCGATCGACCATGCCCGCAGTCAGGAGCTTTCCGACGACTTTAAGCAGTTCGTCAATGGCGTTGACGCGGTACATGCCAAGCTGCTCGACGTGTTTGCGCACGAGGGCGTTGAGCCCATCGACCCCAAGGGCGAGGCGTTCGATCCGCTCGAGCATCAGGCTGTGGGTCGCGTCGAGGACGCATCGCAGTACGACGAGACCGTCAACGACGTGTACCAGAAGGGCTACCGCATGGCGGACCGCATTCTGCGTTCCGCGATGGTGACGGTGACCTACGGTGGCGAGAAGCGCCCCGCACCGGAGCCCGAAGCGGCGCCCGAGGATGCTGCGGCCGATACGGCCGAGAGCACCGAGGAGTAATTGAGAAGGGCCCCGGGGCAACACCCGGGGCCCTTTCTGGCCAAGTGCCACATGACAGCATAAGCCGCCGTCCACAGGAGCGGCGGATATAACAGGAGAGGAGCTACGATGGCTGCAGGCAAAACCTTCTATGACATCCTGGGCGTATCCAAGAGCGCCTCCGACAAAGAGATCAAGAGCGCGTTTCGCAAGCTCGCGCAAAAATATCACCCCGATGCCGGCGGCGACGAGGCCAAGTTCAAGGAGATCAGCGAGGCCTACGAGACGCTTTCGGACGAGAAGAAGCGCAAAGAGTACGACCAGATGCTCATGTTTGGCGGCATGCCGGGCGCAGGCGGCGCGTATGGCGGCGGCTACGGTGCCGGCGCGGGTGCCAGCGGCTGGGGCGACATCTTCGACAGCATCTTTAGCGGCAACGGTGCCTGGGGTAGCGATTGGGGCTCGGGCTTTGCCGGGGCTGCGGGCGCTGCCGGTGCCGGTGCGGGTCGCAACCGCGCGCGCAAGGGCGGCGACCTGTCGCTGACCGTCGATGTGACGGCCGAGGACGCGTTTCGCGGCGTGACGCACAAAGTCACCTATCGCATTCCCTCGACAGGCGAGCAGCAGACCATTACGGTCTCGGTGCCCGCGGGCGCGGTCGACGGCGGCAAGCTACGCTACAAGCGTCGCGGCGAGTACGGAGTTGCGGGTGGCGAGCGTGGCGACCTGGTCGTGACCACGCATGTGGAGGAGCACCCGCTGTTTAAGCGCAAAGGTGCCGACGTGACCATGGAGGTACCGGTCTCGGTCTACGAGGCGGCGCTCGGCTGCACGGTGGACGTGCCGACGCCCGCTGGTGCGACGGTTCGTCTGAAGGTGCCCGCGGGTACCCAGACGGGCAAGAAGTTCCGCTTTAAGGAGATGGGCGCGCCCGACGTTAAACACCGTGGCCGTACGGGCGCGCTGCTCGTCGAGATCAAGGTGCAGGTTCCCACGAACTTGTCTGATGACGAGCGCGATGCCATGACCAAGCTGCGCGAGGCCGACACACGCGACTATCGCGAGAAGGTCAACCGTTACAAGGCGACGTACTAGGGCGGTCGCGGCACACGCCCGCGCCTGCGGGCTTATGATGGACGATAACGAGACGGAAAGGGGTCAGGTAGCATGGCCGAGGACAATAGGAATAAACCGCTGTACATGATCAGCGTGGCGGCCGAGTTGACCGGCATGCATCCGCAGACTCTGCGCGTCTACGAGTCCAAGGGCCTGGTGAACCCCCAGCGCTCGGGCGGCAACACGCGTCTGTATTCGCGTGCCGATATCGAGCGCCTGGAGCTCATCAACCAGCTGACCGACGAGGGCATCAACCTTGCCGGTGTGGTGCGCATTCTCGATATGAAGGAGCGTGCCGAGGAGCGCGAGCGCGAGAACGAAAAGCTCCGTGCCCGCGTGCGCCAGCTCGAGGACGAGCTGCACGAGTACAAGATGCAGAAGAAGATCACCGCCTTGGCCCCGCGCGATGGCTCGGTCAACCCCGAACAGGTCATGCGCAAACTTTTGGGCGCAGGCGGGGATCTCTAGGTTACGGCGTTCTAACGAACGGCGGACCGGTCGACGCTGCGCGCCGCCCAGAGCGACAATTTGTCATTCAAAAGGCAAGGCATGACCAGAAGGTCTATGCCTTGCCTTTTTCATGCCAACTTGTTCGCTCTGGACGTCGCTCGCTGTCCGTCCTCTACCTGCGGCGTTGCCTTGCTCGCTCTGGCGGGCTTTCGCTGTCCGCGCCAAAATATCGGCGTTGCCATGGCCCGGATGCGGCACTTGGGAACGTTCCTCACTTTGGAAATACGGCCCGCTCGCTGTCCGTCCTCTGCCTGCGGCGTCGCCTTGCTCCGGATGCGGTAGTCATTGGGGACGTTCTTAAATGACTAGTTGAAAGGGACACTCTTGCATCAAATCTGCCGGCCCACACCGGACTCGTCCTTTGCTTTACCGAGATAAAGTGAACGTGCAGATTCGTAACCCACTCGCAACTGTTCTATGGCACGATATTGAACGAATGTATGCTATGCGCCCGAGCCTTTCGGGCAGAGTGGGAGACAGTATGGTCAAGCTGTACGAGGACGGCATCTATCTGCGTAACGGCAACGAGGTTGTGCCTGCGGCCGAGGCTGCCGAGCGCGGTATTACGCAGGCGCCCGAGGATGCCAAGCGCGGTACCATCGCGTATTCGATCCTCCAGGCACACAATACGTCCGGCAATCCCGAGGCGCTCAAGATTCGCTTCGACGCCATGGCGAGCCACGACATCACCTTTGTCGGCATCATCCAGACGGCGCGCGCCTCGGGCATGGAGCAGTTCCCGCTGCCCTACGTGCTCACCAATTGCCATAACTCGCTATGCGCCGTGGGCGGCACCATCAACGAGGACGATCACGTCTTTGGCCTTTCCGCGGCCAAGAAGTACGGCGGCATCTTCGTCCCGCCGCACATCGCCGTCATCCACTCCTTTATGCGCGAGAACTTCGCCGGTTGCGGCAAGATGATCTTGGGCTCCGACTCGCACACCCGCTATGGTGCCCTGGGTACCATAGCCGTGGGCGAGGGCGGCGGCGAGTTGGCAAAGCAGCTGCTGCGCGACACCTACGATGTCGCCTATCCCGGCGTCGTTGCCATCTACCTTACGGGCGCCCCGCGCCCCGGCGTTGGCCCGCACGACGTGGCGCTCGCCATCATCCGTGCCGTTTTTGCCAAGGGTTACGTTAAGAACAGGGTCATGGAGTTCGTAGGCCCCGGCATCGCGAGCATGACGACCGACTACCGCAACGGCGTCGATGTCATGACCACCGAGACCACCTGCCTCTCCTCCATTTGGGCTACCGACGAGGACACGCACGCGTTTTTGACCATGCACGGTCGCGGCGAGGACTACCGCGAGCTCAAGCCCGCCGATGTTGCCTACTACGACGGCTGCGTCGAAGTCGATCTGTCGAGTATCAAGCCCATGATCGCGTTGCCGTTCCATCCTTCTAACGGCTTTGAGATCGACGAGCTCAACGAGAACCTCGAGGACATCCTGCATGAGGTGGAGCTCGAGGCCGCCAAGATCGGCGAGGGCAAGACGCACTTTAGCCTGCTCGACAAGATCGTCGACGGCAAGCTGCACGTGCAGCAGGGCGTTATCGCCGGCTGCTCGGGCGGCAACTACGACTCCGTGGTCCAGGCTGCTCGCGTGCTCAAGGGCGCTAACACCGGCTGCGGCGAGTTCTCGCTGTCGGTCTATCCCACGAGCCAGCCCGTGGCACTCGAGCTTACACGCCGCGGCTACATCTACGACCTTATGGAGGCCGGCGCGATTGTGCGCACGGCATTCTGCGGCCCGTGCTTCGGCGCCGGCGACACGCCTGCCAACAACGGCCTTTCGATCCGCCACACCACGCGCAACTTCCCCAATCGCGAGGGTTCCAAGCCGGGCAACGGTCAGCTGAGCGCCGTGGCCCTGATGGACGCCCGCTCCATTGCGGCGACGGCTGCCAACGGCGGCGTCCTGACGCCGGCGACCGACCTGCCCGAGGAGACTTGGGACGAGGCCTGCGAGTACACCTTTGACGACGCGCCGTACAAGAAGCGCGTGTACTGGGGCTTTGGCAAGGCTGAGCCGGCCGACGAGCTGGTCGAGGGCCCCAACATCAAGCCGTGGCCCGCGATGGAGCCTCTCGGCGACGACATCCTGCTCAAGGTGTGCTCCAAGATCATGGACCCGGTCACTACGACCGACGAGCTCATTCCCTCGGGCGAGACGAGCTCCTTCCGCTCCAACCCTCTGGGTCTGGCCGAGTTTACGCTCAGCCGTCGCGACCCTGCCTACGTGGGCCGCTCCAAGGAGGTCGACGCGGTGGAAAAGCGCCGCATTGCCGGCGAGGCAGCAGGCGACCTGGCGGCACTCGATGCCGAGCTTGTCGGCGTGTTTGAGGCGCTGGCCGGCGCGGGTGTCGCTGCCGATGCCAAGGCGACCGAGTACGGCTCCATGCTCTATGCCAAGAAGCCCGGTGACGGTTCTGCCCGCGAGCAGGCCGCGAGCTGCCAGCGCGTAATTGGCGGCCTGGCCAACATCGTCCACGAGTACGCCACCAAGCGCTATCGCTCCAACGTGATGAACTGGGGCATGGTGCCCTTCCAGATGGAGGCGGAGCCCAACTTTGAGGTGGGCGACTACGTCTTTGTGCCGGGTATCCGTGCCGCGCTCGATGGCGACCTGAAGAACATCGCCGCCTACGTGGTGCGCGCCGACGGAACGGTCGAGCAGATTGAGCTCTATATTGCTGATATGACGGCAGAGGAGCGCGCCATCGTCAAGGCCGGCTGCCTGATCAACTACAACAAGTTCAAGGCCGCTGCCGAGTAACGCACTTAATTGTCCGCCCGGGGCTTACCCTTTCCCGCCCGCTCACGCGCTTCGCGAGGGTCGCGTTCGGGAAAGGGTAAGCCCCGGGCTACATTTCTGCGTTCTCGTTGGGTCTTGAGGGACGCTAATAAATAGACTTGCTTGATGCCGCCTCTGTTATCGGGGCGGCTTCTTTTTGTCGAGAACCGTCACAAAGGGGACAGGCACCTTTGTGGTGGTTCTCGGTTTGTCTCGACTTGTAACATCTTGGTCGCTAAAAGTGGGCCTGGTGTTACAGATTTAGATTCTCGATTCGGGTGTCTTCTGTTCGTCTCGATTTGTAACAGATAGGGCTCTATTTGCCGAGTAGATGTTACAGATTGAGACAAACGGGCGCCGTTGGTCATTTCATCTTGATTTGTAACATCTGGAGCCATAAACAGTCGCTAGATGTTACAGATTTAGATAGTAAGGGGATGAGGCCGCAGCGGGTGAGCGCGCCTGTCCCCTTTGTGGTGATTTTCCATGTCATGAGAGCACTCAGAAAATCTTATATATAGAGACTTAGATTTGTGTATAAGATCGCGCAAAGCTGGCAACAATACTTTTCGAACAACGTGAAGCCGCCCCGTAGGGCGGCCACCCCAAGAGAGGTGATTCCATGAGAATCGATAAGCTAGCAATGACGTCGCGCGAGGCGCTGCAGACCGCCATGAGCACGGCTGCCGACGCGCAGGCCGGCGCGGTGGAGCCGATTCACCTGCTGTCTGCCCTACTCGGTGCCGGCGAGCGCAATATCTCCGTGATCATCGAGCGTATCGGCGCCGACCCGGCCCAGCTCGCACGCTCCACGCAGGACGCCATCGACCACGCGCCTAAGGTTTCGGGCGAGGGTCAGCAGATGGGTCTTTCCAATGAGCTCGTCCGCGTCATCGAGAAGGCCGAGAAGAAGGCCACCAAGATGGGCGACAGCTTTGTGGTGACCGAGCATCTGCTGATGGCACTTGCCGAGGACAAGGGCGAGGCCGGCCGCGTTCTGCGCGACGCCGGCGTGACCAAGGAGCGCATCGAGCAGGTCTATGAGGAGCTGCGCGGCGATGACCGCGTGACGTCTGCCGAGGACAAGACTCAGTTTGAGGCGTTGGAGCAGTACGGTCGCAACATCTGCGATCTGGCCCGCGCCGGCAAGCTCGACCCGGTCATCGGCCGTACCGACGAGATCCGTCGTACTATTCAGGTCCTGTCCCGCCGCACCAAGAACAACCCCGTGCTCATAGGCGAGCCAGGCGTCGGCAAGACGGCCATCGTCGAGGGTATCGCCCAGCGTATCGTGGCCGGCGACGTGCCGAGCACCCTGCGCGACCGCGACCTTATCGAGCTCGACATGAGCGCGCTGGTCGCTGGCGCCAAGTACCGCGGCGAGTTCGAGGACCGCTTGAAGGCCGTGCTCAAAGAAGTGCAAAAATCCGAGGGCAAGGTCATCCTGTTCATCGATGAGCTCCACACCATCGTGGGCGCGGGTGCCACCGAGGGCTCTATGGACGCCGGCAACATCCTGAAGCCGGCGCTTGCCCGTGGCGACTTGCACGCGATCGGCGCGACCACGCTCGACGAGTACCGCAAGTACATTGAGAAGGACGCGGCGCTCGCCCGTCGTTTCCAGACCGTGATGGTGAGCGAGCCCACCGTCGAGGACACCATCTCGATCCTGCGTGGCCTCAAGGAAAAGTACGAGATCTTCCACGGCGTGCACATCACCGATAGCGCGCTCGTGGCCGCCGCCGACCTCTCCGATCGCTACATTGCCGATCGCTTCCTGCCCGACAAGGCCATCGACTTGGTCGATGAGGCCGCAAGCCGCCTGCGCATGGAGCTCGACAGCATGCCAGTCGAGATCGACGCCACCATGCGTCAGCTCACCCAGCTGCAGATCGAGGAGCAGGCGCTCATGAAGGAGACCGACGACGCCTCCAAGGAGCGTCTGGAGGCCCTGCGCCAAGAGATTGCCGAGGTCCAGGAAAAGCTCAACGTGCAAAAGGCCGGCTGGCTCAACCAGAAGAACGCCATCGACCACGTGCAGGAGCTCAAGGGGCAGCTCGACGAGGCCAAGAGCGAGGAGGAGCGCGCGACGCGCAACGGCGATCTGGGCCGTGCGTCCGAGCTGCGCTTCTCCGTGATTCCGGGCCTGCAGCAGCAGATTCAGGATTCCGAGGCCGCGCTCGAGGCACAAAAGCAGCAGGACGGTGAGGGCCTCAACGAACAGGTGACCTCCGATGAGATCGCCGAGGTCGTGAGCGCCTGGACCGGCGTGCCCGTGTCCAAGATGATGCAGGGCGAGCTCGACAAGCTCAAGGGCCTGGAGGGCGAGCTGCATAAGCGCGTCATCGGTCAGGACGAGGCCGTCTCCGCCGTTGCCGCGGCCGTGCGCCGCAGCCGTGCGGGTCTCTCCGATCCGGACAAGCCCATCGGCAGCTTCTTCTTCCTGGGCCCCACCGGTGTAGGCAAGACCGAGCTCGCCAAGGCGCTGGCCGAGTGCCTGTTCGATGACGAGCGCGCGCTCGTGCGTATCGACATGTCCGAATACATGGAGAAGTTCAGCGTCCAGCGTCTGATCGGTGCGCCCCCGGGATACGTGGGCTACGACGAGGGCGGCCAGCTCACCGAGGCCGTGCGCCGTCGCCCGTACTCCGTAATCTTGCTCGACGAGATGGAGAAGGCTCATCCTGATGTCTTCAACGTGCTGTTGCAGGTGCTCGACGACGGCCGTCTGACCGATGGCCAGGGTCGTCAGGTGTCCTTCAAGAACACGATCATCATCATGACGTCTAACGTGGGTTCCAAGGCTATCGCCGAGCTTTCCGGCAAGGACGAGGAGGAGATGCGCCATCAGGTCGACGCGGCCATGGCTCAGACCTTCCGCCCCGAGTTCCTCAACCGTATCGACGATATCGTGGTGTTCCATCCGCTCGGTATGGCGCAGATCGAGAAGATCGTCGACATCCAGCTCGCCGACGTCCGCGCGCGTCTGGCCAAGGAGCGCATGACGCTTGCCATCACCCCGGCGGCCAAGCAGATGCTCGCCGTGGGCGGCCTGGACCCGGTCTTTGGCGCCCGTCCGCTCAAGCGTCTGGTTCAGCGCGAGGTCGTGGATGCCATCGCCGCCGCTATCATCGACGGCACGGTGCGCGAGGGCGATCAGGTGACGGTCGATGTCGACAAGGACGGTGGCTTTACCGTCGTGTGCGACAACACGCCGGCGGCCACCTACGAGGTCCCCGACGCAGAGTAAATTATGGGGCCGGCTTTAACCGCACCTCATCGCAAAACGCCAAGGGCGGCGGATCCAATCGGGTCCGCCGCCCTTTTTCGTGCGACAATCGATGATGTTGAGCATGAGTACATGGCAAGGAGATATGCAGATGAAAGACGAGAACAAGACGCACGCACCGGTTGCTGAGGCAGCGCCCGCCGCGCCGGTCGCACCGAAGGCTTCTCCCAAACCGGCGCCCAAGCCGCGCGACCCCTACATCCGTGCCGAGAACGAGGACGATGACGGCTACGATCCCTACAGCGATCGCCGCCCCGAGCGCGAGCCGATGTTCGAAGCCGACCCCTGGCGCTAAGTGCCACCCAAAAGGCCACCAATAAGTTGCGGTGAAATAGGGACTGTTTTGCGGTTTGACCAGCAAAAACAGCCCTATTTCACCGCAACTGCGTTAGGGATTTTTCTACAGGGGGAGGGTAGTCAAAAAAGCCCCGTCCCAAATTGACTGCTCGGGGAGTCGCATTCGAGCTCGGTTGTCCTCTTAGCCACTCGATATCCTTCGGAGCAATAACGGTGATAAAACTTGCTTAAGTGTTAATCAAGCTACACACAATCTTGCTCTCTAATTAATCAAGAATCGGTATAATTTTGATTAGCTAGAGAGCAAGATTGGAGAATCATGGCATTCAACGACTTGATCGCCCAGAAAATAAAGGACTTTGAACAGCAGGGGGTTCCGCAGGTCTTTGAGCGAGACCTTGATCTAGGAAACCCACAGGAGCCAAAGCGCGACAACATCGTAAATGTGATTGTGGGGGCCCGCCGTTGTGGAAAGACGTATCGCCTGTATCAGGAGATGCGGCGGCTTCAGAGCCGGGGCGTCGAGCTTGACCGGATGCTTTACTTCAATTTTGAGGATGAGCGCTTGCGCCCGTATGAGCCATCGCTGCTGGCGGACGTGCTCGACACGTTCTATGCGCTGTATCCTGCTGCTCGAACCGAGGGCGCTTACATTTTCTTTGACGAGATCCAAGAAATTCCCGAATGGGGTGCGTTTCTGCGGCGTGTAGTCGATACGGAGAAAGCGACCGTCTATGTGACGGGATCTTCTTCTAAGATGCTGTCCTCAGAACTTAAGAGCGAGTTCAGGGGTCGTTCTCTTGTGCGAGAGCTTTTTCCGTTGAGTTTTTCGGAATACGTTCGATATAAGACGGGGAGCGTTCCCGAGCCAGATGCGACCTTTTCCCCGAGCGATGCAGCGCTGCTTCGACATCATCTGATCGGGTATCTTGAACGAGGGGGATTCATCGCGACACTTGAGCAGACGCCTGCAGACGCGATTCAGCTGCTACAGGAATATGCTTCGCGAACGGTCGCCATGGACGTCGTTGAACGTTACGACGTCAAGAACCCTCGCCTGGCATCGCTGTTCTTGACGCGGTGTATGGCATCTTCGGGACGAGAGCTGTCAGTGAACAAAGTGTACAACGAGTTCAAGAGCAGACAGATACCCGTCAGTCGTAATTCGCTCAGCGACTTACTTGAGTATTATGAGGACGCCTACCTGTTATTTTCTGTGCCGGAGTTCACGCGTTCACTGGCAAATAACATGCGGTCTGCGTCTAAGGTCTACGCTGTCGACCCTGCGATGTTTGGAGCATTCTCTCCCGCATCAGCATTGGACCAGGGCCAGAGGCTCGAGACCGCAGTGTTCAATGCGCTAAGAAGAAGGACTCCCGCGGTGAGGACCGGCTCGGTCTGCCGCCTGCTGATCAAAGAGAAGAGCAAAAGCCATGAGGTGGACTTTGTGGCTGGGGACGCGCTTCTCATGCGGGCTTATAGCCTGATTCAGGTGAGTGCGGATATGGCAAGTGAGAAAACGCGCGAGCGCGAAATTGCCGCGCTTGATGCCTCGATGGCCCAGTTTGATCTTGGCGAGTCGGCAATCGTTACCATGGATGAACAGACCGATATTCCATGCGAGCACGGTGTGGTACACGTTACGCCCGCATGGAAGTGGCTCCTTGCCTAATCATCTATGGACCTGTGGGGTCAGGACCTCCTGGCTCCTTCATCACGGTTGGGGAGCACCTTGCTGCGCCAGGCTAGTCCTGAGCCTTGATGCTGGGCAGCAGAATCTGGGCGAGGTAGTCGCACTCGAGCTTGATCGCGGCGTCGGCCTTGCCGTCCTTGCCGACCAGCACGTTTTTGATCTGGCTGTAGGTGTAGCGGTTGCCGGTCGTGAGCTCGACCAACTCAATCGCCTGATCCATGGGGTAGGTGGATACGGGGTCCTGCGTGCGCCCGTTGATGGTCTGCGCCACCACATACGGATAGACGGGGCCGCTCGCGTAGACGGTATAGCCGTTGCCCAGGCTGGCCGTTCCCAAAACCGTATCGCCGTCGTCGGGCGTAAAGCTCTCGCCGTCGCGCACGGCGACAAGGGTCACGAGCGGCGTATTGGTATCGCCCGCCAGATAAATGCACAACGTATTGCCGTTCTGCCACGTCGCGACCTTACCATACCACTCAACGGGAATATCGAGCTGATACAGGTCGGTTGCCTTATGCCGAGCGTCGGCGTCGCGGGCGGCCTGCGCCTCGCGTGCGCTCACGGCGCTGGCGGCGGCGTCGCGGCGCGTGGTCGCTGCCTGCTGCAGCACCTTGGCGACCGCGGCGGAGCTCACCCCGCCCTCTTCGGCATACTTGGCAGCGGCGTCAATCTGGTCATCGGTCACCGTATCGGACGCGGGCACCTTCAACTTAAAGCTGGCTTGCTCGCGCAGGTCCTGCCCGTCATTCTTTACCGTAACCTGGGCCTTGGTTGTCGGGACGGCGTAGATGGTGCCGTCGGCCGCGATGGGGGAGGCGGCGATGGAGAGCGTATAGTCGCCAGGCAGCAGCTTGATGCCGCGGCCATGCTCGTCCACGTAGAGCGTTTCGCTCACAGAAGAGCCATCAGAATCCTGACCGCTCACCTGCACGGGGATCTTAGAGCCGGTCGAGCAGTCGAGCCCCGCGGCGCGTACGCCGATTCGCACCGACATCATGGTGTGCGCATTTGCGGCAACAGTGGCGGCCTGCTCTTGCCGGTATCCGTTCCACGCGGCATATCCTGCGCCACCGGCGACCAGCGCGATTGCCACGACGCCGGCAATCATCAAATTGCGACGCTTGGGAGACATCTTGCGATGGCGATCTTGGGCTTCGCGTGCCGAGGGAACGGACGGCAGGGGGATATCGCCCATGGCGATGGTCTCGTCGACAGCCGGCGCAGAACCCAAGCCGGGGAGCTCACGCGTCAGTGAATCATCGGCCGGCAGGTCGCTGAGCAGCATGGTCGCCTCGCTTGTGTCGGATTCCGACTGCCCCTCGGCCCTGACTTCGTCGGTGACCTCAACTTCGGCATCCTCGATGCGGGCTTCGTCCTGGGCGTGCTCGATAGTGTTTTCGTCCTCATCGATCTCAATCGCGCCTTCGACTTCCTCGCCCGGCGCATTGTCCTGCGTGTCGTCGAACTCCTCGTCAAGCGCGATGTCTCCCACCGCGACTCGGTCAAGGCTCTCCAAGGCCTCGGCACACGCCTGCGCATCTTGGGCCGCATCCTCACGGCCGCATGTCTTGTCACTCATACATCCCCCAAGTTCGATATCGGCTCAACAATGTACCCAAAAATGGGGCCATATAGAGCTGCCATGCGATGGGAAAACTGATTTTATCGGTACGTTATTCTCTGAACACGCGTGCAACAGCAAAAAGCCCCCGGAAAGCAAACGAAACGCTTTCCGGGGGCTCTGCAAGGCATGGGGTTAAAACGCCTGGCAAGCAGGCCTAGCCCCAGGCGCCGATGACGGTCGACACGCTACTTGGCGTGAGCGTAGTCCACCTTGGCGCGGCGAGCGGTGGCCTTCTCCCAATCGCTGGTGCCCTCAAAGACATCCTGCTTGTAGGGGTTGCGGCCGAGCTTCTTGGCGCGGTAGGCGATGTAGATGATGGCGGCGATGTTGGCGATCAGTGCGACAACCGAAACCGCGGTGGCGGCGCCTGCGTCGAGCGTGGAGTGCGTCACAAAGATGGACTCCTCCTGGAAGTAGGGGAACACCTGGGCAAACATGCACCAAATGGCCAGGGTAAAGGCACGGTTCTGGATCCAGCCGCCCTTGTTCCAGATGAAGGCCGCCACGGTGGGCGCCAGCAGCAGCGCAAAGCCGCAGAACCAGGAGTGGGTGGGCAGGCAGTTGTAGGTGTAGCAGAAGTTCCAGATGTCGTAGGCGATGATGTAGACCCAGGTCATGTCGGGCCACAGCATGTCGGTCTTGTCCTCGGAGGCGTAGACGCTCCACCAACCGGTCATGCAGAAGATGTTGATGATACCGGCGATGCCGTTGAACACGTTGTTCCAGCCGGCCAACTGCGTAGCACCTTCGGAGGTGACCCAGGTGGACTCGCCCAGGACAAAGAAGTGATAGGCGCTCTCGAAGTCGGACACGACGGCGATCATGATGTTGATGGCGACGATCACAAACGGCCACGCGCGGAACCAGTGCGCCTTGCCGATCTTGCCCCACTGATACTTAATGGCGATGAAGCCCCAGCAACCGGCCAACGCCGCGTAGACCTTGGCGTAGTGGAACCAGCTGTTCTGGTACACATGGGTGGGGTTGGTGAGCGCCCACTCGGCACCCTGCGAAACGCCGACGGCGATGGCGACGCAGTAGATGGTCATGGCCAGCGGAGCCACGCCAAAGATAATGGCGGCGCCCAGCTTAGTGCGGCGGCCGACCTCGTTGAGCACGATCAGGCCGATAAAGACCATGGCCCAGCCGGCCCAGTGGATAAGGGTATCGCTACCCCAAACATCGAACAGCATGCTGCTCTCCTTTCACAAGCCCGCGGCCCCTCTTCCGATCGCGGGCAGTTTGGCCAAATGTCGTCAGTTCTGGGGCTTACGCTCCGGATACTTGGCGGTATAGCCCTCGATGTGGAGTGTCGAGGCGATGATTTCCTTGACCGTCTCGTCGGGCACATCGGGGTGCGTGCGGATATACATCAACAACCCCATGATGAGGGTGTAGAACGTCTCGTAGACATGGTCGATGCGTAGCTCATGATGGGCGACAAAATCCACCACGGTGGTGTCGCAGATATACTGCGCCACGCGCTGGACCACGTTGTGCAAAAAGCCGCCGTAGAGCGCGCCGCTGCTGGAGGTCAGGGTGCTCGGCAGTTCGTGGCCGCTGGCGACCAGGCGCTTAAAGAGCGGGGCGACGGTGTCGAGCGCGCCCTCGATGTCGCCAACCGTGCGGCCGGCATTCCACTGCTCGAGCTCGGAGATAAAGCCGTCGATCGCCTCGTCCATAACAGCGGTGACGGCGGCGTCCATATCGGCAAAGTAGTGGTAGAACAATGAACGCGTGCAGCCTGCTCGCTTGGTCACGGCCGATACCGATAGGTGGGACACGCCCAACTCGGAGCTTACGGTGCGCACGGCATCGAGGATCTCGCGACGGCGTTCGTCGCCCGTCAGACGCTTTGCCGCGCTATCGGATGCGGGGACGGCATCGACCACAGAGGTATCTGCTGTGTTGTCGCCCATGTTTTGCTGCCTTTCATCCTCTTTTGCCTGACCGTTCGCCTAACAGTCTTGAATATTGTTGACGGTTCGTCAATACTATTTTTGACACAATGTCAACAATGGCGGGTGAACGGCATGGGGCATGCTTGGCCTGCAAAAAAGAGGGGCGCTGCGGCCTCGTCGTGCTGCGGCAAGAGAAGGGACAACCATGATTCTCAACGGACCGGGAATTAGCTACACCGAGCCCGACATCGGTTCGGAGTTCGTGCCGCCGCTGCCGGAGCATCCGCGCGAGGCAATCGTCAAGCTGTGCGAGCACTGCACCAACCGTCTGCTGCATCGCGACGAGCTGCTGGGCTACGAGTACTGGTCGTTTGCCGAGGCCGCAACCGACGAGCAGGCCGAAGTGCTCTGCAAGATGAAGATGCGCCGTCCCTATACGCTGCCCGAGATGGTCAAGCTCACCGGCATGCCCGAAGCCGATATCGAGAAGATGCTCGACGACATGAGCTACACGGGTCTGCTCGAGTACAACTGGGAAAACCCCGAGCGCGCCAAGCAGTGGGTGCTGCCCATGCTGGTGCCGGGTTCCGCCGAGTTCCTCAACATGCGCGTGAGCCAGCTCGAGGAGCACCCGGTCTATGCCAAGTTCTTTGAGCAGGCGTCCAAGGGACCGCTGTCCAAGGCCACGCCGATGGTGCCGCCCGGAGGCGCCGGCATCGGCATGCACGTCATTCCGGTCGAGAAGGCCATCGACGCCGCGAGCACCTCGGTGCCGATCGAGCATATCGAGCACTGGCTCGACAAATACGAGGGTAAGTATGCCGCCAGCACCTGCAGCTGCCGTGCGAGCCGTCGCGTGATGGGTGAGGGCTGCGCCGACGACCCGGCCGATTGGTGCATCGCCGTGGGCGATATGGCCGACTACGTGGTCGAGACCGATCGTGGCCATTACGTGACCCGCGACGAGGTTTACGACATCTTGCGTCAGGCCGAGGACAACGGCTTTGTGCACCAGATCACCAACATTGACGGCGAGAACAAGATCTTCGCTATCTGCAACTGCAACGTCAACGTGTGCTACGCCCTGCGCACCTCGCAGCTGTTCAACACGCCCAACCTGTCGCGCTCGGCCTATGTCGCCAAGGTCGAGAAGGACAAGTGCGTGGCCTGCGGTCGCTGCGTTGAGGTGTGTCCGGCCGGCGCTGCCAAGCTAGGCCAGAAGCTCTGCAGCAAAAAGGCCGGCGGACAGGTGCCCGAGTATCCGCGCCAGGAGTTGCCCGATGCCACCAAGTGGGACCACACCAAGTGGTCGCCCAACTACCGCAACGACAACCGCATCGAGACGCATGAGTCCGGCACCGCTCCCTGCAAGACGGCCTGCCCTGCGCATGTTGCCGTTCAGGGCTACTTAAAGCTTGCGGCGCAGGGCCGCTATGACGAGGCGCTGGCGCTCATCAAGCGCGAGAACCCGCTGCCCGCTATCTGCGGCCGCGTGTGCAACCGCCGCTGTGAGGATGCCTGCACCCGCGGCCGTGTGGACGCCGCCGTGGCTATCGACGAGGTCAAGAAGTTTATCGCCCAGCGCGATCTGGATGCCGCGACCCGCTATGTCCCGTCCGTGGTGACGCCGACGCGCGCCGGCGGCTTCGATCAGAAGATTGCCATCATCGGTGCCGGCCCGGCTGGCCTGTCCTGTGCTTTCTATCTTGCCGAGAAGGGCTACAAGCCCGTCGTGTTCGAGAAGAACGAGCGCCCGGGCGGCATGCTCACCTATGGCATTCCCAGCTTTAAGCTGGAAAAGGACGTTATCGAGGCTGAGGTCGAGATCATTCGCCTGATGGGCGCCGAGTTCCGCTATGGCGTGGAGGTCGGCCGTGACGTGACGCTCGATGAGCTGCGCGAGCAGGGCTTTAAGGCCTTCTACGTTGCCATCGGCTGCCAGGGCGGCCGCCTTGCCGGTATTCCGGGCGAGGATGCCGAGGACGTGACCGTGGCCGTCGACTTCCTTCGCGAGGTTAACAGCGGCAAGATCGATACCCTGTCCGGCCGCACCATTGTGGTGGGCGGCGGCAACGTGGCCATCGACGTTGCCCGCAACGCCTGCCGTTTGGGCTCTGAGCACGTTGAGATGTTCTGCCTGGAGAGCGAGGTCCAGATGCCCGCCAGCGAGGAGGAACGTCGCGAGGCCGTTGAGGACGGCGCTCACATCAGCTGCGGCTGGGGCCCCAAGGAGATTCACCTGGACGAGGCCGGTCGTGTGTGCGGTATCACCTTCAAGCGCTGCACGCGTGTCTTTGACGACGAGGGCCGTTTTGCGCCCGAGTACGACGAGAACGATCTGCGCCGTGTCGATGCCGACCGTGTCGTCATGTCGATTGGCCAGTCCATTGTGTGGGGCGACCTGCTAGCTGGCTCCAAGGTGGAGCTCGGCCGCGGCCAGGGTGCCCTTGCCGATCCCCAGACCTACCAGACCGCCGAGCCAGACATCTTTGTGGGCGGCGACGTCTACACCGGCCCCAGCTTTGCCATCGACGCTATCGCCGCCGGCCACGAGGCCGCGGTGTCCATCCATCGCTTTGTGCAGCCGGGCTCCACGCTCACCATCGGCCGCAATCAGCGCCGCTACACCGCGCTCGACCGCGACGACGTTGTGCTCGAGAGCTACGACAACGCGAGCCGCGAGGTTGCCCACGTGGACCGCGAGCGCGAGAAGGCCGCGCCGTTTAGCGAGTACGTCGAGACCTTTACCGAAGAGCAGGTGCGTGCCGAGACCGCCCGCTGCCTGGGCTGCGGCGCCTCGATCGTCGACCCCAACAAGTGCATCGGCTGTGGCCTGTGCACCACCAAGTGCGCGTTTGACGCCATCCATCTGGATCGCGACCGCCCCGAGTGCTCAACGATGGTCAAATACGAGCAAAAGCTCCCGAGCCTCGGCAAGTACGCTTTGAAGCGCGCCATCAAGATTAAGTTCGGTCGCAAGTAATGAGGTTCCGCCGTTCTAACGAACGGCGGCACTGCCGACGCTGCGCGGCGCCCAAGCACCCCATCTTGCCCCTCAACTTCGGCGCCGCGGGCAAAAGCCCAGCGGACGCCTTGTTTCGGGGCAACCTGGGGCACCTGGATCGCCGCTCGCTGACGTTTGGCTGACATCGCATCAACCGTTGTTGAAAGGTTTCTACCTTGCATGAATTGGGAATCGTTTACCACATCATTCGCGATGTCGAGAATGTGGCGCGCGCTCATGGCGTGCGTCGCGTTTCGAGCGTGACGTTGCTACTGGGCGAGGTCTCGGGCGTCGTTCCCGACTTGCTGCTCGACGCTTGGCGCTGGGCAGCAGATAAAAAGCCTATCGCGCAGGGCGCGGAGCTTATCGTGGAGCCCGTCGAGGCCGTGACACATTGCGAGGCGTGCGGCTGCGACTACGCGACGGTCGAGCACGGCAAGACCTGTCCCCATTGCGGTAGCGGCGAGACCTATTTGCTGCAGGGCCAAGAGGTAATGATCAAACAGATCGAGACTCCCGACGAGGACCCGGCAGACGCTGCTCCTGACGGCCTCTCCGACGCACCCGATGCCGTCGACGCCGCCAACCCACTCCACATCGCCTAACATCCAATGACTGCATGGGCTAGAGTTCTAAACATATTTGCTTCGGTTAGTCAAGTCATGTCTGTTTAAACAAAATGGCGGCACGCAGGCGCATTGGGATCCACCTAAAAGCGGTTTTAACGAACAGTGCGCCTGTATATGTCTTTGGAAACAATCGGCAAATCACGTTTTATCAGGCAATGAGCTGTAAACCAGCAATGTAATCAATTTGTAACAAACTTAGACGTTTAAACAAATAGGTTGATTTCCGATCTCAGCCGAACACATTGAGCGGATAGGCCGTTCCCGCAGT
>UQHO01000037.1 GCA_900540995.1 uncultured Collinsella sp. | reverse complement strand
AGCATGAGGGTGCTAAGCGGGTAGTAGATCATGGGCTTGTCGTAGACCGGCAGCAGCTGCTTGGAGGTCACGAGCGTGAGCGGGTACAGGCGCGTGCCGGACCCGCCGGCGAGGATTATGCCTTTCATTAATTACACCTTTCAGTCGTCTTTGTTCGAGATAAGAAAGCAAGTTGTTCGGTATCTAAGGCAAAGCTTGGCTTTCCTTACGGCGAGCATCCCAATGCAATAAAGGCGACGGAGGGTAGAACTACCATAGAAATGCCGTGCATCGCGTTCAAAAATCGATAAGCGTTTTAATGCTTTATCAACGTTATCTGACGCAAGGGAATAGCTCTGCTTCAGAAGGGGACCGCGTAAGTAAACGACCTTCATGCCAGCCTTTTTCACATCATCAATAAACTTGTGATCAACCAAATCCAAGAAGAGATCAAGGTCGTATGAAACAGCTTCGAATACGGAGCGCTTTACAATCATTCCACTGTTGATGCCACTCAGCTCAGAACAATCCGAAACAGAGTTAATGTCTGGAAAAGAATGGGCCCTAAAACCATCAAAGGTACAAGGTGAAAGAACAGAATCGCCGCTCATAACAAGCGGAAGATCAACATCCCAGTCAGGTGAAGAAGCGTCAAGGCCATCCAAAGCAGTGAAATAATCTTGATCAACCTCGGTGTCGTCATCGAACAGACAAACCAGATCACCATGGCATCTCTCGATGCCAGCTCGATATGCCGCAGGAAGACCCTTGTTCCCAGCCATATCGACATAGCAAACACCAAGGGTCTCGCAGATTGCTCGGTTGCCATACTCATGAGTGCTATTATCACAGACGATGATTTCAGGTCTTACGAACGCATTTAGGGCTGCTTTAATAACAGGCACATCATCCACAGTCTGGTTGTAGACAACAACAATAAGGGAAGCAGCACTCATTTAAGAGTCCTCCCCTTCTTGACAAGCTCACAAAGGAGATTAGCTCGCTGAGCAGCAACAATCTTGAGCTTCCTTCGCGATGTCGTTACATTACCGCCGTGCAGTCTATGCTCCAAAAAGACACGATTGTCGAAGACAACCGTTCCGAATATTTCGCAGACCATACCGATCCAATGATCGTAATTGACGACACTAGAGGGCATAGGCATGATGAGTCGTTTTGAGCTTGCAGGAAAAGCCATGCAGCATCCGCTGTATCGTGGTTTAGCGAAATTTCGCAATAAACCTCCCCTGATACCGTATTCCTCAAAGAGCGGCTTGGAGATAACGATACCCTCCCCATTAATATGAACCACATTGTGTATCGCTAAGTCAGCACCAGTTTCGTTCAGGAGTCGAAGCATGGCATCCTTTTTGCCGGATTTCCAAATATCATCCTGGTCGCTAATAAAAATGATGTCCTTGCAGCAGTTCTGAATTGCGTTGTTGAAGTTGCCGACCACGCCAGGCTCCGCATTACGAACAATCTTGACTCGTCCGTCAGTCTCTGCATATCTGGAAATGAGTGACAAAGTGGCATCTTGTGATTCGTCATAGGAAATAACAAGCTCATCATCCGGAGAGAGCTGCTCCAAGATAGAGTCAATCTGCTGTTCAAGGAATCGCTCCCCGTTATATACAGCCATTGCAACCGATGCAGTTTCAAGCATAGCTACACCCTCTCCCAACTTTGAGAGACATCATTCCATTTCCTGATAGCGCGTGCGGGAGACCCAGCGAGTACGGTATTGCTGGGAAACGATTTAGTTACGACGGTATTAGCGCCAACCGTACACCCATCGCCAATCGTAACGCCCGGCATAACGCATACGCCCTCGCCAATCCAGACATTGTCACCAATGACGGTAGGCTTAGTAGCAAGCTCCCTGTCGTCCGGCGCAACGTCAGGACACGCTGATGTACTGGTGAATTCACCGTGACTAGTATCAGAGATAAATATATTCGAAGCCATCAGTACGTTGTCGCCGATCGAAACGGAATCGTGCGCGACTATATGCACTCTGTCATTGAACTTGCAGTTGCTGCCGATTTTTAGGACGATACCCTCTCCACCAAGGTCAAAGCGACAGCCATAACCGAGCGTCAGGCCATGCCCATAAGAGAAGCGTTTCTTTCCACCTCGTAAGTAAAATGGCAACCTAATAAGCCTCGCCCCAGGAAAGCGAAGTTTAGTATAGGCGACGTAAATGCAGTTACCGACAAACTCTCCAAGGGAGTATTGGTTAATCAAGGCTACTCCTCGCCGCAAGAATCTTGCGAATCTTTGATGCATCGCCCCAGATAGCGGGCGAATCATACGGGCGATCGGGGTACTTGCCGTAACCGAGCTTGATCGAGAAGCCGTTATCATTAATAAAGTGCTCGATGTAATCACCAAGGCTGATTGGCTCACCGGAGCAGATGTTGATGATGCCGTTCACCTCATCCTGCTCGACAACGGCGACAACCTGTCGGCAGAACTCTTCATAAGGAAGGAAATCGTATTTGCATCGCCCACTCGTGAACGGGAACTCGTCCTTACCCTCGCGCTCAGCCGCGACGATCTTCGAGAAGATGGAGCACCCGCGTCCGTCGTTCGAAACGAGATAAAACCCGCGGAGCCACTGCATCTGGGCACCATGTTGGCGACAGAGCTCTCCAGTGAGTTGCCGGAGGGCGTTCTTCGCAACGCCGTAGGGCGTAGTGGGGTTGCAGGGGGTGTTCTCGTCAACGGCACCCTCGTGGTAACCGACCTCGTGCATAGAACCCATAACGGCAATTCGCTTGACGCCCGCCTCGAGCGCCGCCTTGATAATCAGGTAGTGCTTAGAAAGGTCATCCAGGTGCGAAATATCATTATGTGAGAAGCCGTTTCGCCAGGCAAGGTGCAACAGGACATCCGGGTTCTCGTTGGACTGGAAATCGTAGGAGAACACATCGCCGACGTGCTCCTCAAGATTATCGTGACTCAGCCCGCACGAGCAGAGCCCCATGGCCATGACCTTGTGCCCTGCATCCAGGAGTTGAGAGACGACTCCCCTGCCGATATAACCGTCGGCGCCGGTGACCATAATCCTCATAAGTTGCCTTTCTCGTAGCCTTTGTAGGCTGGCTCATTGCCCAACAGGGCATTCACAAAGGTTTCAATTGAATAACTGCGATACACTTCATAAGGAAGCTCCCGATAAGGCGTCGTAAAGAATTGAGGGGAGACGCTACCCTTCCCACGCCACACGGCGACATCACCTTTACTCGCGAAATCGTAGAAAGCCGCATCAGGATTAGCAGTGATCAGCTTTCTATGCGCTCCGATGGTCTCGAGCGTGCGCATGGTAAGGCCACGCTGTCCAGCCTGGGGAGAATCGACTATTGCTTTGGATCTCGCATAGATCTCGACTATCTTTTCGGCCGGAAGCGGGTCAAAGCTGAACTCCACGCCCCGATAGGCGGAGTTCGTAAGACGGCGCAACAAAGCCGCCGACTTCGACGGCATAAAAAAATAACGAAACACCCGCAGGCCCTGCGATTCGAGGTTGTCGCAGATAGAGCTAACCGCCTCAAATTTGCTCGGCTGGTGCACACTCCCTATGAAGCATGCGTCATAGGTGAATCCACCGTCCGGGACAAGAGGCAGGCCATCGTATGCCCCCGAGAAAAAAAGAGGGCGAAACTTCAGACCATAACGCTCACAATCGGACGGCTCAAAAGAATAAACATCGTCAAATAGATCCCGGCAGGCACCGAAACGCTCGCAATTGTTGAAAGCATCCCAAAGGTACGAGACAAAACGAGCGTTGCTTGTAGACCTGATGGATGAAAACTGATCGCGGGTGAAACAAAAAGACATGCCACCCATGAAGATCAGCAAATCATAATCACCTGTCGCGACATTCTCCTTAAGAGATTCAGCGTACTTAGCAATCTGCCCATCGATGAGTCTATAGCTGATCTTCGCAAGGGACCTGAAGGAGACAGACTCGCTTGGACGGTCATCAACACATACAACGCTATGACCTTGGCGGGAAAGCTCGTCACGCACCTGATCACGATACCCGAAGAAAGTCGGAGCTATAAGCAAAATGCGATAACTCATCTATCGCCCCGTCCTCTTCTTGCCAAACATGGCACCAAAAGTGCCGGCAAAGCACTTCCAATCCATGCGAAAGCAGCGATTCTGAACGTAACGAAGCTCTATCTTTTGACGCAGGCCACTTTCGAAAGTCGCCTCATTACGATCAGTCGCCTGCCAAAGTCCAGTAATTCCAGGCTGGACAGAGAGCAACTCAGCCTTTTCCTCATCCGAAAAATGCTGCTCAAGCTCATCCCTTGTAATGGGGCGGGGACCAATTACGGACAGATCACCGTTCAGCACATTAAGAAACTGAGGCATCTCATCGATGGAGCACTTGCGAATAAACTGACCGATCTTAGTAATGCGGGGATCGTCATCGACCTTGCGCTCGACTTCCCACTGATGCAGTTGCTCAGGACTCAAATACTTCTGCACGTCACCCGCATCGGCGACCATGCTACGAAGCTTAAAAATCTTGATTGTCTTTCCGCCCTTGCCAACGCGCTCTTGCGTATACATAGGGCTGCCGGGCGATTCAAGGCTAATGAGTGCACACACAATGGCGATAGGAATGAGCAGCAGCACACTCATCAAAAGACTGAACACCAGATCAAACAGCCTTTTAATAAAGCGATAACCAACCGTGCCGCTCGGTTTAATCTCTTTAATGGCCAGTGCGTCCCACACAGATACACAGCTCTCTGTTACTTCTTTAGCAGCCAAAGTCCAACGTACGGCCCTGTCCTCCAGGACCCCCCCCCAATCGGTTAATTCAAAAATGCGAACGAACAGCTAGTGCAACGTCTCCCTTACGTTTTGATGGGAACGTCGAGCGGAAGCACTTCCCTAAAACTGGAATCGCCTTCGCCTACGTCCACCAGGCACCAGCGCTTGCGACGGTCGATCTTATGCACGCGGGCCTCTTGCCCCACCAAGGGACCCTGCTCAATGTGCAGCACGCCGTCTTCTATGCGCGCAACGCTGTTGCGCACCACGCCGTCGTCGTCCAGCACGCTGCGGTACCAGTCCTGTGCATCGTCCGGCATGGGCATGTACGCCCGCTCCCTACTGCCGGCGATGCGACAGCCAAAGCTCAACTGGGCCAAGGCCCTATCGAGCGCGGCGGCATCGTGCGTGGCGACGAAAAAATATTCCTTGTACATGGGTTTGGTTTGGAGCGACCATGCGCCGTCCCGCTTAAACCAGAACTCCTTTTGCATCACAAAAGCGTCCTGCATCAACTCGTGCGGGATAATGCAGCGGACCTTCTCGCAGGTCTCGCGCTCTTTTCCATTGGGGGTGTGGACCAGATACCAGCGGACGCGGCCGTGCTGGCTGTTGGTGATGGCGCCGTTAAATGCGCCCGGCAGCTGCTCTTGGCGCCGCGCCGTCTGTTCCATGTTCTCGCCCCCCTCTTTTGGCTTTGCGATGCACGCAAATGCAGGGGCGTTTAGAACAGGCTTCTCGCTCGCAGCTAGGCGCAGTCGCAAAAGTACAGGTTTTTGTATCTTTCGACATAGGTCATTATACGAGCAATTAATCAGCGTTTGCCCAGATTACGCAAAATGTACTGCCAGTAGGTGCATCTCCATAACCCCCTACAAAAACCTGTACCTTTTTGTGCAACAAAAAAAGCCGCTCAACCAGCGGCTTTTCTTATTTTGGTAAGAAAAAAGGCGACCGCCCTGTGTGGACGGTCGCCTTTGTTAATTGTTGTGAAGCTTGCCTTAGGCGCGGGTCTTGATCTCCTCGGTCACCTTGGCAACAAACTCGTCAACGCTCATCTGAACGGTTTCGTTGGAGCGATCGCGGACGGAAATGTTGCCGGCCTCGACCTCCTTCTCGCCCAGGATGAGCATGTAGGGCACGCGGTCGATGCTGCGGGCCTCGCGGATCTTGTAGCCGATCTTCTCGTCGCGGTCGTCGCAGACCACGCGAATGCCGGCCTCCTCCAGCTTGGCGCATACCTCATGAGCGTAGTCGCGGCTCTTCTCAGAGACGGGAAGCGCCTTGACCTGCACGGGGGCCAACCAAGTGGGGAACTTGCCCGCAAAGTGCTCAATCAGAATTCCGATAAAACGCTCAATGGAGCCAAAGCATACACGGTGCAGCATGATGGGGCGCTTCTTGGTGCCGTCGGCGTCCACGTACTCCAGGTCAAAGTTGAGCGGCATCTGGAAGTCGAGCTGGACGGTGCCGCACTGCCAGGTACGACCGAGCGAGTCCTCCAGGTGGAAGTCGATCTTGGGGCCGTAGAAGGCGCCGTCGCCCTCGTTGACCTCGTAGTCCATGCCCAGCTGCTCCAGAGCGGTGCGCAGGCCCTCCTCGGCGCGCGCCCAGTCCTCGTCGGAGCCCATGGAGTCCTCGGGGCGGGTGGAAAGCTCAACGTGGTACTTAAAGCCAAACTTCTGGTACACAGAGTCGATGAGGTTGACCACGCCAACGATCTCGTCGGTCAGCTGGTCGGGACGCACAAAGAGATGGGCGTCGTCCTGGTTAAAGCAGCGCACGCGAAACAGGCCGTGCAGGGCACCGCGCAGCTCGTGGCGGTGCACAAGGCCAATCTCGCCGGCACGAATGGGCAGCTCGCGATAAGAGTGCGGCTTGGAGGCGTACACCAACACGCCGCCCGGGCAGTTCATGGGCTTAATGCAGTACTCTTCGTCATCGATGACGGTGGAGTACATGTTGTCCTTGTAGTGGTCCCAGTGGCCCGAGGTCTTCCACAGCTGCTTGTTCATGATGAGCGGCGTGGAGATCTCGACGTAGCCGGCCTTATGGTGAATCTCGCGCCAGTAGTCCAGCAGCGTGTTCTTAAGGATCATGCCGTTGGGCAGGAAGAACGGGAAGCCGGGGGCCTCGTCGCGCATCATAAAGAGGTCCATCTCGCGGCCGATCTTGCGGTGGTCGCGCTTCTTGGCCTCCTCCAGCATGTGCATGTGCTCGTCGAGCTCTTCCTTGGTGGCAAAGGCGACGCCGTTGATGCGGGTGAGCATCTTGTTGTCCTTGTCGCCCTTCCAGTAGGCGCCCGAGACGCCGGTAAGCTTAAAGGCCTTGAGCGCCTTGGTGTAGCAGATATGGGGGCCGACGCACATGTCGATGTAGTCGCCCTGCTGGTAGAAGGTGATGCGGGCGTCGTCATCCAGGTCGCCGATGTGCTCGACCTTGTACTTCTCGCCGCGCTCCTCCATAAGGGCGATGGCCTCGGCGCGGGGCTTCTCGTACACGGAGAACTTGAGGTTCTCCTTGACGATCTTTTTCATCTCGGCCTCGATCGCGGGGAAGTCGTCCTCGCTGATCTTGACGCCCTCGGGCAGGTCGACGTCGTAGTAGAAGCCGTTGTCGGTCGCGGGGCCGTAGGCAAAGTCGGCCTCGGGGTACAGGCGCTTGATGGCCTGCGCCATGATGTGCGCGGCGGAGTGGCGGATGACGTGCGTGACCTCGTCCTGCGGGAGCTCGGCCACCGAACCGTCATTGTAGAGTGCCTTCATGGGTATGTTTTCTCCTCTCGGATGCCTGATGCAAGTGCGTGCGATGCGCTCGGCGTCTTTGACTTGCATCATTATAGGCAGGTTGTCTTGGTATACAAGCGCCCGCCGCACCTTAATGGCACGGCGGGCGATTTTTTACGCATGCTTCATCGTGTGGGACGGAATGTGAAGCGCGCGTGGCTTGCGGCGTGCCCGTGGCTTGCGGCCGTCCCGGCGATGGATGCGCTACTGAATGCGAGTTCGGCAGTAGGGGCAGACCTTCCAGTGCGCATCGAGCGGGCGATGACAGCTGGGGCATACGTTGCGAACCTGGGTATCGCACACCGGGCAGACGACGAAGTCCTTCTCGATGGGCGCGCCGCACTGGGGGCAGGTGCCGTACTGGGCAAGCTGGCGCTCGCGCAGGGCCATGTCCAGCTCCTGCTCCTCGCGGTCGGACGCGTAGGAGTGCGGGCGCAGGACCAGGTAGGCAATGAGGCCCACAAACGGGATGAGGGCGATGATGCCCCATGCCACGTAGGCGCTGGCGCCGCGGCGGCGAGCGTCGATGAACACATAGACGACCGACAGCACATACAGGGCGATGATAAAGCCAACGAAGGCATAGACGACGCCCATAAGCTGCGGCGACATGAGCTCGGAGATGTACTTGGACATTACGGGTACCTTTCGGAATATTAACAGTCCGGTCAAGTTTACCACGGGGTTTGTTTATATGGGACCACGGCTAGGGGCGGGGCTGGCGCGGACACAAACATCTCAATCTGTAACAACTGGGACCAAATTTCCCCTCTTACTGTTACAGATCGAGACAGAAGAATCTCTCCCCGACTTCAATCTCAATCTGTAACAACTGGAAGCCAAATCCTCAGCTTACTGTTACAGATCGAGACAAAACTTCAACGTGGTAGCCGGCAGACGAGGTTGTCGACATTGCTGGGTCTCCCCTCGCCTGCCGTTGGCGGGTGTTGCGAGGCTGTTCGCCGCATTGCCGCCGCACTGGGGGTGTGCGGACCGTAGGATAGTCGTATTGACGGCCTGTCAACTCGTCTGGGAGGCACTGTGACAGAAACGTTTGATATCGCAATTGTGGGCGCGGGCATCACCGGATGCGCCATCGCGCGGCAGCTCGCGCGATTTGACCTTTCCATTTGCGTGGTCGAGGCGGCTAACGATATTGCACTGGGCGCGTCGAAGGCCAACGGCGGCCTGGTGCACGCCGGCTACGATCCGGCGCCGGGCACGGTAAAGTCGCAGGTCAACGCCCGTGGCTGCGAGCTGTACGGTACGTGGGCGCAGGAGCTGGGCTTTCTGTTCTGCCGCACCGGGTCGATGGTGTTGGGCTTTAACGATGAGGACCGTGCACAACTGGAGCAGTTGCGCAGCAATGGCCTTGCCAACGGCGTGCCCGAGTTGTCGATTATCGACCCCGACAGCATCCACGAGCTGGAACCGCGTGCGAGTGCCCAGGCCACGTGCGCGCTGTGGTGCCCTTCGACCGGTTACGTTGACCCGTTTGAAGTAGCCATTGCTGCGCTGGAGAACGCGGTTGCCAACGGCGTGACGTTTATGCGATCCGCGGCGGTGGAAGCGATTGAAGTCGCGGGCTCGGGCGACGACGCGCGCTTTACGCTGGCGACCCCCGCTGGCAATGTGCGCTGCCGCTACCTGATCAACGCCGCGGGCAACGGCGCCGCCGACATCTCGCATATGGCGGGCGCCGAGGAGTTCCAGATGGTCTGGCGCCAGGGCAACATCGTGGTGCTGGACAAGGAGCCGAGCGCGCTCATGCCGCTCTACCCCGTTCCCACGCCGGTTTCCAAGGGCGTTATCGTCACGGGCACCGTGCACGGCAACACCGTGATCACCGCAACGGCTGCCATGCGCGAGCCGGGCGACACGCAGACCTATGCGAGCGATGTGAACGCGCTGCTGACCGGTGCGCGCAAGCTGGTGCCCGATCTGGATACGCGCCGCGTGGTGCGCGCATTTGCCGGCGGGCGTCCGGTCATTCAGGGAACGAACGACTTCTTTATTGGACAGTCGGCCGTGGTGCCGGGGCTTTTCCAGGCGGCGGGCATTCAGTCGCCGGGTGTGGCGAGCGCGCCGGCCATTGCCGAGCGTATGGAGCTTGTGATGCGTGAGGCGGGCGTGGAGCTGCACGAGCGGGCAGACTGGAACCCAATTCGCCGCGCGCCGGACGACTTTGACCGCGCACCGTTGGCGCACAAGGAGGAGCTCATTGAGTCCAATCCCGCGTGGGGTCAGATTGTCTGCCGCTGCGAGACAGTACCCGAGGCCGAGATCGTGGCCGCGATCCGACGCCAGCCGGGCGCGGTCTCGGTCGAGGGCGTCAAGCGCCGCTGCCGCGCCGGCATGGGTCGATGCCAGAGTGGTTTTTGCCAGAGCCGCGTGGTGGCGATTCTTGCCCGAGAGCTGGGCTGCGACCCCAGCGAGGTGCTGTTGGAGGATACCGGATCTTGGTTGGTTGAGGGACCGCTAAAGGGGGTGCGCTAGGATGGCGACGTTTGATATGCGCGACGGACGCGCGGAGGCCGGAGCTGTAGCGTCGGTGTCGACGCAGGCCTTCGACGTGGTCGTCATCGGCGGCGGACCCGCTGGCATGGCGGCTGCGCTTGCCGCACATAGTGCCGGCGCCCACGTGGCCATCGTGGAGCGCGAGCAGCACCTGGGCGGAATCCTCCGCCAGTGCATCCACCCCGGCTTTGGCCTGTCGCACTTTAAACAGGAACTCACCGGTCCCGAGTACGCGCAGCGCTTTATCGACCAGGTGCGCGCGACCGACATTGCGCTGTTCCTGAACAGCATGGTGCTTGGGATTGATTCAGGCGAGAGCGCGAGCGCAGGCGACCTGAGCACGGGCGAGGCCGCGGGAACCGCCACAGTCCATACCGTCACGCTCATGAGCCCTGCCGGCATGCTGCAGCTCACCGGGCGCGCGATCGTCCTTGCCATGGGTTGCCGTGAGCGCACCCGCAGCGAGATCAAGATCCCCGGCAGCCGACCCGCCGGCGTGTTTACGGCGGGCCTGGCGCAGCGATACATCAATATCGAGAACCTCAAGCCCGGCTCGCGCGCTGTCATCTTGGGCTCGGGCGACATCGGGCTGATCATGGCACGTCGCTGCACGCTCGAGGGGATTTCCGTCGAGGGCGTGTACGAGCTCATGCCGTACGCCAACGGCCTGCGCCGCAACGTCAAGAACTGCCTGGACGATTTTGGCATTCCGCTACATCTGTCCACCACGGTCACGCGCGTGATTGGGCACGACCGCGTGGAAGCCGTCGAGGTAAGCCAGGTCGACGAGCACCTGGCGCCCATTCCGGGGACCGAGCGCATTGTTCCGTGCGACACACTGCTGCTTTCGGTGGGATTGATTCCCGAGAACGAGCTTTCGGTTGCCGCGGGCGTAGAGCTTGACCCGCGCACGCGCGGCGCCGTGGTTGATCAGAGCCTGCAGACGGGCGTGCCGGGCATCTTTGCCTGCGGAAACGTGCTGCACGTGCACGACCTGGCCGACAATGTGACGACCGAGTCCGAGCGCGCCGGTGTGGCAGCGGCGGCGTGGGCGTTGGGCGGCGCCGAGGCGTGCGCTGCGGGCACAGGCTGCGAGTTCACGGTCTCCCCCGCCGGCATCGCGGGCTACGCGCTGCCAGGACGCATTACGGCCGTGGCGCTCACCAAGCTGAACTTCCGCGTGCGCCGACCAGTCGATGCCGCCCGCGTGAGGATCTTGGCAAACGGCGAGGAACTGTTCGCCGGCAAGGTCCGCGCGTTTAAGCCGAGCGTTATGGAAAGCTTCCCACTGCCGGCAAAGGTCATCCAACAAGCGCTCGACCTGGGTGCCAGCGAGATTGTCCTATCCGTCGATCCCGTCGAGGAGGCATAAACTATGAGCGATAACGTGAGCGAAACGCTGCAGTTCAACTGCACGACCTGCCCATCCGAGTGCCTTCTGACCGTAGAGGTGGAGCGCGACGCCAATGGCGCCGTGGTGGAAGTGCGCTCCGTAACCGGCAACAACTGCCCGCGCGGCGATAAGTTCGCACATCAGGAGCTCACCTGTCCCACGCGCGTGCTCACGACGACCGTGGCCGTCTCCGGCGGCGACGAGACGCTGCTGCCTGTGCGCACGGCTGAGGCCATCCCGCTGGCACTCCACGCCCAAGCCATGAACCTCATCCGAGGCCTAGTCCTCAACGCCCCCATCCGCATGGGCGACATCGTGCTGGAGAACCTCCTAGACACCAACATCAACCTAATCGCCAGCATGGACATCGACCCAGCCTAAGCAGCTAATTTAGGATGGGGCTCTTTTAGCTACCACGCCATCCACCCCACCCCTCCTCAATTGCGGTGAAATAGTTCCCGATTTCCGCCAAAACCCCGGCATCCAGGAACTATTCCACCGCAACTATCCTTGGAATCGGTATTTAGCCTGTGCCTACTTTAGTGCCATTTCAAAACTATGCCGGATTACGGGGCTGATTCGGAGACCCCCATCCATACCGGCAATTTTCAATTTTTGATAAGCCTTCTACCTGCGGTTTTAATTTCGCGATTTTACCTATGGTCAAGTAATACAGGTCCAGCCCCGTAATCCGCCATACTTTTGAAACCAGCCCATTTGGGAGGGGCCTCTCATGACTCCTTTTGCCCGAACGTTCGCCCAAATGATTATTTAATCCCCGTCCCAGAAAGATCATTCCGCATGTTTGGCGCAGCTAAAACAGCCCCGTCGTAAATTGACTACCCTGGCATTGGGGATACTATGGTGGCACCCTAGCGAAAGGATGATTCATGGCACATGTCGATGACCAGCGTGTGGCGCGCGTGCTCGATGCGCTCGAGGCTCAGCACCCCGGCGCACAGCTGCTCGTAAACGACCCATGGTCGATCTATTACCTGACCGGCTTTTATGCCGATATGTTCGAGCGTTTTTGCGGCGTACTGCTCGCACGCGGAGCCGAGCCGGTGATTCTGGTCAACGCGCTGCATCAGCTGCCCGAGTATGATAATGCCCGCGTCGCCTATCACACCGATACCGACGTCGTGACCGACGCCATCGCACGCGAGGTCAATCCTGCCAAGCCCCTCGGCATCGATACCGTTATGCGCTCCGGCTTTTTGATGCCGCTCATGGAGCGCCACGCCGCAAGCGAGTTTTTCCTGGGTGACTTTGCCGTCACCGCCGCGCGCACCCACAAGGATGCCACTGAGCAGGAGCTCATGCGCGTGTCCTCCGCCGCCAACGACGCCGTGATGGCTGATGCCATCAAACTCGTCCACGAAGGCGTGACGGAGCGCGAAATCGCCGACCAGATGCTCGGCCTGTACCGCAATCACGGCTGTGAGGGCTTTAGCTTTCCGCCGATCGTGAGCTTTGGCGCCAACGCCGGCGATCCGCATCACGAACCCGACGACACTGTGCTCAAGCGCGGCGACGTGGTGCTGTTCGACATTGGCGGACGTCGCCGCAACTACTGCTCGGACATGACACGCACGTTCTTTTGGGGCGAGACGGACGAGGAGACGGCACATATCTACGACATCGTGCGCCGCGCCAACGAGGCCGCCGAGGCGCTCATCGCCCCGGGCGTGCGCATGTGCGACCTGGACCGCGCCGCGCGCGACGTGATTGAGGACGCGGGCTATGGGCAGTACTTTACGCACCGCCTGGGACACTCGATCGGCCTGCAGGACCACGAGCCGGGAGACGTCTCGCTCGTCAACGAGCAGGTTGTCGAGCCGGGCATGACCTTCTCCATCGAGCCGGGCATCTACCTCCCCGGCCGCACTGGCGTCCGCATCGAGGACTTGGCCCTAGTTACCGAGTCCGGCGTCGAGATTCTCAACGTCTACCCCCACGATCCAGTCCGCTTAGGCTAACCTCATCCCCAAGTCCCCAAACTAAGTTGCGGTGAAATACGGACTGCTTAAGGCTTCTAGCCCATAAAATAGTCCCTATTTCACCGCAACTGCCAAGGGGACCAGGGTAGTCAAAAAGGCCCGTCCCAAATTAGCTGCCCTACGGTCAAACGAAAGGCCTCCCGATTCCTCGAAGAGAACCGGGAGGCCTTCTTGTGTCCTAGAGTCCTAGAGTCCTAAAGCTCTAAGCTCGTAGCCTTACTCCGCGCGATGACGCAGCTTTTCGATCGCTGCGGCGATAAGAGCCAGCAGGCCGGTTCCGCCAAGCGCCGCGACGGTCACGGCAGTATTGTCGCCCGTCTCGGCCAGGCTTCCCTTAGCGGCCTTCTTGCCATCCTTCTTGCCTGAAGAATCCTTGGCATCGGGCTTGACACCGTTATCCTTGCCGCCTGTCGGTTCCTGTACAACAACAGGCTCAACAACCTCGACGGTCACCGAAGCAGTGAGCTGTTGAGGCGCCGGCGTCTCCGCAGCGCCATCCTCGGCAAGCGTCGCAATCGCCGCGGCGTCACCGTCAACGGGCATCGTCGCGGTAATGACGACGGTTCCGTTCTTGAGAGCCTTGATCTTACCGTTCTCGACCGTAGCGATTGTCGGGTCGGACGAGGTCCACGTCACGGCACCACGCAGCAGCGCGCCATCGGCCGCATTGCTCGCCGCGGCAGCAAGGTCAATTGCCTTGCCGCGCTCTACCTTGAGCACGGTTTCGGCAGTCGTGGCCTTGCCGTTTTGGTCAACGATAACGAGGCCCTTGGCTGCCGGGCGCGGCTTAACGCGCACCATGCAACTGACCGTAAGCTCCGTACCGCGAACCTTACCGCCCACGGTCACATCATCGGCACCCCAATCCAGTGCGGGGACATTCTCCCAATCGACATCGTAGTCTTCCTGGCTGTCGTCCTTCATCATCACGGAGACCTTCTTGGGCAGCGCCTTCAGCACATCGGCGGCAGAGCTTGCCTCGAATACCTCAACGGGAGCGAACGTCGCAGGCCTCACGGGAATCTCGCTTGCCGGAGTCTCGACGACCAGCTTGCAGGCCGCCTTGAGCGTCGTGCCCTCGACAGAGCCCTCGATCATGTACTCGCCAACAGAGGCAAGATGCTTGTCCAGGCCCTTCGTATTCCACGTGACCATGGCCTCATCCGTGTGGCCATCGGAGTACGTCACAGCAACCTTCTTGGGCAGCTGCCCCGTCACGGTGTCGGCCTTCGCATCACGCTCGACCGTAATCTGCGGCACCTCGGCAACCTTGTTGATCGTCGTCGTGGAGGTAACAGTGGCCTCGACAGGCAGGTTGCCGTTCACGGTAACGCCCTTGGCGACGACGCTGTTGCCGTACGTGTCGGCCGCGGCAGGAACCTCAGTCCATGTGATCTCGGACTCCGCCGTCGTCTTGCCGTCTTTCATAAGGATCGTCGCCTTGACGCCCTTGAGCGCCTCGCGCACCGCGTCGGCAGACGCACCCTCGGGGACGGAAATTCCGGCAACAGACTCAACGGACGTCGGAATCTCGGCATCGCTCTTTACAACCGTCACCGTGCACTTGGCCTTGACCGAAGTGCCCTCGACCGTGCCCTCAAGCGTAATATTGCCCAGTTCACCCAAGGCAGTAGCCGTGAGCGGGGTCTTATCCCACGTAACGGCGGCAGTCTTCGTCGAGCCGTCGGACATGTTGAGGGTCACCTGGGCAGGCAGCGCAATATCGCCAGCAGCAGTGTTGCGAGCAACCGAAAGCTTGAAGTCAGCGACGCTCTCGACGACCGGCACCAGGTTAACCGTAGCCTTGACCTCAAAGCTACCAACCGCGGTTTTGCCCGTAAGGACGACACTCGTGCCGTCGTTCTTAATGGTGAGGGCCTCCTTGGGAGCAGTCCAGTCAATCTTCGAATCGACCTCGGAGCCGTCCTTCATGGCAACCTTCACGGTCTTGGGCAGTGCGGCCACAACGGCATCGGGCTTCACCCCGTCGTCGAGCGTCACAGCGTCAACCGTGCCGGCCAGGTGATCAGGAATCTCGCGCAGTGGCTTGACGACCTTGATGGTGCACTCCGCCTTCTGATCCGTGCCGGCAACCGTGCCCTTAACCGTAACTTTACCTTCCTTGGCAAAGTCCTTGTCGGAGAGGCCCTTGGTATCCCACGTTACGTCGGCTTCAGAATCGGTACCGTCAGAGTAAATCGCCGTGACCGTGGTGGGCAGCTTGGCCTTAGCCTCAGCTGCCTTGGTGTCGCGCTCGACCTCAATCTCGTCAACGGTACCAAATTCCACGATATGCGCCGTCACCTTGACCTGAGCCTTAACAGTCATGCCGTTGTCCGTTAGACCCGTGACCTCAAACTCGGTGCCGGCACGGCCCAGGCTGTCGACCTGAGACCACTTAACGGGCGTCTCTTTCTTGGTCTTGCCGTCCTTCATGACAACCGTCACCTTGGACGGCAGTTTATCCATAAGGTCGCTGACCTTGGCATTGTCCACAATCTCAACAACATCGATCGGCTCGACGTAGTCGGGCGTCTGGGCCTTCTGATCCACCACGGTCACATTGCAGGTCACCTTGGCGCCGTTGAGCTTAACCGTACCCGTGATCTCCACGGTGCCGGTTCCGTTGAGCAGCTCGTCCGTGACGTTAGAAAGATCCCACACGTCAATGTCGAGCAGATCGGTCGAGCCATCGGAATAGGTCGCCACAACCTGCTTGGGCATCTGGGCGTACAGTTCCTGCTTGGACGTACCACTGGCAACGCTAAACGACTTGGCCTCGAGCTTGGTGATGGTTCGCGGCGCCTCGGAGACGTTGACGTACACGATGGCGTTGACGTTGTCGACATCCTTGAGCTTGCCGACGAGTTTATACGTACCCTTCTTGGCGAGCGGATTGGAGAGGTCGATGCCGTCGGTGTCGGCCCACTTTTCGATCTCGATGCCGCCTAAACTGCCCCGAGTATCCCGCGCTGAGCCATCCGAGTAATATACGGACACGGCATCGGGCAGCTCCAGCATCGATCCGACCGTGGTGTTGACCACGACGGCCTCGGGCTGCAGCGCCACCTTCTTCGCCTTCTTGTCGGCAACCGTCACCTTGGCGGTCACGTTACCGTTCTCATCCACGCCGACCTTCTGGCCCTCATCGTCCAAAAGCGCCATAACAGCAGCGGCATCAAAGCCGACCACATGGCCCGTCGCATAGAACGTGCCAGGCCGCTCGTACTTCTCGGGCGCGATCGGATCCCAATCAATTGCCGCCGTCGAAACAGAGCCGTCGCTCATCTCGACCGCCATCTTGGAAGGCATAGCAGGCGCAGTGCCCGCCTTGGTGGTCACCGCGGTCTCACCATTATCGATTGCCTTCTCAACGCCTTGGATAACGATCTTGGTCTGAACAGTGAGGCCGGTGTTGGTGCCGTCGGCGTATCCGTTAAGGCCGCTTGCAAACAGCGTGCCAGACACCGTCGTGACCTGACCCGGTTCTCCGGTATAAACCGAGGGACGAACGTAATCCCATTGAACCTGAGCATTGTGCGTTTTGCCATCACTCGTAGCAACCGAGACATTCCACGGCAGCTCGGGAACGACGCCATTGGCCGTGGCAATGCGCTCAGGAACGGCAATAGAGGTGACAGAGCAGACGTCGACAGTGATCGTCGCCTCGGCACCACCCTGGAGTTTGCCCTTCACCTTAAACGAACCGTCCTTGGCATACGCGTCTTCGGCGACACGGTCCCATGTGACCTTTTCGCGCTGGGGCTCAGAAGACACATCGTTGTCGTATCGAACCTCAAGGTATTCCGGCAGCATCGGCTTGATGCCGGGGACGGTCCATATGGTTCCGCCCTGCACCGAGGTCGCCTTGCTCGCGATCTTAACGGTGGCAGTAATCGGAACGTCGACCGTCTGCATGCCGCTCCCCGTGCTAAAGCTCATTGTTGCAGTGCCGCGGACCACGCCGCCCTGGGTCCAATCGAAGCCCTTCGTGTTCCACTTGGCCTCGGCGTATTTGTGCGAATAATCCGGATGCTCGACCGCATCGGGACTAACAAGTTCGGCATAGCTGGGAAGCATGGCGGTGCCGTCGCTGCCCTTGAGCACCGTAATAGTTTGCGGCTGAGCTTCCCAGTTTTTAGTCACGATGACATGGACCTTCACGGGGATATTCGTTCCGGCGACCGTTCCAGTTATCGTGCAGTTCTTCTGGGGGTACCTGTCGTAGGTATCCCAGTTGACGCCGAGACTGTCAAAAGTCGTTCCGTCCTGCAATGCGCCGGACACGTAGAAGTAGTCCAGATTGACTTCCTCACCGGGATAGATAACGCGCCAGTCCTCGTACGACCGTCCAAGCGTCACACCGTTATCGCTGTAGTTGTTGACACCCTTGACCTCGCCGCACACCGCAGTCGCATGGATCTTTGCCAGCGAGTCGGCGATCGTGCCGGTAATTTCGTACTCGCCCGGTTTGCCGTCCAGCAGCTCTTGAGGGAACTCATCCCAGCTATAAGGCTATCCCGAGGAATACCTGGGGTAGTAGGAGCTGCCGTCCGATAAATACAGATCGGACAGATAGCGCGGAGCCAGAAGTCCGGCGCCGGGAATATAAGGAATCTTGCCGATGTTGTTATCTTCGAGATCACAAATATTGACCGTCGCCGTAACCGGGTTGTTGGAACCGGTAAAGTATCCGTTGACCGTAATCTGGCCAAGGTTCTTTAGGGCGTCCTGACTAATCGTCGACCACTGAACGGGGAAATTACCTCGCGAACCATTCCACATCGTGGCCTCGATTGAATCGGGCATATTGGGCTGGCATCCGATAAGCGTGCTTGTCGATGTCGAAGAAGGCATCTGCAGGGCGCGGACGGAAATGGTCGCCGTGACTCGATTGCTGTCACCCAGCTCCACCTGACTAGTCGATGAAGATGAGGTATTGGTCCAATATGTCAGCGAGCCGGAAAGCTTAAATGACCCCTCGTTTGCCACCTGTGTGTCCAAAATGGGATCCCACGCAATGACGCACTGCTGCTTTGTACCGTCGGTAAATGTAACTAAAACGCCGCCGGGAAGACCGCTGCCCGTTGTAGGGCGTACGCCGACGGGGGTGTTGACGGGGGCAAGAGAGTCGATAGAGGCAACTTACTTGACCTCGACCTGAGCAGTCACCTTAAGGCCGTTAACAGGTGACGCATCATACGACGTGAGCGTGCCCGTGACCGTATAGGTGCCGGCCTTTTGAAATTGAGACACATCGGCGTTGTCCCAAGTAACCTGATAGCCGTGAGAGTATATGGTGTTATTCGACTGAGTGACGGGGAAATAGACATACGTGCTAAGAGGAGTGTTGTCTCCGACCACGCGCTCGAACCTCAGTGAATCAAAATCGAGCACGTCCTTGGGGTCCTTGACAGTGACAGTACAGGTAACCTCACGGTTATCAAAACCATTGAGTTTGCCTTTAACCGTAAACGTTCCCACTTTAGAGTAAAGCGACGCGTCAACAGGATCCCAAGATACCGGGACCTGCTCGGTAGCACCGTTATCAAAGACAACCGAAGCAGAATACGGCAGAGACGGGGCCTCACCGGTTAGGGTCGTACACGTCAACTCGGTCTGGACGCTCTTGGCCGCACGAACATACACGGTGCAGTACACGAGCATGGAGGGACAGTCCTTTATATGGCCCTCAACAATAAACGTGCCCGCATTCTGGTACTGGTCCTCGGAAATTTTATTCCGCACAACCGGGCACGACCGGGACTCACCATTGGAGTAGTAAACGGACACGCTCGAAGTCAGCGTGGGCGCATAACCCGCTGCGGTCCATGTGGACCACTGAGTGCCACCCGTGGTGCGGGGAGCGTAGACTTTGAGAACACCGGTCACATCGAACGGCTCAGCGAGCGAGAACCATTGACCGTTAGCGTACGCACCGCGAATCTGGCCCGTGATGGCGATTTCGGACTCTTCGGTTGCTGAGGCAAACGACTCTATCGACTTTTCATCCCACTGCACAAAAGCAGAGCCCTCGGTGCCGTCAGACCATTTTACCTTCACTTCAGAGGATGGCACATAGTCGCCGTTATCGAAGCCGACATACTTTTCAATGATGGGATTAGATTCAACTGAAACGACTTTGTGGCCGTCTTCGCTGGTCGGCGCAACGACGTTGGCTGCGTCAACTGCCGCCGGGTCCGCCGTAACAGCTTCAACAACCACGCGCTGCTTGACCGTCTGCGTGGTGCCGTCGACGGTACCCTCAAACTCATACGAGCCGGCAGGCAGCTGCGCCAAGGTTGCCGGAGCATCGGCGCCGTTCAGCTTCCAGGTGACGTTTTCCTGCTTGGTGGTACCGCTCTCGTAGGTTGCCGTTACAGTTTGGGGCAGCGTGGCGTCGGATCCCTCGGCAACGTGCAGCTCGTTGAGGTTGGCAAAAGAGGCAATCTTATCTTCACTCTGGTCTTGCGAGGTTGCCTGACCGGTGTCCGCAGACGCAGCAGCAGCACCCGTCGCATCGCTTTGCTCGGCAACGACTTGAGTGGTATCACCCTGCATCATCTCGGCGAACGCCTGCGGCGGCACCGAGCCGACCGTCATCGTCAGAGCCAGACCCGCGGTAATGGCCGCGTTGACATGCCTTCTGTTCATGTTTCCTCCCGACACGCTCAACGGACCAAACAGCACCGGTCCGATTGGCAAGTTAAGTTGAGCGTATCCTTCGCCGATGGAGGTTTGCAATATGCTACAGGTTAAGCGGCATAAATGATTTCGTAAACGGGCACCCAAGCGCAGCTAATTTGAGTTGCGGTGATATACGGACTGTTTGAGGCCTCTGGCTTGTAAAACAGTCCGTATTTCACCGCAACTGATGAGGGGATGGGTTAGCGGAGCAGGCCGGCTACTTCGCCGGCTAGGGTGATGGTGCCGGCGGCTACGAAAGGCTCGCCCGCAGCATCGAAGGCAGCGAGGGCCTCGGGCACGCTCGGGTATACGCCTGCGAGCTTATCGGCGTCCACAAGAGAGGCGAGCTCCTCTGCCGGCAGAGCACGATCGGAATCGGTCTGGGTTACGACCACACGGGGGAAGGCCGGAATCAGCACGTCGACGATGCCTGCCACGTCCTTGTCGGCCAGCGCAGCGCACAGCAGCGTGGGGCGATTTTCCACGCACGGATCGATCTCGTCCAGCGCGCTCACAAAGTTCTCGCAGCTCTGAGGGTTATGGCAGGCGTCGATCAGCTTGAGCGGACCAATTCCCAGCACATCAAATCGACCCGGCGTGGGGCAGCCCATAAGCGACGCATCGAGCTTGTCATGATCGAGCTCGCGGCCCAGATACCCCTCGCAAAGCATAATCGCGCACGCGGCATTCTGCGGCTGATACGCTGGCTTAACCATGCTCGACATATAGATCGCACGCGGCGTGGTGCAGCTAAACTCAACCGTGTCGCCCACATGCGCCGGCACCTTAGTCGTGGCGTGGCCCACCACGAGCGGCACGACGCCGCACTCGCGGCAACGGGCATCCATCACGCGCTGAACGCTCGCCTCATGCGTGCCCTCGCCCAGTACAACCAGGCGCCCGGGTTTAATGACCGCAGCCTTCTCACCCGCAATGGCCTCGAGCGTGTCGCCCAAAATACGTGTGTGATCGAGCCCAATGCCCGTAATGGCAACGGCGACGGGATCGGTCGCGCTCGTAGCATCCCAGCGTCCGCCCATGCCAACCTCAAGCACGGCAACATCCACCGCGGCCTCGCCAAACACCACCAGCGCGGCAGCCGTCAGCAGGTCAAACGGCGTGATGGTATAGGCGCGCTCCCCCGCCGCCACACGACGGGCATTCACGCGACGCCCCGCCTCAACAGCGGCCGAAACGCCACGGGCAAACGCCTCGTCGCTCACGACGCGTCCATCGACCTCCATGCGCTCGGGGTAGCGAACCAGCTGCGGTGACGTATACAGCGCGGTCTTGAGCCCCTCGCCGCGAAGGATGGCGGCCGAAAAACGCGTGGTCGAAGTCTTGCCATTAGTACCGGCAACCTGAATGCAATCGAAATACTCGTCCGGACGCCCCAGCTCATCGAGCATATCGACAACCGTCTCAAGCAGAGGACCAGCATCCCCAGAAATCCGCCCCGTATCAGCAGCCAGCCCAACAGCCTCATCAAACGAAAGCAAATCAAACTCAAAAGGAACGGTATACAAGCCAGAACGCTTAGGCATTTTTAGAACCGCCATTCATAGAAAAATAAAACAGTATAGGTTGAGGATAGTCAGCGAAAACGCCTCTGATGAGCCAAGGTGCCGTGAAACAAGGGCGCATAGGGCTTATGCCCATGCGCCCGAAGTTGAACGGCAGATTGGCCATCAGAGGCGTTTGCAGCGTCGAGTCAGGCGCCCGGCCTTTGGAAACCGGGGCGGGGGGGAGAAGGAGAT
>UQHO01000036.1 GCA_900540995.1 uncultured Collinsella sp. | reverse complement strand
TATCGTTGGGGCCAGGCCCGATTTTGCCTCTTGACAATGTCCTGCTCATATTAAAAGGAACGTCCCCAAGTGCCAAGTGCCGTAAGAGTGTCCCCTTTGACTAGTCATTTAAGAACGTCCCCAATGACTACCCAATGACTACCCAATGACTACAGCGACAACCACGGCAACGCCGATGTTTTGGCAACGACAGCGAGCGGGCCGCATTTGAGACAAGGTGACGTGAAACGAAAGGGCGCTGACCTTCTGGTCGCGCCCTTGAAGTTGAACGTCAGATTGTCCAAATGCGGCCCGCGCAGCGTCGAGCAGTTACGCGGTTCGTAGAACCGCGTAACTAACAAATGAGCATCGCGTCGCCAAAGCTGAAGAAGCGGTAGCGCTCCTCGATGGCGGCGGCGTAGGCATCCATGATCTGGTCGCGGGTGGCAAGTGCGCTCACAAGCATCATGAGCGTGGAGCGCGGCACGTGGAAGTTCGTGATCAGAGCGTCGACCACGTGATAGGTCGAGCCGGGCATGAGGTAGAGCTGCGTCGTCGCGTTCTCGCGCACCACGATGTCGCCGCGGCCGAGCGTATCGGCCCCATCCTCGCGGCCCTCAAAATAGCGCGCCGTCACAGCCGGATCGGACACCGGAGCATCGGCGTCAAACGCGCTCTCGAGCGAGCGCACCGCCGTGGTACCGACAGCAATCACACGATGGCCCTCGGCCTTCGCCTTATGCACGGCGTCGACAACCTCCTGCGACACGTGGTAGCGCTCGGTGTGCATCACATGCTGCGTGGGATCGTCCTCCTCCACCAGACGGAAGGTATCGATGCCCACCTCGAGTTCGACGGCGGCAAACTTGGCACCCTTGGCCTCGATGGCAGCCATAAGCTCGGGAGTAAAGTGCAGACCCGCCGTGGGAGCGGCAGCCGAGTGCTCCTCCTTCATGGCGTAGACGGTCTGGTACTTCTCGGGATCGCCTTCGTAATCGGTAATGTAGGGCGGCAGCGGCACGTGACCGGCAGCATGAATGGCCTCGTCGAGCGTGCGCGGCTCTCCAGCGGCATTGCAGCCGGCCGGCTCAAAGCGCACCAGACGGCCTCCGCGGCTATCGGTGACAAAGTCGATGACCTCGGCCGTCAGCACCACGGGAGCCCCCTCGGGCGCATGGGCGCCACCGGCGCGATACTCAATCTGAGCACCGGGCTTCAGGCGCTTACCCGGCTTGACCAGGCACTCCCAAACGTGGCCCAGCGGGTCAACATCCTCACGGCGCTTGAGCAGCAGCGTCTCGACCACGCCACCCGAGCCGGCTTTGCGACCGATCAGGCGGGCCGGCATCACACGCGTCTTGTTGATGACGAGCACATCGCCCGGCTCAATGTAGTCGATGATGTCGCGGAAGATGCGGTGCTCAACGGTACCGCCGTGCTCCAGCGGCTTCCCCGCCTGGGAGCCTTTGCGATCCACCACCAGCAGGCGGCAGGAGTCGCGCGGCTCGGCAGGAGCCTGGGCAATCAGTTCCTCAGGAAGGTTGTAGTCAAAATCATCGGTACGCATAGACACGTCGGATACTCCTTATATTGCTAAAGTCCGCTCTACATCCTAGCAGGCTGACGTCCCAAACGAACTACTTTTTGGCGGCTTTGCGCTCGTCGCGGATGCGGGCGCGGTCCATGGCCGCCTCGACAGCAGAAAAGCGGCAGCCGCAGTAGTTCTGTCGATACATGCCCAGTTCGCGCGAACGGCGCGTAGCCTCGGGATAATACGGGCGAAAATCGCGAATCACCGGGGTGAGCCCATGGGCGGTCGCCAAACGCTCAAGCACGTCATTGCAGGTGTCGAACAGCTGATACGGCGAGACGGCGAGCGTCGTACCCACATATTCAAACCTGCGCTCCTGGGCAACGCGGCATGCCTCGGCCAAGCGCAAGGCATAGCACGAGCGACAGCGACGGGGCCGATCGGCACCCAGCGGGGCCACGCCGGCCTCCCAGCGCTCGCGGTCCTCCCCCGCCTCGATGAGCTCGATGTCGCCATCGGCACACCACCGGCGCAGCTCGTCCAGACGCCGCCGCCATTCATCGCGCGGTTGAATATTGGGATTGGTCCAGCAAATCGTGGGCTCAAACCCCTCCTCGCGCAGCAGGCGAACCGGCTCAAGCGAGCATGGTGCACAGCACGCATGCAGCAACAACGACTTCATCGACATCCCCGTCCCAGAAAACTCACACCGACATCATGGCAGCTAAAATAGCCCCGTCCCAAAAAGACTACTTTGCGAAAAAGCGCACGCCAAAGGACGTATCCTCGCAGGCGACAATGCGGCGGTCGCGCAAAATGGTCCGCACGTAATACCAGTCGCCCACACAGCCCGACAAATGCAAGCCGGCCGCCAGGTAGCACAGCAGCGGATAGCCCGAAAACGCAAACCCCAGGGCAAGCGCCGCCGTCACAACAACCGTCGGCGCCAGGCAAACCGCCATGTACCGCCGGCGCGAATACACAACGCCCTCGGCGCAGGCATAGATCATCGCCGTCTCGCGATTCGCCCCAAAGGTCACCTTCGCGCCCGCAGGCGCCAGCAGCTTAAAAAACACACCGTGCACCAGCTCGTGCACGGCGAACGACGCCATTGAGATCGCAGCCAAGCCGACTATCCAGCCCACGACAGCCATCCAGCCGCCCGCGTCAGCCGCATCCAAGTCTGCAGGCCCACCCAGCAACATAAACACCGGCACCAAGCACACGGCAAACACGCCGACTACGACCATCCCCCACACAAAGCAAGCGTGCAGAAAATCCTCGTCTTCAAACGCATGTATGTTGGAAATCTCATTCATAGCATCTTAGGATAGCGCCCCTGCCACGTACCCGTCCGCATGTGCGATAATGTCGAACGATATGCACGAATTGACCACCGCGTCGCCAGGCCTTGCGCCCGGCCGCGCTCTCACCATATGCGAAGGAGTCCCATGGCATCCAAATACTCCATGAACGACCGTCCCAGCTGGCCTCGCCGCGCCATCGTTACCGCCGGCGAGCCCTACGGCAACAAGGGCCTTCACTTTGGCCACGTCGGCGGCGTCTTTGTCCCTGCCGACTTCTTCGCCCGCTTCCTGCGCGACCGTCTGGGCCGCGAGAACGTCATCTTCACCTCGGGCACCGACTGCTACGGCTCGCCCATCATGGAGAGCTACCGCAAGCTCAAGGAGAACGAGGGCTACGACAAGTCCATTAACGAGTACGTCGAGTCCAATCACTCCCGCCAGGCCGCGACCCTCAACAACTACAACATCAGCTGCGATATCTACGGCGGCTCGGGCCTTGAGCCGGCTGCGCAGATTCACAACGAAGTGACCGCCGAGATTATCGAGCGCCTGCATGAGCAGGGCACCATCTCCAAGCGCTCCACGCTGCAGTTCTACGACGCCAAGGCCGGCACGTTCCTCAACGGCCGCCAAGTGATCGGCCGCTGCCCCATCCAGGGCTGCAAGTCCGAGAAGGCTTATGCCGACGAGTGCGACCTGGGTCACCAGTTTGAGCCCGAGGAGCTCATCGCACCCAAGAGCCAGCTCACCGGCGAGGTGCCCGAGCTGCGCCCGGTCGACAACCTCTACTTCGACCTGCCGGCCTACCTCGACTTTATGAAGACCTACACCGCCAAGCTCGCCCAGAACCCGCAGGTTCGTTCCGTGGTCTCCAAGACCATGGAGGAGTGGCTGCTGCCGGCCCAGCTCTATATCCAAAACAAGTTCCGCGAGGCCTTCGATGCCGTCGAGGACCAGCTGCCCGAGCACACCGTGCTGGAGCCCGAGGGAAACAAGAGCAGCTTTACCGTCACCTTCCCCAGCTGGAAGGAGCGCGACGACGCCCATGCGGTGCTCGCCAACGGCGGCGTGCGCTTCCGCAGCGGCAAAGCGCTCGTGCCTTTCCGCATCACCGGCAACATCGACTGGGGCGTTCCGGTGCCCCAGGTCGACGGCGTTTCCGACGTCACCTGCTGGTGCTGGCCAGAGAGCCTGTGGGCGCCCATCAGCTATACGCGTACCGTGCTCGCGCGCGATGCCAAGGCCGCCGGCGTGACCGAGGGCGTCGCCGCCCAGGATGCCGCCCTCATGGGCGAGCCCGCTGCCGACTCCACACAGGTGCCCGCGCCCACCTACCAGCACAGCTCGCTCGACTGGCGCGACTGGTGGTGCTCGGACGACGCACAGATCTACCAGTTTATCGGTCAGGACAACATCTACTTCTACTGCATCGCGCAGACCGCCATGTGGGAGGCCCTGGGCTGGGACCTCACGCAGAGCACCGTCAGCGCCTGCTACCACCTGCTCTACATGGGCAAAAAGGCCAGCTCGTCCTCGCAGACGCCTCCCCCGCCGGCAGACGACCTACTCAACCACTACACCTGCGAGCAGATGCGCGCGCACTGGCTGTCGCTCGGCCTGTCCGAAAAGCCGGTGAGCTTTAGCCCCAAGGCATACGACACGCGTGTGACCGGCAAGGACAAGGACGGCAACGAGGTGCGCGCCTGCGACGACAAGCGCGTTATCGATCCGGCCCTTAAGGAGAGCGCCCTTTTGACCGGCGTATTCAACCGTCTGGCCCGCAGCTGCTTCTACGGCGTCGCCGTCAAGGAAGGCGACGAGAGCCCCTATCGCAACGGCTGCATCCCCGCCGGTGCCGCCTCTGCCGCCGTGGTCGAGGCTGCCGAGCAGGCAGCTCTTGCCTTTGAGCAGGCCATGTACAAGTTCGAGACGCACCGCGCGCTTGCCGTGTGCGACGACTACCTGCGCGCCGCCAACAAGCGCTGGAGCGACGCCTCCAAGGCCGCCAACAAGCTCGAGGGCGACGAAGCAAACGCAGCGATGACGCAGGCCCTGGTTGATGCCTTTACCGAGCTGCGCGTGGCGACCGTCCTGATGCACGGTATCGTCCCGGCCGGCTGCGAACTCATCTGCGAGTACTTCGACGTCGATCCGGTCGCCTTCTTTAGCTGGGATAACATCTTTGCCTCCACGGACGAGTTCGTAGAGAGCCTGGGCGAGAAGCCCGGCGACCACCGCGTGAAGCCGCTGCCCCCGCGCTTCGACTTCTTCAGCAAGCACGAGAGCCAGTACTAAAGCACGCTAGTAGCAACGCGCCCGGGAATGATTATTCTGGGACGGGGATTAAAAAATCATTCCCGGGCGCCACAGTACAGTCTTTTTGTGACGGGAGTCATGGAATGATTATTTAATCCCCGTCCCAGAATAATCATTTAGGTGGAAGGAAAGACGGATGTCCAAGCCGCGTCGTCGTAAGCAGAAAAAGCAGGTTAAGCCCGAGCTCAAGCTCAGGCAGTTTGCCGCTACCGAGCTTTCCGACCAGCTTGCCGCCCTTCCCTGCGCCGCCGACCTGCCGCGCTTTATGGTCGACACGGTCGCCGGCGCCTATGCGCCCGCCGATGCCGAGCTCATGATCGAGGGCTTCGGCGCCGCGGCCACACGCCCGGTCACGCTGCGCGCCAACACGCTCAAGGCGACCGCCGAGGACATCGCTGCGGCGCTCGGTGCCGCCGGCATCGCCCACAACCCCGTCGCTTGGTATCCGGACGCCTTTATCCTGCCCGAGGCCCAAGTTTCCGACCTATGGGACCTCGACATCTACCGCGACGGCAAGATCTACCTACAGAGCCTGTCGTCCATGATGCCGCCTTTGGTGTTGGGCGCCCAGGCAGGCGAGGACATCCTGGACATGTGCGCAGCCCCTGGCGGCAAGACGACGCAGATCGCCGCCCTCACCCAGGGCCAGGCACACCTCACGGCCTGCGAGATGAGCATTCCCCGCGCCGAAAAGCTTGAGTCCAACCTCCACCGCCAAGGTGCCAAAAACGTGCCCGTCATGCGCATCGACGCACGCGAGCTCGACGAGTTCTTCCGCTTTGACCGCATCCTGCTCGACGCTCCCTGCACCGGCACGGGCACCGTCATCAGTGGCAACGAGAAAAGCCTGCGCGGCCTCACCGAGCAGCTGCTCGTCAAGTGCGCCCGCTCGCAGCGCGCGCTTCTGGACCGCGCCATGGGAGCCCTCAAACCGGGCGGCACGCTCGTCTATTCCACCTGTTCGATCATGCCGCAGGAAAACGAGGACGCCCTGCAAGAGGCCCTCGACAAGCACATGGATTGCGAGCTTATCCCCCTCGACGGCACACCGAGCGAAAGTGAAGCGCGTCGCGCCCAGGATGCCGGCGAGGAGCCGCATATCGAGTGCAACGCCCTCACCGAGGCCATCGCCGCCGGCCATGTCTCGGCCATCGCCAACGGTATGCCCGGCACGCTGACCATTCCGCCTAGCCGCGATTTTGAGGGCTTCTACATTGCCCTGATCCGAAAACGCAGCTAGCGCACGGATCAAAAACTCAACAAGCTATCTCTGTGCGCGTTTGCCCTGCTGGTCGCGATGCTGTTTAAGCATCGCGCGCTCCTTGCGTTCGGCCCTTTTGCCCTTAATGGCCGTGACCACAAAGTAGATGACCGCGGCGGCAACGATTGCGCCCACGCACAGGCCAATCGAGCCAAACATTGCTGTCAATTCCATACCGCGTCACCTCTCTTTTAAACGGGACTTTCAAGATAGCACCTCGATCCTCGCCACCACAGCTCCTTCACGTTCTCCCGCCCTTCGGTCTAACGGATGGTGCGGCGGGGAAAAATCAACTCGTCAAACGATTTAGCATTCGCAATTCCGGCTGCATCGCGCCGGCCACCATCGCATAGAATCGAGCCTCCATGGATACCCTCAACGACCTAAACGAACGCGTCGACGCCTTTGTCGGCACCAGCTCCTTCGACACGCCTGCCGCGGCAAACGACCAAGCTCCCATCGATGTACCCGCCGAGGTTCACGAGGACATCGTCGCCTCGGTCGATTTCTCCGAGGTCGAGCTCGCAGACGAGTTCACCGAGCCCCAGGTAGCCGTGACCCCCAACGGACTGCTCCCCATGGAGCCCCTGCCCATCGACGGACGTCTGCGCAAGGCTGCTCTTCGCATGCCCGACGAGATCGAGGAGGCCAGCGGCTTCACGCTCTTCGGCCGCCGCATCAAGTCGCTCATTTACACTACCGATGTCGCGGTTATCCGCAACTCCAACGCCGATGCCGTTTTTGCGGTCTACCCTTTCACGCCGCAGCCCGCCATTACGCAAGCGCTGCTGACCGTCGCCGAGTGCCCGGTCTTTGTAGGCGTGGGCGGCGGAACTACGACCGGTAAGCGCTCCGTGCAGATGGCAGCCGTCTCCGAGATGCAGGGCGCGGCGGGCTGCGTGGTCAACTCCCCCGCTACTGCCGAGATGGTCGAGCACATCACCAACATCGCCGACATCCCCGTCATCGCCACGGTCGTACGTTGCGACGACGATGCGCATGCCAAAGTGCGCGCCGGAGCCAAGATTCTCAACATCGCCGCCGGCAAAAACACGCCCCAGGTCCTGCGTGAACTGCGCGAGCACTATCCCAACCTGCCGCTCATCGCGCCGGGCGGCAAGACGCCCGAGAGCATCCGTGAGACCATCGCCGCCGGCGCCAACGCCATCATCTGGACGCCGCCTTCGGCACAGCAGCTACAGACCGACATGATGCAGCGTTATCGCAAGATGAAGGAAGAAGCCACACCTGTCATCTCGCGCGACGATGTGCCCATTATCGACCAGGTCGCCGCCGCCGAGGTCAGCCAGGTCGAGAACATGAATCCCGATGTGCCGATTCCCGACGAAGTCATCGAGCGCGTCGCTTCGATCCACGAGCGCGTCGAGGAGCATCGCGCCAGCCGCGGCCTCAAGCCGTCACTGCACGGCTTCTTCTTCCGCGGAAAGAAACGCTAATCGTAACAGCAAGGCCCGCCCCACAAACGTGAGGCGGGCCGTTATCGTTTGAGCAATCATGCAGCGACGTGATGGGGCAAATTAATCCACGCGCTTGTCGCCCATAAAGAAGAGCGCCACCGTACCAGGTCCGGTATGCGAGCCAATCAGAGTACCGATGTCATTGATCTCAATCTTGCCTTTAAGCTGCGGAACCTGTTCCTCAATCAGCGCCGCAACTGCCTCGGCATCCTCACGGCACGCCGAGTGCGACATGATGCACTTACCCGAATAATCCACACCGTCCTGCACGTGTGCCATCATGGTTTTGGCCATCTCGGAAATCGCGCGCTTCTTAGTGCGAATCTTCTCACGTGGCGACAGCTTGCCATCGCAATCGACCGTCATAAGCGGGCAAATCTTAAGCGCCGTGCCGATGATCGCACTCGCAGCCGAAATGCGACCGCCTCGTAGGTAGCTCGACAGATCGGTCGAGAAGAACCAGTGGTGCAGGTTGAGTTTGTGCTCCTCGATCCAGGCAGCCGTCTCGTCGAGTGAGGCCCCGCTATCGCGCACGTCGGCGGCATATTCCAGCAACAGGCCAAAGCCCGAAGACGCCGCCAGCGAATCGATGACGCGCACCTTGCCGCCCTGGGGATAGCGATCCGCGAGCATCTGCGCCGCAACGCAGGCCGATCCATACGTGCCCGAAATACCCGACGACAACGTCAGGTGCAGCACGTCTTTACCCTCGGCAACAAACGGCTCCCAAAACTCCTCGTACTCACCCACGCTCACCTGAGACGTCTTGGGCATGGCGCCCGCGGCAATCTGGGCAAAAAACTTGTCCGGCGTAATCGACTGATACAGATCGTCCGTATGGACAACATCGTCGATCTCGTAATGAAAACACACGACAGGGATATTGCGCGACGCAAAGAACTCACGGGTTCGGTCGGCGGCGGATTCACAGGTCAGGACAAAATCACTCATATGAGGCTCCTTACTCATTGCTGCGCAAATTATCGCACAGTGAGCCTACATACGGTACATATGTCCACTATTTACCAAATCGAACCAAAAATAGCGAACATCTTTACCACCATCGTCTCCACCGACTCCACGCATAAATATCTGAGAAAACACCCTCTGTCGTCTCCACTCAACCGCCATATCTACCTCAACTAAATCGATTTACCAAACCGTTCAGCCGACAATTCAGCCGCTGGCGCAAAATCGAAACAAAAGCGGCGCATACTGATAAACGTTTGACGCTGTTTATCAGTTTTACCAGCCCCATCGGAAGGTGTTTCATGGTCGCATTCGATCGCAACCCGCAAGACTTCAAGTATCTGCGCCTGCTGTCGAGACAGTTCCCCACCGAACAATCCGCGTTTACCGAAATTATCAACCTCTCGGCCATCCTCAACCTACCCAAGGGCACCGAGCATTTTATGAGCGACGTGCACGGCGAGTACGAAGCCTTTATGCACATCCTCAACAACTGCTCGGGCGTCGTGCGCGAGCATGTCGACGAGATCTTTGGCGACACGCTCTCCTTTGACGAGAAGGGCGAGCTGTGCACGCTCATCTACTACCCGCGCGAGAAGATCGATCTTGTCCGCAGCCGGCGCGAGGACTCGCCCACCTGGTACAAGACGATGCTCGACCAGCTCATCATGGTCGCTCGCTCGCTTTCAAGCCGCTACACGCGCTCCAAGGTGCGCAAGGCCATCCCGCGCGACTACGCCTATATCATCGACGAGTTGTTGCACACGCACCCGGACGAGAACAACTATCGCGTGCGCTATCACGAGCGCATCGTGGAGTCCATCCTGGAGACCGCCAGCGCCGACGACTTTATCGAGTCGCTCGCTTCGCTCATCAAGCGCCTGGCCGTCGACCACCTGCACCTGGTGGGCGATATCTTCGACCGCGGCGGCGGCGCGGCCAAGATTATGGACCGTCTGCTCACCTACCATTCGCTCGACATCCAGTGGGGCAACCACGACCTGCTGTGGATGGGTGCTGCGGCCGGTGAGCCCGCCTGCATCGCCACGGTGTTGCGCAACAACCTACGCTATGACAACTACGAGATCCTCGAGAACGACTACGGCATCTCGCTGCGTGAGCTTGTTGCCTTTGCCGATGCCACCTACACCGCCGGCGAGTCCATCACCCCGCTGATCAAGGCCATCAACGTGCTACTCTTTAAGCTCGAGGGCCAGATTATCCAGCGCCACCCCGAGTTCGATATGACCGATCGCCTGTTACTCGACAAGATCGACCACGACACCGGCACGGTCACGCTCGCCGACGGCAGCGTGTGGCCGCTCACGACCAGCGACTTCCCCACCGTCGACCCGGCGGACCCCTATACGCTCACGCCCCAGGAGCAGCACATCATCGACAAGCTCGTGTCCGAGTTTGTCACCGCCGATCACCTGCATCGCCATATCGATTTCCTCTATTCCCACGGCTCGATGTACAAGGTCGCCAACGGCAACCTGCTGTTCCATGGCTGCGTGCCGCTCAACGAAGACGGCACCTTTAGCAGCATGAACTGCTTGGGCACCTGGCACGCTGGCCGCGATTATCTCGATTTTTGCGATCACATCGCCCGCCGAGCCTGGCGCGTGGGCGACCGCGACGCCCTCGACTGGATGTGGTACCTGTGGATTGGCTTTAACTCACCCGCCAGCGGACGCCTAGTGCGTACCTTTGAGCGCGCCTATATCGCCGATAAGAGCACCTGGGTCGAGCCGATGGATCCGTACTTTACGCTTACCAAGTCGCCCTCGGTCTGCGACGACATCATGCGCGAGTTTGGCGTCGCGCCCATGGCATGTTCACCGACCGGCCACATCATCAACGGCCACACGCCTGTTAAAACCACCAAGGGCGAGCAACCCATCCGCGCCGAGGGCAAGCTGCTGGTCATCGATGGCGGCTTTTGCCGCGCTTACCATCCCAAGACGGGTATCGCCGGCTATACGCTCATCTCGAGCTCGCGCGGCTGCCGCCTCAAGTCGCACCGGGCCTTTACGACGGTTGCCGAGGCACTCACGCGCAACGTGGACATCGAAAGCGAGACCAACCGTTTTGACCAAGCAGACCGTCGCCGCATGGTGAGCGACACCGATACTGGCGCCAAGATCCGCAGCCAGATCCAGGACCTGCGCCAGCTGCTCGATGCATATAGAAACGGTGCTATCGAGGAGCGCGCCTAGCACCACCCGCGGGGATTGGCTAAACTTGCTGAGTTTGTCATACCCGCGGCGCTTCGGCGCCAGCTTAAGGCAGGTACCATGCAAAAGCTCCTTGCGCAGATCATGAAATTTGGCGTCGTCGGTGTCATTGCCACGGTTATCGACTTTGGCATTATGAATCTGCTCCACTACGGTCTGGGCCTCAACATCCTAATCGCCAACACCAGCGGCTTTATCGTCTCGCTCATCTTTAATTACGTCGCCAGCATGAAGTACGTGTTTGCGCACAAGGAAGGCATGAGCCGCCGCCGCGAGTTCATCATCTTTGTCGTGCTGTCCGTGATCGGTTTGGTGCTCAACGACGGTATCGTGCTGACGCTCAACGCCGGTCTGGGGCTCGAGGCCAATATCGCCAAGATCTGCGCCACCGCGCTTGTCATGGTCTACAACTTTGTGACCCGAAAGATCTTCCTGGAGGGCGACGAGACCAAGTAACTCGCAACCTTACAGCCTTACGATGCCCACGGACAATGCGCGCTCAGCACAGTATCGCCCGTGGGCATCGTTCGTTTACGGGCAAATTTTCAACGTTTGCGGATTAGCTCTTGAAAATTTGGCGAGTTCATATAGTTCTTGGCAAAGACCTTACGTTTCCCTTGCAAAAGCTCTAAAGTATCCTCTGCTCGATTCATCAACGCATTGGATGTGATTACGTGCGCAAGGCACTGGCACAACCTCATACCAAGCAGTTCCTCAAGTTCGCTGTCGTGGGTCTTATCTCCTTTGGCATCGACTGGGGCATGCTTATTGCGCTCGTCGAGCTGTTCCACCTCGACTTTTTGATGAGCACGACGGTCTCGTTTACCACGTCCGTCGTGGTTAACTACTGGCTCAGCATGAAGTACGTGTTCGACCATCGCGAGGGCATGAGCCGCAAGCGCGAGTTCACGATCTTCACCATCCTGTCGGTAATCGGTCTGGGCCTCAACGACCTGTACATGTTTGTGGGCGTCACGTTTTTGAGCATCGGCTACCAGGCTATGAAGGCCATCGCAACGTTCCTCGTCACCTGGTACAACTACTTTAGCCGTCGCTTCTTCCTCGAGGGCGCACGGTCGTAATCGATTCACTATTTGCTTGAATGTATAACCGGTTGGAATTCCCGTTCCAATCGGTTTTTTGTTTGCCGAGATCCCAGGCGACCCCGTCCAATTCGCATGAAAAACGGGCGGCCCGGATGTTTGTCCGAACCGCCCGTCTGGCGCGCTATGTCGAGGCCTCTAGCCCGTTACGTAATACCAAACGACGTTGTCACCATTGGAGAGAACGTAGTTGCTGCAGGCCGTCATGGGCGTTGTGCCGTTGACGGAGTACATCCAGCCGCTCGTGCCGCCGTACTGTTTCTCGGCCAAACCGCCAATCGCGGAGACATACGTGCCGTACGATGAGCCATGTGCGTTGACAGAAAGGCCCAGCGCGCAAAGGGCATCGTAGACGGTAGCGCCTTCGTTAAAGGTAAAGGTGCCGCCAGAGGACACAGGATTGCCCACAGCGCTCGATGTGACCGAAACCGTTACCGTGACGTAGTTGGACTCCTGTGAGCCGCTTTGGCTGCCCGAGGAGGCGTTTCCACCATTAGAGGATGAGGCTCCATCAGACGACTGGCCACCGCCCGAAGAAGCACCGCCAGACGCATTGGAAGTATCACTGGCTCCCGTATTTTGGGCAGCGGATTTATCGCCAGACTTCTTGCCGCCCCGGTCCTCGGACTTCTTGCTATCCGAGTTTTTGTCCGATTCCTTGTTTGAAGACTCGGAATCGTCCTTGTCGTCGTTCGAACCCTTGGACTCATCTTTTGCGTCATTCGATGACTTGGAATCCTTGGAACTGGCCTCGCCCGAAGTCGTAGTCGAGCCAGACGCCTTGGTGTCCTTGGTGACGACGCTCTCCCCCGTCACGGTCTGAATGATCCAGTCGATGGACCAGGCACCGCTTGTGGAAGGATGGACGAAACCCAGCGAGACGACGATCAGAATGGTGCATGCAGCAGTCAGAACGCCGAGGAGCGCCTTGCGACGAGAGGTGGACGCCGCCGAAGCGGCGCCCTGTTGCTTTGGATCATCGAGCTGGATAAACGAGGAATCTGGTTGCTTGGGGTCAGCGTCCTTGGATTTATTGGACACAGCCCTCACCTACCGACGTTTGGTGAACACGAACACGCCGACGATGGCGAGACCGATGACGCCGGCGGCAACGCCGACGATGGCGAGCGGATTGGTGCCAGTCTCCTGCTCGGAAGCACTAGAGGACTTCTTAGCAGTGGTCGTGGAAGCAGCGCCCGTATCGGACTTGGAATCGGACTTTTTGTCGGACTTGCTGTCCTTCTTGTCAGACTTGTTGTCAGACTTCTTGTCGGACTTGTTGTCCTTGGTCTCGGTCTTGGTCGACACCGTCGTCTTGGTCACCGGCTTCTGACCCGGGGCGACAGCGCCGCCAGCCTGCTGGCCCTTCGTGCCGGAGCCGGAACCCGTGCCAGCGCCAGCACCGGAACCGTTGCCAGCGCCACCATTGCCGCCATTGGAGCCAGAACCACCATTGCCGCCAGGGTTAACGGCATTCTTGGTCCACTTGGCATACAGCGTCAGATCGGCCGTCACCGGCGTACTGAAGTCATACGCCTGCGTGCAAGCCTCATCGGTATACCAACCGCCAAAAGTGTAGCCATCGCGCGTCGGATCGGCCGGCTTGACCAGCTTGCCATCGGCCGTAGCAACAAACTTAGTGTCGCAAGCAGACCCGCCGTTGGAGTTAAAGGCAACCGTCCAAGACTCGATAGCTCCAAGTTTAAACAGCGTGCCCGAATCATTAATGTAGTAGAGATTGCCAGAAGCATCGGCAATGACCGGAGAGTCACAGTACTGGTAATGGCCAGCCGCATCATAAATCTGCGTCGCCTCTGCATCGCCGAGCGTATAGCGATACACGCCACCACCAGCAGAGTAGTTGACGTAATCCTTGCTATCCGCGCTGTTAACGGTGAAGTACACATAGGTCTTGCCGCCCTGAACACTCACCAGCGGAGTAGCAGCAATACCGTTGAGGCCAGCCGGCAGCGCCTTGCCGTCGGCAGCAGCGACCATCGTGGTCTTACCCGTCTTCAGGTTATAGAGAACCAGAGCAGAGCCAGTAGCCGTCTGTCCGCCGACAATCAGATTGTCACCAGACACCGCAGGGGCGCTCAGATTATTCGTAAGGCCCAGATCAACCGTCTTCTGTTCACTCAGCACGCCCTTCGCCGAAAGCGAAATCACATGGAGCTTTCCGTCGTGCGTCATCTGATAGAAGGTCGAACCATTGGACGGATCGGCAATGCAATCGGCATTTGCGACAGCGCCGAGCTTCATAGTCGAAACGACATCGCCCGTCGTCTTATCAATGCACTTAAGCGTACCCGCGCTCGTAGGAACGATGGCATACTTATCCGTCAAAGCCGCACCAGTCCAGTAATAGCCCTCGGCAGGGTCGATGTTCTGCCAAGAAACTTCGCCCGTGGCAATCTTAATGCGCGCAAAGGAGCCGTTGCCGTAGGTCGCGTTGTAATTCTCGTCATACGAAATATCGACCGAGCCTACATAGACGTACTCGCCGTCCGAAACGACGGTGCAGGAGCTCTGCGTCAAGTCCGTCAAACCAGGCGTCAGCCACTTGCAGATCAGCTTGTCTGCAGTAATCGCCTGGACCGCACCGCCGTTGAGCGGAACGATGATAAGGCCATTGGTATAGATCGGACGAGAGGTATAGCTCACCTTGGAGGCAAGCGGCGCAGAGGCAACCTTTTTGCCCGTGGACGAATCGATCTTAATGAGCTCGTTCTCGGTCGCGATGTACACAAAGCCGTTAGCAATGACAGGCTCGCTGCAGTTGGCATACTGCTGACCAGACTCGGCCTTCCAATCGAAGGCCCACTTAAGACCGGCGGCCTGCGCAGGCGTCTTGGCATCCGTTACGGTCGAACCGTTGCCACTGTTGCCGTAGCCGGCCCACTCGGCATCCCAATCAGGAGTCGTCGCACTCGGGTCCACGACAATCTTGTCGGGATCGGGCATGGCCGAATCGTCGGTGGTATAGGCAAGCGTAACCTTATCGCCGCTCTTGAGCGTAATCTGATTGGCGCAGAGTAAGGAGGGCTCTCCGTTGATATACAGGTGCCAATATTTATTGGTCGCAGCATCCCAGGCATACGGCTTGTGATCGAACGGCGAGTTGATGGAATTGAGGAACCAGTACTCACCACTCTGGGAGCCGTTGTACGTAACGCCCTTGGCCTTCAGGACCGTCTCAATAAGGTTCTGGGCAGTAGAGCCTTCGAGCAAAGAAACATTGCTTGCCGAGCCCCAGCGAGTATTGTTGCCGTTGACATCGGGACCGATAACATCGACAGAGCCAAGAACCTGGCCAGGAAGGGCATCGGCGTCAGCACCATACATAAAGGTGACGGCGTCACCCTCTTGGAGCTCGTAGGCACCGGCGCCAACGTCGGCGAACTTGCCATTTACGTAGAAGCGCCAATAGCTATTGGTCGCAGCATCATAGCCACAATAGGACTCATCATCGAACGGCGAATAAATGCCGTTGAGGAACCAGCCCCAAGACGATTCGCCGGCATCGAGCTTAAGGCCGGTCTGCTCAAGGAGATCCTTGGCAGTAGAGCCCGCCTTGAGACTCGTCTGACCCGTCGAAGCCCAAACCTGCTGCTTGCCGTCCTTGTCCTTGCCAAGCACCTGAACGGAAGCATGGACAGAATCGGACGGCAACTGGTCGCCCCAGCCACCGTAGAACCACGTGACGGTATCGCCGGCATGGATGGTGACATTGTCCGCCGTATAGTCACTCGACTTGCCGTTGATGAACAGCTGCCAATAGGTCGAATAATCGAGCGGCGTACCCAGCTCAACACCGTTGTACTTAAGGCTCAGAATGAAGGAGCCCGCAGCAACGGCGTCAATATCGTTCGCCTCGAGTGCGACCTTCGTAAGGTCAAGTGCGCTCGAGCCGGACGTCACCACATACTGCGCGTTATCGACCCAAGTCTGAGTCTTGCCCTGGGCATCGCGACCAATGACGGTCACATTTGCGGCAACCTGGTCCTTAACGACAGGGGACGAGCTACCAGCCGTATAGGCAAACTCAATCTTCTGCCCCTGGGTGAGCTTGACGCTGCTCGCGCCAACCGAGGAAGACGCGCCGTCGACGAACAGCTGCCAGAAGGCATAAGTCGTCGGATCGTAGGCTAGCGTGCGACCATCGCTCGGGGACGTGATGCTTTCGAGGTAGAAACCGTATGCCGTGTTCGGTTCGTACTTCGCCTTGAAGCCTGTCTTCTCCTGCAGCTTAATGAAGGCATCCGCAGCCGTCGCGCCATCGTCGAGCTTGAGCTGCGTAGGCGCCACCCAGGTCTGAGCCTTGCCGTCGGCATCGGTGCCGACAATCGAGAACGAGACCTCGACTTGCTTCTTGGCGACATCGCCAGTTTCTGTCGAGTTCTCTGTCTGGACGGCAGCCGCGGCGGCAGATCCTGCTTGGCCAGCGGATGCCGTCGAAGACTGCTCGCTCGTGGCGGGGCTCTCCCCCGTCGCCGAGCCTTCGTCGCCAGTTGCTGCCTCTGTTGTGGCGGCACTGGCTGCAGGCGCGCTCCCGGAATCCGAAACCTCGGCGCCGCTCTGCTCAGCGGCACCGCCCGCAAGCGCTGCGTCCTCGCCCGGCGTCGTAGCCTGAGCCACAGCCTCGGCAATGCCCTCGGCGCCCTCGGCCCACAGCTGAGCCGGCGTGGTGCTGAAGGCCATCGCGAAGGCCAGGAATGCCACCAGGCCGCGCTTGGCTACGCCGCGTGCAATCGCGCCACGGCGATGCAGCGAGGCGCGCTCGCGCTCGTCCTCAAACATATCCATTTGTCCCCCATTGTCTGTACTTGGAGCATTGCCCAGCGGCTGCCCCACGTCATCGCGCATGTTACGCTCGAGTTCCCCCATCGGGGTCCCCCTTCCCTCCAGAGCCCTATGCACACCGGCGGCATACGCCGCAGCCGCATGCAAGATGGGAGGCGATCCGACTTAACCTTAACGGCTCAGGCGCGTCGTCCGATCTGCGACGCGAACATCCCGAGCCAAGAGGAATTACGGTTACTGGTACAGCCGGGGACTTGCACCCCGATTCTCCCAAACGCGCAGGAAAACCGCGCGTTCGTGCGTCTCCGCACCACCATCTAGGCCATCGATTATTACCGTCAAAATGGTATCACGCAAAAGGGCCCCGCACACAGGCGAAGCCCAAGGTAAAAGCTATTGTTTGCGATAGGAAAATGCGGTGACGGTCGCAGCCTCTAGTGTTTGCCGCCGTGGCTGTTGAGCCAGATATTGCGGCCCAGCATAAGCGCCAGCACCAGCGCGCTCACGTAGCCCATAAAGCCAATGACCGGGATACCAAACACAACCGGCTCGATGCGTGCGTAGTACACCACCGACGAACCGATAAACAGGCCGGCGATAACGATAGCCATCGACATGCGGTCGATAATTCCGCCCAGCTGTCGCAGCGCCTTATCGCTGCTCATGATCTGCGTGTTCACCTTAAGCTGCCCGCGCGTGAGCATACGCGAAGCCAAGCCCAGATACTCGGCCGCCTCGAGCGAGCCTTTTGCCGCGCGATAGCTGCTCGCGGCAAGATCGCGTCCCATATCACGCACGCGCGCATAGGTGCTTTTTTCGTTTTTGATGTGCGTCTGGATGATTTGGATCATGTTGACGTTTGGCATATACTCGGTCAGCAAACCCTCGAGCGTCACCATGCCGCGAGCGAACATCGTTACCACGCTCGGCAGCTCAACATCGTTTTTGCGCGCCAGGTTTAGCAGCGAGGTCAAAAACTCGCCGATATCCAGATCCTTCAGGTCAAGGCCCGCAAAGTCAGCCACGATAAAGTCCAAATCGGACAAAAAGGCCGAATGATCGAGCTCGGCCGAATCGCCACGCGTCACGGCAAAGCGCATGAGCGAATCCTTGAGCTTGGGCACGTCACCCTCGGCCACGGCGAAAATCATGTCCTTGACGATACCGCGGTCGTGACTCGACATGCGTCCGACCATGCCCAAGTCGATAAAGTAAACGATGCCGTCTTTGAGGATGATGTTTCCCGCATGCGGGTCGGCATGGAAAAAGCCGTCATCGAGCACCTGCGTCGAGTAGTCCTCGACAATCGCGGCACCGATCTTTTCCAGGTCATAGCCCTCGGCCACCAAGCGTTCAGGATCGGCGATCGAAATGCCGTCGACGTAATCCATAACCACCACGTGCTCGGTGCACAGGTCCAGATAGGATTTAGGGCACGTCACGCCATGAACGCTCTTATGGAACTCGTAGAAGTCGTTGAGGTTTTTGGCCTCGGCCAAAAAGTTGGTCTCCTCGCGAAACGAGGTCCACAACTCCTCGACTACGCCGTGCAGGTCAACGAATTGATCGGTGTTGACGAACTTGGAAACGATACGCACCACCGAGCGGATGATATCGATGTCCTGTGCCATAACCTGCTGCGCACCGGGGCGCTGCACCTTGACGGCCACGTCCTCGCCCGTCACCAGACGAGCGCGGTGCACCTGCGCGAGCGACGCACTACCGAGCGGGTTGGGGTCGATCGCATCGAACATCTCCCCCAGGCGCAGGCCGTATTCTTCTTCCAGACAACTGAGTACGACCTCGTACGGCACCGGTTCCACGTCGGAGCGCAGACGACGCAGCTCGTCGCAAAAGCGTTGCGGCAGAATCTCGGACCGGTTGGCCAGAATCTGCCCCATCTTGACGAACATGGGGCCGAGTTCCTCGAGCAGGCGGCGCAAACGAACCGGCGTGAGGTTATCCCACACGCGGTATTTTTTGACGAGGCGGACAATCTGTCCAATGCGCTCGCGGCGACCCGCCGGCGTGAGCTGGTATTCCTCATCCGGCGCCATCGCGTCGGGCTCCTCGGGGACCATATCGACAGCGCGCGGTTTCTTGCGAGCGCCCGAGACGGCGGCGTCGACCTCATCGACAACCGCCGCCTCGTCACCCAGAGGATCTAGATTGTTGAAATCGGTGGTGGAATCTGCCATCTGCGCTGCTACTCGGCTTCTTCGGTATCCTTCGCATCGTCGGGCTCAACGGACTCGACGGGCACCGAGGTCACGTTGTCCTCGACCGAATCGACGATGTCGCGCACATGGGCCAGGAAGGCCGTGCGCTCGGGGGCGGTCATGACGCGGACCCGGGCAAGGATGAGCTCGTCAAGCACGCGCTGGGCCGCGGTCTCGCCCTGCATGCCCAAGCGCTCGGTCAGGTCGGAGATGGTGCCGCCGGCCTGCTCGAACATGTCGGACACACTGCGGGCGATATCGGGGGTGGCGGTGTCCTTGCGGACCTGCTCGCCTTTGGTGTTAAGGTCGTCGAGGACCTTCTTGCCGCCTTCGACAGCAACGGCGGCAGCGCCAAAGCCCACGTTAATGGCGCCGTTAACAAGCTGATCGAGTTTCATAACCATGGTTGTCTCCAATCACAAACAACTGCATTGGCGTTCTTGTACCCAAGATTGAACGAAAGCGACAAAGCGTTTTAGCGCTATTCGATCGACGGGAAATCCCTACCTCACGTTATCGTTCATCGCGAAAGAGTTCTTCATGGCGCAGCTCGTGGTGTAGAGCACCTTGCCCAGTAGAGCATCGGTCTCCACGCGAACACGCTCGGCAAAGTCCTCGTTGGCGCGTGCAAGCTCGGCAGGCACCTCGACCTCGGGCAGAGCGGCTACGGCAGCATCGACGTCATGGATCTGCTTGTGACCCATGCCACCGACCTTCTCCTGATAGTCCTCCACGGCGCGGCCGCACTCATGGAAACGGACGTCAGCCAGGGCGCCGATCAAGCGGTTGGCCCAGTAGAAGTTTTCGGACGTCACGCGAGCCTGCGTGTCGGCATAGTACTCGGGCATGGTCTCGACGTTGGCGTACAGCGGAACCAGCGCGTTAAACGAGTTAGAACCAAAGGCCATCCACTGCACGGCGCGGTAGGCAGGCTGCGCATAGGGGCGCAGCTGCAGCACGGCGAGCTGGCTGTTGCGGTTGATGCCGATGGGACGGTAGGCGCCGCGCGAGGCGGGCGTGCCCTTGCTGCCGTAGCAGTCGTACTCCGTGCCCTGGTAGTGGCTCGAGAGCACGTACTTGATGTCCTCGATGGTCACCTTGCGCTCGGGCACGCGGCTCCAAGGGATGTCGTCGCTCTCGGGCGTGAAGTCGGCGTCGGGGCCATCCCACACATCGCTGGGGTTGAGGCAACGCTGCATATACCAGGCGCGCGGCGTGTTGTAGACATGGTCGCTGTCGCTGTGCGAACCAAATGCCTCGCGCGGGTTGAAGACCGCGGCCGGGCCGTCGCCCTCGACGCCCAGCGTCAAATCCAGATGCCACTCGGCCATCCAGGCACGCAGGTCGGAAGAGCACATATGGTCGGCCTGGTCGCCCTCGGCGTCGTCCAGGTCAAAGCTGTCGATACCCAGCTGGTTGGGCATGGTCACATAGGCGTCGTCGGGCACGCGCTTGGCGATCCAGTGGTGGCCGCCGATGGTCTCGAGCCACCAGATCTCGTCCACGTCGCTAAAGGCGATTCCGTTGTTCTCGTAGGTGCCGTAGCGCTCGAGCAGGTCGCCTAGGATGCGCACGCCGTCGCGGGCGGACTTGGCGTACGGCAGCACCAGGGTCACCATGTCCTCCTCGCCCAGGCCGCCGGGCTGCGCCGGAACGTAGCCGTCCTCGCCCTCGTTGCCCTTAGCGGGCACGTAGTCGACGAGTGGATCGGCACCGCGAACACGCTCGTTGGTGGTAAGCGTCTCGGTTGCGGACATCCCGACGTTGAGCTCGTTGAATCCGGCCTCGGCCCAGATGCCGTGACCGGGGATAACGTCGGGGACGCTCGTGTAGCGCATGGGATTATCGGGCAGCTCGATCGTCAGGTGGCTCAGGACGCTCGTATAAACGCGCGGCTGCTCGTCGGGATGCACCACGCGCATGCGCTTGGGCTCAAATACTCCGTTGGACGAATCCTCGTTGCGGGCGACCAGCGTCGAACCGTCATAGCTCGCGTTCTTACCAACCAAAATCGTTGTGCACGGCATGCGCATCCTCCTTAAGCGAAGAAATCAAACGATAACAGTGTATCGCTTCGACACGAAAAGGGCGAAACCACGGCTTCGGCAGCCCCTGTGGGCAAAAACGCCTATTTCGATGCGCGCTCCGCCGCCTCGATCACGTGTTTGGCGAGGATCGCCGTGGTCACAGCCCCCACGCCGCCCGGCACGGGAGTAATTGCGCCAACGATCGGTTCCGTAGCATCAAAATCGACATCGCCGACCAGCTTGCCAGCGGCCTCGTCCCAATTAATGCCAACATCGATGATCGTCTGGCCCTCGCGAACCGCATCCGCGCCAATCGTGCGCGCGCGTCCAACGGCCGCAACCACAATATCAGCTGCACGGCACTCAGCAGCCAAGTCGCGCGTATGCGTATGGCACGTCGTCACCGTGGCATTGCAAGCCGTAAGCATGGCGGCAACGGGACGACCAATCACCAGCGACCGACCGACGACCGCGACCTTTGCCCCATCCAGCTCAACACCGTAATGGTCCAGCAACGCCAACACGGCCTCGGCCGTGCAGGGAGCAAAGCCCTCGCCACGACCCGAAAGCGTGGTAAGCAGCGAGGCCGGCGTCATGGAGTCGACGTCCTTGGCGGGATCGAGCGCCGCGGCAACCGCATCCTCGTCAAGTCCAGCGGGAAGCGGGCGAAACATCAGGCAGCCGTGAACAGCGGGGTCAGCATTGATGTCCTTAATAGCCGCCAGCAGCTCGTCCTGCGAAACATCGGCAGGAAGCAAAACGCGGCGAGCTTTAATGCCCACCTTTTCGCAGCGCTTGAGGGCGCCGCGCTCGTAGGACAGGTCGTCTTCGCGCTCGCCCACGCGAACGATGGCCAGCGTCGGCACAACGCCGCGCTCGCGCAGAGCGGCGCAACGAGCGGCGAGTTCCTCGGTCAAAGCGCGGGCAACAGGGGCCCCTTTGAGCAGCTCTGTCATGGCTATCCCCTCTTCCTGGCGGCGTCGGCGGCGCGGCGCGCCAGCGCATCGGCGCGCGGTAGCCACGTATCCAGCAGTTCATCGCACGCCGCCTCGAGCTCCTCGGCGCGCGCCCGGTCTTTCATAGACGTAGTGTTGGCAAAGAGCGTCAGGCTCGCGCCCTGCATGGCGGCGCGGCAGAACACGGCACCGCACGCCACGTCGGACAGCAGCTGGCGCGAACCCTTATCGGCCATGTCCTCGAGTAGCGCCAGCGCACGACCGCACGCATCCATAATGCGGTACGGCGGCATGGCGGCCACGTGCAGCGCACCTTGAATCGCAGCGGTTCGAGCCGGGTCATCGCGCGGAATACCGTATGCGGCAGACACCTGCCCGTAGGCACGGACATCCTCGGCAACCAAGTCGACAAGCTCCTGCGCCAACTCATCCGCCTGGGCAAATGCGCTCGTCAGGCCATCCGCACGATCAGCAAGCGCGGGATTGGTCGCACCGTAGCGGGCAACCATTCCGCACAGTGAGGCGCCCAGCGCGCCCACAAAGGCGCTCGCGCTGCCACCGCCGGGAACCGGCTCCCCCCCCGCCACAAGCCCATGTTTGT
>UQHO01000035.1 GCA_900540995.1 uncultured Collinsella sp. | reverse complement strand
GAATCGGTCGCGGCGTCGCCGGCCGGGCCGCCCGGGGCGGCCGCCGCATGCTCGGCCGCGGCCTCGTCGCCAAAGTAGCGCAGCATGTATTCGCGCAGACAGCCGGTGGTATTGCAGTAGCCCTCCATCTGGCTGAGCAGGCGATAACGGTTCTGGAGCGCCCACGCGCGCTGCTCGTCGTCGAGCGCCTCGTCGGCAGCGTCGCCGCGGTCGATCAAAAAGCGGCGCATGCGAAAATCGTTGCCGTTCCACAGCAAGTAGCAGCTAGCCGGGTCGCCGTCGCGGCCGGCGCGCCCCGCCTCCTGATAGTAGGCCTCGATGCTCTCGGGCACGTTGTTGTGGATCACGTAGCGCACGTTGGGCTTGTCGATGCCCATGCCAAAGGCGTTGGTGGCAACCATCACCTGAATATCGTCGTCGATAAAGGCACGCTGGCTTTGCCGGCGGGCGTCGTTGCCCATGCCGGCGTGGTAGCGACCAACGTGAATACCGCTGGGTCCCAGCGCCTCGGCAAGCTCCGCGGCCAGCGCGTCGACCGTCTTGCGGGTCGAGCAATACACGATGCCGCTCTCGCTCGAATGCGCGATCACATAGTCGCGCACCCACGCGGCCTTGGCCTTGTCGCCCATCTCTTCGCAGCCAAAGTAGAGGTTCTTGCGATCGAAGCCCGTCACCACCGTCGCGGGGTTTTGCAGGCCGAGCATCTGCTGAATGTCCGCACGTACGCGCTCAGTCGCCGTAGCGGTAAAGGCCGCCACGATAGGGCGCTGCGGCAGGGAATCGATGAACTCGCGAATCTGCAGGTAAGCGGGGCGGAAATCCTGGCCCCATTGGCTCACACAGTGTGCCTCGTCAATGGCCACGAGCGGCACGCCAATGCCGGAGGAACCCGCGGCCTCCTGCGCAAAGGCTAAAAAGCGCGGCTCGAGCAGGCGCTCGGGCGCCACGTACATAAGCTGGTAGCGGCCCTCGCGCGCCCGCTTGAGCACGGTGTTTTGCTGGGCCGGAGTAAGACTGGAGTTGAGATAGCTGGGTCGTGCACCCGCCGCGAGCAACGCACGGGTCTGGTCTTCCATAAGCGACAGCAGCGGACTCACCACAAAGGTGATGCCGGGCAGCATGAGCGCGGGCACCTGGTAGCAAATGGACTTGCCGGCGCCTGTGGGCATAACACCCAGCGCATCGCGGCCTGCAAGAATCGCATCCACCATGCGGTCCTGCCCCGGGCGAAACGAGGTGTAGCCAAAATAGGCGCCGAGCGTGTCAAGCGCCATCTGCTGCGTGCTATCGGTCATGGTTTCCTAACGTCCAAGTCATCTGCCGCCGATTATACGCCGCCACGCGGACCGGTGCCGCACGGCCGTCGGCCACGGGCAACGCAATCCAAAAGGAACGAGCGTGGGATTTTTGGACACTTTCCCAACGGCTAATCTCTTGACAAGCGCGCAAACGTCGCTGGTTGAGCATAAGTCAGCGAAAACGCCCCTAAGCGAGCAAGGTGACGTGAAAGAGGAGGGAAGCGTACTTCGGTACGCGACCGACGATTGAACGTCAGATTGCCGCTTAGGGGCGTTTGCAGCGTCGAGCCGTTACGCGGTTTGGCAAAACCGCGTAACTTACATGACCATAACGTAGCGCGATCCCACGTAGTACTGCTTACCCATCAAAACCGGCTCGTCATCGGGACCGGTAAAGCCGGCACGCAGGTTGAGCAGCGGATCGTGCGGAGCAATGCCCAGCTCGGCCGCCTGCTCGGCGTTAGCTCGAACGGCCTCGACCGTACGGTAGCCAACCGAGACAATCGGCGTTCCGCCAACACGCTCGACCTCGGCAAAAATCGACTTGTCCTCAAGATCGGCCGTCAACAGCTCACGGTAGGCGTCAAACGGCACAAAGATGTTCTCCTCAAAGATGGGCTCGCCGTCGGCCGTACGCACGCGCTTGATATGCAGCAGCAGCGCATCCTTCTGCAGGCCAAAGAACTCCATCTCGTTTTGGCGCGCCGGCACAATCTGGCGATCGACCACATGTGCACCGGCCTTCATGCCGTTGTTGGCACACAGCGCGGTAAACGTCTGCAGCGTCGAGGCGTGGAACTGGCGATTGATGTGCGGCGTGGAAACAAAGGTGCCGCGGCCCTGCTGCTTAACCAGGTAGCCATCGGAGCACAGCTCCTCGACGGCGCGGCGCACCGTGATGCGGCTCACCTCGTACTGCTCGGCTAGCTCAAGCTCGGACGGAATACGCTCCTTGGGTGCATAAACACCTTTCTCGATCGCATCCTTAATTTCGTCATAAATCTGCTGGTAAAGCGGTGCATTTTTGGGTGTAGGCATATCTAATCACTCTTATCGAAATATCGAAATAACTAATACGTATATAACGTCTAGTTTCATGTTACCTCATAATGATAAAACGATACACCCTCCCTACCAAAAAGCGACAGCTTCATTTTGGTAGGTTTTATCTGGGCAAACGAAGGCCTCCCGAAAGCAGCGAGGCTTTCGGGAGGCTCAAGCGGACAGGATTGCGCCGTGCCGGCAAAATACCAACACTCTACCTGCCGTCGTCCTGCTGCAGGCTGTCCTGCTCGCTGAGGCGCGCCTGTCTGCTGGCCATACGCGCGGGCTTGTCGGGATCGGGAACGGCTGTGGGCATGGGCTCGTCGACATGGCCGCCCCACCAGCCGCCCACAAAGTTGAGCGTGTGGAACACATTAATCACGGCGCCGGGATCAATGTCGCACACCAGCTTGATAATGTCCTGGCTCTCGTAGGTCGATACAACGGCGTGCAGCAGGTACATCTTTTCGCGGCTGTATCCGCCGATGACCTCGGCGCAGCTAATGCCGTGCTGAAAATGGTCAACATAGGCGGTCATGACCTCGTCTGCCTTACGCGTCGTGATCTGCAGCGTCACGCGGTCGTAACGACGATAGAAACTGTCGATGGTCTTGGTCGAAATAAACTGGAACACGATGGAGTACGCCGCCTTGTCCCAGCCAAACATAAAGCCAAAGATCGCCAGGATAAAGCAATTGAAACCAAAGATGACGCCCCAGATGGTCTTGCCCGTGTGGTTGGAAACCCACAGCGCGATAAAGTCGGTGCCGCCAGTGGATGCGCCGGATTTAAGCGCGATGGCAGCGCCCAGACCCGAGACCACGCCGCCAAAAATGATGAGCATGATCTTGTCGCCCAAAAATGGAGCGAAGTGAAAGACGTTGAGGAACAGCGACGAGAGCACGACCTGCATCATCGAGAAGATGACGAAGCGCTTGCTAATGCCGCTCCAGCATAGGAGCGCCACGGGAATGTTGAGCGCAAGCATGCCGAGCGAGATGTCGATGTGAACGCCGCCCAGCGAGGTAACGCGATCGAGCAGGACCGCGACGCCGGTGAGACCGCTCGGAAGCAGGTCGGCGGGCTGAATGAACGCCTGGATCAGGAATGTTTGGAGGACGGCAGAAATTGTGACCGCCACGGCGGTAATGGCACGGCGGACGATGGTGAGGCGGCCGAGCACGAGCACGCGGTCCGTGAGCTGATCGATGGCGTTCGCCACGGAAGCTCCTTTCGAAGGCAGATGTAGTTGTGGGGCATGCCCGCGATTGTAGCATGGAGCGTGCGGGGGCGCTTCAATTCACCCTCTCTCGACAACCAAAGCGGGACCAACAGCCTCCACGACCAAAGGCCCAAATTACAAGTGAGTAGACTTTTTACGATCTGCCGAGCACACCCAAAACCGCCACCCCTGTGACCTGCGGTTTTGCTAGAGCAGATGCACTTTGCGCTCGTACTGCACCAAAAAGTCTACTCACTTAGTCCGAATCGAAGCCAAACGAATCCAAATAGAGGACAAATTAAGCCAATCCGCAGCAAAAGACGCGTGAACCAATGCTTCTCGCGGCGGATTGACACTACAAAGCGGCCAAAATGTCGGTCAGGCTGTCGATGACAACATCGGCGGCGGACTGATCTAGGTTGACGCCCTCGTGCGGACGCAACGCCAGAACGCGGGCGCCGGAGCGCTTGCCCGCCTCGATACCCATCGGCGAGTCCTCGATGACCAGGCACTCGGCCGGCTCCACACCCAGCGCTTCCATGGCGCGCAGGTAGATTTCGGGATCGGGCTTAAACGCGCTGCACTCGTGGCCGCTGATGGTGTAGTCCAACACGTCGGCAATACCGGCGATGTCCACCAGCTCGTCAATCAGCTCGCGATAGGACGAGCTCGCGATGGCACACTTCACGCCGCGCTCGTGCAGTTCGCGCATCACCGGCTCCGTCTGCTCGTTGAGCAGCTCGGCATACGGAACGGGATGGTCTGGGCTGTAGACCTGCTTGTACTCCACGCGCAGGCGCTCGCGCAGCTCAACATCGTCAGGTACCAGCGACTTCCAAATGGCGGGCTCGTTAGACCCCGAAAGATCGGGGATCTCGTCAAAGTGAAAGCCCTTCTCTTCCATAAACGCCACGCGACGACGGTTGTAGAACCACTCGGTATCGACCAGCACGCCGTCCATGTCAAACAGCACTGCCTTGATCATACGTATCTCCTTTCGATAGCAAAAAAGGGGACGGGGCGCAAACCCCATCCCCTTTCAATCAACCCGTAAGGTCTACTTACTTGTGATTAGTAGGAAAGCTTCCACATGTAGCGACGCATGGTCAGCGGGTGCTGACGGGCCTCGGCGATCTGGTTGCCGTACTCGCGCATAACGGCGAGGTGCAGCAGCGGGTTGAAGTAGGTGATGACGCTCGCGGGCACGGCGTCAGCCAGGCCGTAGTCCTTGGAGTCGATCAGAGCGACCTTGGCGCCCATGCGCTCAAGGAAGGTGAGGGCGCGGGCGTCCATCGGACGGGTGGCGCCATCGGACATGAAGAAGACGTAGGGCTTACCCTCGGTGGAAACCTCGAACGGGCCGTGGAAGTACTCGCCGGTGTTGTAGGCGGCGGCGTCGATCCACTGCATCTCGGTGAACAGGAAGGCGGCGTGAGAATAAGCCATCTTCTCGGAGGCACCGGAAGCCATGAAGTAGATCATCTTGTCGTCCTTGAAGTCCTCGGCGAACTTCTTGGCGAGCTTCTTGCAGTGCTGAGCGGCGTTCTCGCAGAGATCGAAGATGTTGGTGAGGCCGGTGATCATGTCCTCGTAGTGGTCATAGCCCTCGGTCTGCTGAAGGATCTCGAGAGCAAGAGCGATGGCATAGCCGGGCTTCTCGCACTTGGCAGCGTAGTTGGCGTGGAAGCCGTGGACGATGACGTGGTCGGCGTCGACGGTCAGAGCGGAGCCAGCCTTGTTGGTGAGGGAAACGACCGGGCAGTTGTGCTTCTTGGCGGTCTTGTTGGCCTCAACGGTCTCGGGCGTGGAGCCACCGAGGGAGCAGGTGATCACGAAGGTGTGCTCGTTGACCCAGGAAGGCGTGTCGTAGTTGAACTCGTTAGCGGTGAAGATCTGAACGTTCAGCTTGTCCGTGTTGTTGGCCAGGAAGTACTTGGCGGGGTACAGGTCGGACATGGAAGCACCGCAGCCGACGAAGGCGACACTGTGAATCTCGTGGTTGGACAGGACGTCAGCGACGATCTGCTTAGGGAGGTTAAGGTCGATCTCGTACATCTGACACATTCCTTTCGATTTTTGCGGCGCCACATTGCCGGGCGCTCGCAGGGTTACCGTGGTTTGGACCGAGTCGCCGGTCCGTTGAGGATGCGACAAGGGGACTGTCCCATTGTCGCATTTTGGGGATGGAAGCCTGCCTGGGGTATGGGATGCCAGGCAGGCCCCCGGGGGAAAGCGGTTAGACGCTTAGTCGCGACTAGGCCAGGATGCCGGCCGCGGAGAGGGCGATGCCGCCCACGATGGCGATCACGAGAAGCCAACCGGTGTTGACGTTCTTCTTGATGAGCCAGTACATAAGGCCGGTGAGGCCGAGGGAGATCATCTGGGGCATCATGCCGTCCAGGATGTCCTGGATCACAACGGTGCCCTCAGCGAACTGCAGCGGGGTGGTGGCGCCGATCAGCGTAGCGATCATGCCGCCCACGGACATAAGGCCCACGATGCCGCAGACATACATGAGCTTCTCCATGAGGTCGCCGCCCTGAAGCTTGCTCAGGTACTCGTGGCCGCCCTGATAGCCCATCTTGGCTGCGAACCAAGTGATCAGCACAGAGGGGACGATGGAGATGAGCATGGCCAGGATCGGGCCCATGATGGAGCCCTGCTGAGCCAGCTGAACGCCCAGGCCAAAAGCGATAACGCGGATGGTACCCTGGAAGAAGGAGTCACCGATGCCGGAAAGCGGACCCATGAGGGAGGTCTTGACCGCGTTGATCGAATCGGGATCGAAGTTCTCGGGATCCTTGGCGTACTCCTCCTCCATGGAGGCGGTGAGGCCCAGGATAAAGGCGCTCGTCTGCGGGGTGCAGTTGTAGAACGCCATGTGACGGTGGTAAGCCTCTTTCTTAGCAGCGAGCTGCTTGGGGTCGGACTCGTCCGGATAGAGGCGGTCGAGCGTGGGAACCATGCCGTAGAGGAAGCCCATGTTCATCTGACGCTCGTAGTTCCAAGAGGCCTGGATGGCCCAGGAGCGCCAGAAGAACTGGCTGACCTTCTTGTTCAGGGACACGTCCTTGGTTGCGGTTGCCATAGTGTGTTCCTCCTTAGTCTTCGTCGTCTTCGAGCGGATCGTAGTCGGAATCGACACCGGCGGCTGCATGGGAACCGTTGAACTTGAAGCCCATGAAGACGACAGCCAGGCACACACCGATCAGAGCGACCGCGATGACGGACAGGTTGAGGTAAGCGGCGAGCAGGAAACCGATGAACAGGAACGGAGTCATACCCTTCTTGATCATCATGGTGAGCAGCAGGGCCAAGCCGTAGGCGGTCATGATCTTGGTCGAAACGTTAAGACCAGTGGACAGCCACTCGGGAACCATGTTGACGATGGCCTGAACCAGGTCGGTGCCAACAAAGACGGCGAGGAAGATCGGCAGGAAGTACATGATGGCGTACAGACCGGAGCCGGCGCAGATGTGCATACGGTAGGCGGTCTTGAACTTTCCGTTATCGATCGCGCTATCTGCCACATGGGTGAGGGCGGCGATGATGGAACGGAACACGATGCCGAGGAGCTGACCCAGGACGGCGACCGGGATGGCGATCGTCATGGCGGTCTCGGCGGAAGCATCGGTCAGGCACGCAAAGGCAGCGGCCACGATGCCGCCCAGGACCATATCGGGCGGAACGGCGGCGCCGACCTGCACCAGGCCCATGGACACGAGCTCGACGGCGGCACCGACGGCAAGGCCGGTGGGCACATCGCCCAGCAGCAGACCGACGAGCGTAGCGCCAACGAGGGGCTGCTCGAAGTTAAGACGACCGAGCAGGCGGGAGTCCCACATGCAGAACACGCCGACGAGGCCGACGAGCACCGCACTGATGAACGTATTCATACCCTTCTCCTTTCAGTCAGGCAAAAGCCTGGTTGATTACAGCTTGGCGTCGATGTCGACGCTCTGATACGTAGGGGTCTGCTGGACATAGAGCTTGATGCCCATGTCGAGCAGCTGGTTGACGTCGGCCTTCTGGGTGGCGTCGAGGAAGACGGAGCTGTCCTTGCCGCCGACCTGATCGGCACCGTCGTGGTTGGCGGTGGCGCCCAGGTTGATGGCGTCGAGCTTGTAGCCCTGACAGAACTGCAGCATCTCGGCAGTGTTGCCAAAGACGAACATGACGCGCTCGCCGAGGGTGTTGAGCTTATCCATCTTGGCGAGGGCACGCTCGACGGTGAAGACGTTCAGGCGCACGCCCTGGGGCTTGGCCAGCTTAAGAGCGCCCTTCTTGATGTCATCGTTGGCGGCAGCGTTGTCGACGACGATGATGCGCTCGGCCTGAACCTTGGTGGTCCAAGTAAAGACGACCTGGCCGTGCAGCAGACGGTAGTCAAGACGTGCGAGGACGATCTTGGCGGGACCGGAGCTGTGACGGGACGCCTTGGCCTTCTTGGCGGGAGCCGCGGCGGCCTCGACCGGTGCGTTGGGGTTGGTCAGACCGGTGCGGGCCTCATTGATGAGGGCCGCGAGCTCGGCGCCCTTGACGGGGGCGGGGCTCATAGCAAGCGTGAGCGCCAACGGGATGTTGAAACCGCTGACAACCGTGAACTTCGTGCCGTTCTTGGAAAGCTCGACCATGTTGTTGTTGACCGAGCTGCCGAGCATATCGGTCAGCACATAGACGGTGTCGTCCGCGTTGAACGTGGCGATCAGAGCCTCAACCTTATTGGTGATGGGCTCCTTGTCGTCACGAGCAAGCGACACGACGTGGACGTTCGACACGTCGCCGAGAACCATCTCGAGCGTGTCTTTGGCGCCTGCGGCCAGGCCGCCATGAGATGCGAGAATGATCTGATTCATCTTGCCTCCTCCTTTTCGTTATGGTCATTATAACGTCTTATACGTTGCTTATATTGCTAATTAGTATAAAGACCGTTCGCGGGTGAAAATCGACCGTTGACGGGTTTAACGTACTTGAAACGTTGGGGTTGGATAGGCCGGTGCTGGCTGGATAACCCCAGGTCAGACCCTGCGCGCAATCCTCTATCGTACGAAGTACCAGGGGCTTTCCTGCACGGTGGGTTCCAGCGCAATGCCGGTGCGTTCCTTAAACAGATCCATGTCCTGCGATTTCTCCGTCCACCACGCGTTGGGCTTAAAGGTCATGCTCTCAATGACATGACCGACAAACACACTGTTGCGCAGCTTAGAGAAGTCGGTGTTCATGATCAGGATGGACGCGAGCACCAGCACGATGCCCAGGACTTTGATCGCGCCGGCGGGTTCGGCGTAGACACCAATGCCCAGCAGTACGGTGACGACCGTCTCGAATGACATTACGACGGGAACTTTCGATGTCTCGAGCCCCATGGACAGACCCTGCATATATAAGATGTAGGCCACAGCTGTGGGGATGAGTCCAAAGCCAAGGAACAGCAGCAGCAGCTGTGGCGACATTGCCGCGGCAACATCCGGCCACGGAGCCGCGATAGCCGCCATAACCGCACCGCCAAAAACAAAGCCCCAAAACGTGACAGCCAGCGGGTGGACCGTCTTGGTTGCTATTCGGCTAAACACCGCGAGCGACGCACCACAAAGGCCCGCAATCACGCCCGACGTGACGCCCCAAACCGAAAAATGGAAACCGGAAAGGTCGCCATTGGTCACCGCAAGCACGCAGCCAACGATGTTAAAGACAATGGCAACGAGCTTGTTGGGGGTCACGTCCTCGCGATAAAGCACGCGACCGAGCACGACGCCAAACACCGGCGAGGTGTAGAGCAGCACCGAGGCCGTGGACATGCCGACCTCGCCCATGCACTCGTAATAGCAGGTGTTGGCGGCGGCCAAACCGACGATGCCGACAAGCGCACAGGGGACGAGCTCTTTGGGGCTTGCTTTGAACAGGGCCAGCGGACCCTGAGCCACGGTAGACCCCTCACCCGGACGGCAGCCCATAAACATCAGGACCGGCGCCAAGATAAGCGCTCCGACCAACAAGCGAAAGGCAGCCATGCTCTGGGACGAAACGCCCATGGCCGAGATGCCGTTTACAAAGATTCCGATGCTGCCCCACATAAGCGCGGCGATCAGCACCAGCACATAGCCCAGATTGCTTTTCTTCAACGCAGCCTCCTCGGTATTGTTTCCAATATGTTTCACACTACGTTATAGTCGTTATATACATTTTTCAAGACACAAATCGGCGAGCGGATAAGTGATCCGTTTTCCTCCGCCCCCAGCGGATTACTGGGCGGTTGCGGTGAAATAGTTCCTAAATAGAGGCTTCAAGCCCCCAAGCAGGAACTATTCCACCGCAACTTATGAGGACATCGAGCTGTTAGGCCGCTCTATCCCCTAGTAGTCCAGCTTCCACATGTAGCGGCGCGTCATGTAGTCCTTGTGGGTGACGGCAGAGAGCGCGCGCATGTACACGTTGTTGAGGATCGGCGCAAAGATTAGGTGGTTGAAGTACTCGCTCACGCTGTCCTTGATGTCGTTGAGGCCGAGCTCCTTGGCGTCGAGCTGATAGACGCGCTCGCCACCGTACTGGTTGACGAAGCGGATGCCGCGCTCGTCGTTGCAGCGGCTGCGGCCGACGCTGATGAGCTGGAACAGCGAGGTGCGCTTGTCCAGGATCTCGAAGGGGCCGTGGAAGAAGTCGCAGGTGTTGATGGTGCAGGAGTCGATCTGCAGCATCTCCTGCACGTTGCAGATGCTAAAGACGTAGGCGGCACCAAAGAGCGGACCCTGAGCCATCACGTTGATGCAGGGCTTGTCGGCGTTTTGCTCGGCCCACTTGGCGGCGAGCGGACGGGTGTACTCGACGGCCTTGCGATAGATGGGGTCAACCAGGTCGAAGGCGGCCATAGCGATCTCATACTCGGCATAGCCCTCGGTCTGCTGCGTAAGCTCCATGGCGATCATGGTCACGACGGCGGAGTTGGTACGGCCCATGCAAGACTCGTCGACGGCCAGGCTGTCATACTGAATCTTGTAGTCGCAGACCTCGGTGAGGCCGGACTCGTCGACATAGATGGCGACGGTGCTGGCGCCGTGGTCCTTGGCGACCTGGGCGGCGACGATGGTCTCCTTGGTGCCGCGCATGGACACGACGACGGCCAGGGTGTTCTCGTTGACATAGGCGGGCGTGGCGTGCACGAACTCATTGCTGGTGTAGCTGGAGCTCACGACCTGCGTGGCCTCGTGCTCCATAAAGTACTGGGCAGGATAGTTGCCGCCGTTGGATCCGCCGGCGCCAATCCACACGACGCGCTTGATGCCGCCCTTGTCTGCCTTGTCAGCCAAAACCTGGGAGACGACATCCTTAACCTGTTCCTGAGTAGTCATCGTGCATCAGCCTTTCTTCTCGTTTGATGCTCTCGATGGCATACAAGTTACATACATGTTTTGGTTATGTCGACTAGTTGTATGCTATATTTGTCTTAGAAAAATTGCTGATACGGTTTTCGATAACTTGCTACCAGCGATTTTGTTGTTATATTGAATACATGCTTGATTAGATACGCATACAGGTTAGATACAGGTTGATCGCATGAACGCTTCATCTAAAAAGAGACTGACCCAATACGAGCGCTTGGCGGGCATGCTGCGCGACCGCATCGCCTCCGGCACCTACGCGCGCGGAGACAAGCTGCCGTCCGAGATGGAACTCATGGACGAATCGGGGCTGTCGCGCAGCACCGTACGCCACGCCCTTAAGGTGCTCGTTGATGAGGGCCTGGTGCGCACCGAGCGCGGGCGTGGCGCCTTTGTGGCCGACACGCCGGCGCTCCACGAGAACAACCTGGTGTTTTCGAGCTACACGACACAGGTCCAGGGTCAGGGTATGAAGCCCACCACGCGCACGGTGGACTCGGGCTTTGCCAAGGCCGCGGGCAATGCGGCCAAGTTCTTCGATGTCGCCGTGGGCAGCAAGCTCATCAAACTTGTCCGCCTGCGTTATCTGGACGATGCGCCGCTGTGCCTGGAGACCACCTATCTACCACCGAGCTTTGAGGCACTCATCGATCGCGATATCAACGGTTCGCTCTACGCGACGCTGCGCCAAGAATTCCATCGCGCGCCAGCACAGGGACATAAGACCTTTGAGGTGTGCTATGCCTCGCAAAACGAGGCGTTTTTGCTCAACGTCGAGCGCGGGCAGGCGCTGATCCTGATCACCGACTACGTCTACGACACCGACGGCCGACCGCTCCATGTCTCTAAGCGCATCCAACGCACCGACCGCGCCAAATACACCGAGCCAATCGGCTAGCCTGCCAAAATAAACCTGTCCCTAAATGGTAGGTTTGGGGAGGTCGGGGAACCAGGTTGGTTTGGGTTGGTTGGGTGTGCGCTCGGCTAGGACCAGCTCCATCCAACACATGTCATACCAGCGGCCGAACTTTTGGGCGCAGCGGTCGAATGCACCCACCAGGCGGTATCCCATATGGGCATGGAAGTCCTGGCTGTTGCGCGTCAGGTACTCGTCGTCCTTGTCGTGCGGCACGGCGATGAGAGCGCACATGTTGGTGATGCCCATCGCGATCAGGCATTGCTTGAGCGCGTCATGCAGCTTGCGGCCCAGCCCGCCGTGGCGCACGTCGCGCGCCAGGTAGATCGACGTCTCGACCGACCAGTCGTATGCCTCGCGGCTGTTGAGCGGACTCACATAGGCATAACCTACCGGACGCCCGTCCAGCTCCATCACCAGATACGGATAGCGCTTGAGCGTACGCTCGATGCGCCCGGCGAACTCCTCAACGCCCGGCACCTCGTATTCGCAGGTAATCGCCGTCTGGCGCACATACGGCTCATAGATGGCAAGCAACGCCGGCGCATCATCGGGCGTCGCCAGGCGAATCGTCGGCTCGGACATCTCGGTCATACAACCCTTCTCCCCCAAAAAGCAAAGACCGCCCTGCGCCAAACCCAGCGCAGGGCGGCCCCTCGTCATTACATCAGGCTACAGGACAGCCGCCAGCGCGTCGATGTCCTCCTGCGTCGTGGCCCAGCTAGTGCAAAAGCGCACCACGGTGTGGGTCTCGTCGTACTTTTCCCAGTACTCGATCGAGGCATGCTCGCGAATGCGGGCCATGTCCTCGTTGGGCAGAATCACAAACTGCTGGTTTGTGGGCGTCTCCAAGAAGAACTGGTAACCGCGCTCGTGCAGCACGCGACGAAGCGCCTGCGCGGTTTCGATCGCCTGGCGACCAATCTCAAAATACAGGCCGTCGGTAAAGAGCGCCTCAAACTGCACGCCCGTCAGGCGGCCCTTGGCCAGCAACGCACCGTGCTGCTTAATACGCGGAATGGGATGCGCCGGAGCGTGCATGCCGCAGAACACCACAGCCTCGCCGCAGAGCGCGCCGCACTTGGTGCCGCCGATGTAGAACACATCACACAGCTGTGCCAGCTCGGGCAGGGTAATATCGCACTCATCGGACGCCAGCGCATAGGCCAGGCGGGCGCCGTCCACAAACAGCGGAATCTCACGCTTCTGGCATACCGCATGAATCGCCGCGAGCTCGGCCTTGGAGTACAGCGTGCCGTACTCGGTCGATAGGCTCACGTACACGGCGCCCGGGAACACCGTGTGCTCGTAGCTCTCGTTTTCGTAGAACACCTGGATATAGTTCTCGAGGTCCTCGGCGTGCATCTTGCCCTCGTAGCCGGGGATGGTAAGCACCTTGTGGCCGCCAAACTCGATGGCGCCCGCCTCGTGGCAGGCGACGTGGCCAGTCTCGGCAGCAACGACGCCCTCGTAGGGCGCAAGCAGCATATCAATCACTGTCGCGTTGGCCTGCGTGCCGCCCACCAGGAAAAACACGTCGGCGTCAGGCGCCTGGCAGGCCTCGCGAATAAGTTGCTTGGCGCGCTCGGTATGCGCATCGGTACCGTAGCCAGGCTGCGGTTCCATGTTGGTATCGACGAGCGCCTGCAGCACTGCCGGATGTGCACCGTGGGAATAGTCGTTGTTAAACGCGAGCATGGCAATCCTCTCTTACCGGGTATCGGCCAGATGATTCAAACGGAGCTATTGTACGCCGCTGGGATAGGCAATGCGCGCGGCAAGGCACTCAAGCGCCAGCACCAGGGCAAAGCCGCAGCTCACGTCACTCAAAAAGTGCGCTCCGATCACGATGCGGCCAAACGCGACGAGCGCCGCGACCACAGCCGCCGTCCAAAAGACCACACGACGGCGCGACGGCTTTTCCTTAAAGGCCGTCGCGGGAAGCCCAGCGAGCATGAGGCCGATCGCCGCGTGCGCCGTGTGTCCGCTCGCAAACGACTTAAAGCCGTCCTTGACTACACCGGCGGCAATATAGGCCCACTTGTCGGGGTTGCCGATCACCCACCACGGATGAAAATCGAGTCCCTGCGTCACCTCGATCACGCGCATGCGCGGGCGCGACCACAGCGGCTTGACGATCACGTTGAGGATGATGGCCTGAGCGACCCACACGGCAAGTACCATCAACGCCCAGCGCGTGAGCTCGTCGGGCTCGGTCGTGCGCGTGAGGCGATAGACGATAAGGTTGGCGACGATGGCCAGCACAAACGTCAGCACCAACTGAGCCGCGATGAGTTTGCCGCCAACCCTCAGGGACGAAACGATCTCGTAGCCGGTCAGGCCAACGTTGACGAGGATGCCGAGCACGGCGAGCCATTTGCTCCCCCTGGAGTCGGGACGCACCGCGCGCACGAGCATAACGCCCGCGATGCTCGCCGTCAGCTCGAACGGCAGCTCACCGGCCGCCTCGACAAAGCGACCGTACATGCTGCCGATATTGAACAGCGCGCTCGAGATCTGATAATCGAAGAAACTGCCCGCGCCCAGACAAAGACACAGGACAACCGCGATAATGGCGACATCTTTCTTATAGATGTATCCGAACATGCTTTCCTTTCGATGGAGCCAGAGTGCCCAAATGGGGTATTTACAGCGTCGACTCGCTAGTCATCATCACTAGCGCCCAGCTGTTGCAGCAGCATGAGCGCCGCCGCCACCGGGCCGGTGCCGTCGTTGGCGTCGAGGCCGCGACCCAGGCCGCTGCCCGCGCCGGCGCCCGCCTTGTAGGGTACCGACAGCTTGCGGCTCTTGGGAAAGTTCACCGCACCGTAGCGATTCTTAAGCTCAAAGGCCACCTTCTTGGGCACGTCGACGCCCAAAAACGTAATGCGACCGCCGCTGAGCGTGACGCTCTCGAGCCCCAGACGCTCGCCGCGAATGCGGATTCGTGCGCGATTGAACAGGTTGAGTCCCGCCAGCGGCAGCTCGCCATGCGCAGCCTCGGTCTCCTCCTGCACCTCATCGATGCTCTCCAGGTCCTCGGCCGCTGCGAGCTTACGGTACACGAGCACGCGCTGATCCACCGCCGGCAGGTACTCCTCGGACAAGAAGTAATCGGCCGGCAGGTTAATGCCTACACTCGCCGCCTCCACGCCGGCGTCGTCATCGCCGCGCGCCTCGGCTACCGCCTGGCCCAACATCTGCGTAAACAGGTCAAAGCCCACGCTCGACAGGTTGCCGTGCTGCTCGGCGCCCATAAGCGAGCCGGCACCACGGATCTCCAGGTCGCGCATGGCGATGCGCATGCCGCTGCCCAAGTCCTGGAACTCGGAAAGTGCGGTCAGGCGCGCCGTTGCCTCCTCGGTGAGCGGCAGCTCGCCCGGGAACATAAAATACGCGTAGGCCTGCGTGGCAGAGCGACCCACACGACCCTTGAGCTGGTAGAGCTGCGCCAGACCCAGGCGTTGCGAATCCTCGATGATCAGCGTGTTGGCAGTCGCGTTGTCGATGCCGCTCTCCACGATGGTTGTGGCGATGAGCACGTCGATCTTTTTGGTCGCGAACTCGATCATCACGTCCTCGACCTCGCGCGGGCTCATCTTGCCGTGCGCCACGCCCACGCGCGCCTCGGGCGCGGCCTCGTGCACGCGCGCCACGGCGTCGTCGATGGTCTTGACGCGGTTGGACACGTAGTACACCTGACCGCCGCGGCCCACCTCCAGGCGAATCGCCGCACTCACCACGTCGGGGTCGTACTCTCCCACGTGCACGATCACGGGGCGGCGCCCGGTCGGCGGCGTGGTGATCAGGCTCATGTCGCGCACGCCGCTCGTGGCCATCTGCATGGTTCGCGGAATCGGCGTTGCCGAAAGCGTGAGCACGTCAATCTGCTCACGCAGGTTCTTGAGCTGCTCCTTGTGCTGCACGCCAAAGCGCTGCTCCTCGTCGATGATCACCAGGCCCAGGTTCTTGGGGTTCACATCGGCCGAAAGCAGGCGGTGGGTGCCGATGAGCACATCGATCGTGCCCTCGGCAAACGCCTTGAGCGCGCGCTTCTGCTGCGCCGGGGTGCGGAAGCGGCTGAGCACTTCGACCTCGAGGCCAAACGGGGCAAAACGCTCAAAGAAGGTCTCGTAGTGCTGCTGGGCCAGAATGGTCGTGGGGCAGAGCACCATGACTTGGCGGCCGGAGTCCACGCACTTAAACGCCGCGCGCAGGGCAACCTCGGTCTTGCCGAAACCCACGTCGCCGCACAGCAGGCGGTCCATGGGCTTGGGCGCCTCCATGTCGGCCTTAATGTCGGCGATGGCCTCCAGCTGATCACGCGTCTCGTCGTAGGGAAAGCTCTCCTCCATCTCGATCTGCTCGGGCGTGTCGGGCGGGCAGGCGATGCCTGCGATCGACGAGCGGCGCGTATACAGGTCGACCAGGTCAAACGCCAGCTTTTTGGCGTTCTTGCGCGCCTTGTTGGTGGCACGCGTCCAGTCGGCAGTGTTGAGCCTGGTCAGGCGCGGCCTGTCGCCGTCGGGGCCAACATAGCGCGTGATGCGGTCGACCTGCTCGAGCGGCACGTAGAGTTTGTCGCCGTCGGCATATTCCAGCAAAAAGTAGTCGCGCTCCTTGCCGCCCACTTCCTGGCGCGCAATCTCGCTAAAGAGCGCGATGCCGTGAGTGGCGTGCACCACGTAGTCGCCCGGCTTAAACGGGAACGTGATCTGCGTAATGTCCACCTTGCGGCGGCTGCGCGCGCGGTTGGCGTCCATGCGGGCGTTGAGATCGGCGATCGAGAACACGGCCAGGTTGGCATCGGGCACCACTACGCCCTGCGGCAAGGCGGCATCGACAAAGGTCACACGTCCGCGCGAAATAGTGGGCACGGCGGCGCCGGCGGCAGCCTGGTCGGCACCCGCCTCGAGCGAGCGGGCGTTGAGCGCGTCGGCCTTACGCTCGCGAATGGAAGCATGGGCCTCCTGGCGTGCGGCACGGTCGGCGGAATCCGCCGCTGCCACGCGTACGCGCTCGCCAATGACGCCGGCATTTTCGGACGCGGCCGTCAGCGACTCCTCAAAGGTAATGCCCTCGTCGCCAAAGGTGAGCTCCATCGACTCGCGCGCACCGCGATCGGGGATGGCAAATACGCAGGCATAGCGCTTGCCCACGACTTCCTGAATGCGCGTCATAAAACGGTTGTCCGAGCCCGCGATGGCCGGCTGCTCAATCTTAAGCTCTGCCGTAACCGCACCGCCCGCGCGAATCAGGCTCACATAGTTCAGGCGCTGCTGGGCACCAAAATCGAGCTGCTGGGCACGTACATACAGGCCATCCAGTCGGTCAATCCCCGCCTCGCCGGCACGGGCCTCGATATCCTCGTAGGCACGCAGGCAGTCGTCGAACAGCGAGCGCGGCTCGGACAGCACCACGAGTGCCTTGCCGCTCACATGCGACAGCGGGCTCACGGTCTGGCCGTACATCACCGGCAAAAAGCGGTCGAGCTCAGGCGTGACGATGCGCGCATCCACCATCTCGAGCAGCGCCGCCAACTTGCTGTCGTCCTGGCTGGCGCGGTAGAGCGCCACATGCATGTTGTGGACGGCCTCGTCGGTAAGCGCCAGCTCGCGACAGGGGAAGATCTCGATGCTATCCTCGTTGCCGATGGTCTGCCCCGTGGAGCTCACCATGCGGCGGATGCGATCGATCTCGTCGCCAAAAAACTCGATGCGCACGGGCGCCTTTTCCTGCGCGGGGAACACCTCTACGGTGTCGCCGTGCACGCGAAACAGGCCGGGCGCGTCGGCGGCGCCGGCATTGGTGTAGCCCATGCCCACTAGGCGCTGCGGCACCTCATCAAAAGGAATCTCCTCGCCCACCGCAAAGGTCGTGGACTCCCAATAGCGGCTCTCGACCGGCGGCACGCAGCGCAGCAGCGCGCGGGCCGAGGCAACCATGATGCAGTTGTCCCCGCGCACGATGCGCCCCAGAGCCTCGCAGCGCTGCGCCACCACGGCATCGTCGGGCGCCTGCTCGCGCCACGGATAGTCCTTGCGCTCGGGAAAACGGCACACGTGCGCCAGGCCCACGTAGGCGGCAAGGCTGCGCGCGGCGCGATCGGCCGCATCCTCGCCACTCACAATGTAGACCGTCGGGCGCGGACGGCGCGCAAACTGGGCGGCCGCCATAAGCGTGCGGCCCGACTGCGACACGGCCAGCGTCACGTCCTCGCCGGCATCGAGTCCGGCCTCGACGGTCTGCAGTGCCTCGGCAGTGTAGAGCTGCGCGGCTATACGGTGAATGAGCATGCTGTTCCTCCGGCATTGCAACGCCAAAAGCCCGCCGGGGCAAGCTCGGCGGGTATGCGGCGGATTTCATTGCCTGTCATGGTAGCGCATGGAGAGGACTCCGGCTCAAGGGCAAACCCAGCCCCGCAAAAAACGCCAGACGAAGATGCGTTCCGCCCTACCCCGCTACGCGCACGCTGGGGCACAAATCTGCCAGCGGACACTCGTCACACTTGGGTTTGCGGGCGTCGCAGATCTCGCGACCGAAGGTGATCCACTGATGGTTGACCGACTCCCAATACTCGTGCGGCAAAATCTTGAGCAAATCCTGCTCGGTCTTGAGCGGCTCCTTTGTATGCGTCTTGGGACTCAGCATCAGGCGGTGCGCAATGCGGTTGACGTGCGTGTCCACCGCAATGCCCTCCACGATGCCATACCCCACGTTGAGCACGATGTTTGCCGTCTTGCGTCCCACGCCCGGCAGCTTCACGAGTTCCTTCATGTCGGCCGGCACCTCGCCGCCATAGTCGGCGACGATCATCTGCGCGGCCTCGACGGCATGCTTGGCTTTGCTCTTGTAGAAGCCGAGTGACTTGATAGTGTCTGCCACGTCAGCCACGCTCGCCCCAGCCATGGCCTCGGGTGTGGGCCACTGGGCAAACAGCCGCGGCGTCACTTTGTTGACCTGTGCATCGGTCGTTTGCGCCGAAAGCAGCACCGCGATCAGCAGGCGGAAGGGATTCTCGTGGTCCAAAAAGCACTCGACCGGGCCATAGCGACGGTCGAGGCGCTCACACACCTCGATGGCGCGCTCGCGTTTGGCGGCATTGGTCTCGCGTGGCATAACGACTCCTCGGCTCAACGGCACAATAAACTTATGGGCACAATTGTCCCACGTCCGAAACGCTTACGCCTCCAAGAATGCGCCGGTCTGACGGCTCCACAGGCTCGCGTACTCGCCACCCGCCTCGACGAGCTGCGCATGCGTGCCGTCCTCGACGATCTCGCCGTCGGCCAGCACCACAATGCGGTCGAGCGCCGCCACGGTGGACAGGCGGTGCGCCACCACAATGGAGGTACGTCCACGCATCAGGTTTTCGAGCGCTTCCTGCACCAGCGCCTCGGACTCGCTGTCCAAGGCAGAGGTCGCCTCGTCGAGCACCAGAATCGGCGCGTCGGTTAGGATGGCGCGGGCGATAGCCACGCGCTGACGCTGGCCGCCCGAGAGCTTGACGCCGCGTTCGCCCACCATGGTGTCAAAGCCACGGGGCAGGCGGTCGATAAACTCGGTCGCATTAGCCAAGCGAGCCGCCTCGCGGATCTGCTCATCAGTGGCGTTGGGACGACCGTAGGCAATGTTTTCGCGAATGGAGCGGTGGAACAGCAGCGCCTCCTGCGGCACGTAGGCAACCTGACGGCGCAGGCTCTGCTGCGTGCAGCGCGAGACATCCTGACCGTCCACGAGCACGCGGCCGCCCTGAACATCGTCCAGGCGCAGCAGCAGCTTGGTGAGTGTCGTCTTGCCCGAGCCCGATTTGCCCACCAGGCCCACGCGCTGGCCTGCCGTCACATGAAGCGTCAGGTCGTCGAACACGCTCTCGCCCGCCGCGGCGTCACGGTATGCAAAGCTCAGGTGCTCAAAATCAATCGCACCTTCGGTCACTTTGAGCTCGGGGGCATCCGCGTCGTCTGCCACCAGACGCGGCTCGTCCAGCACGCGCGTCATCTCGGCGGCGTCGCCCAGCGCGCGGTTGATGCGCTGCATCATGGAGCTCACGTAGTTCAGACGCATGGTGAGATTGTACGTATAGGTAAAGACCATGACGAGAGAGCCGGCCGAGATGCCAAACCACGCGTTGCCGCCCGCCACGAACACGCTCACCACGGCCATGGTGATGACGATAAGGCCCGAGGTCGTAAAGTTGCGCTGCATCATGGCGTGCATCGAGACCGTCTCGGCATCGCGCGCGGCACGATCGGCGGCGTCGAACAGATCGCGTTCAAAGTCCTCGCGCCCGCAAGTCTTGACGGCCAAGATGTTCGTGACCGCGTCGGAGAGTACGCCCGAGAGCTTGTTCTGCGCGGCGGACGTCGCGGCCGAAAGCGGCATGATGCGCTTGTACATAAGCCAGACAAACGCGATGTAGACGACCATGATGCACACTAGGATCACGGTAAACGTCGGCACCACCGGGGCGAGTGCGGCCACGGTGCAGATGACCGAGGTGATGGTGGGGATGAGCGAATACACCGTCACGTCCACCAGCCCCGTATAGCCGCTCATAAAACGGCTCGTCTGGCTCACGAGCGATCCGCCAAAGCGGCTGGTATGGAATGTCATGGATTGGTTGGAGAGCGTGTCGAAGCATAGGCGCGCCAGGTGATAGTTGCCCGCAATCTCGAGCTTGTAGACGGTGTAGTCCTGCAGCTTGGAGAGGATCTGACCCACCAGGTTAACGAGTACAAGCGCCAGGATATAGGGGCCGAAGACCTCAAACACCTGGTCACCCGCCACGGGACCGGCTTGAACGCGGTCGACAATGAGGGCCATCACATAGGTATTGGCAAACGTCAGCAAAAAGATGTAGCCCGCCGACGAGAACACCGAGAGAAAGACAATCAGCGGCTGCGTGCGCGTGACACCCCAAAACCGCTGCAGCGTGCGGCGCACGGTGGAGCGGCTGAGCGGGCTGGTGCTTCTCTGAGACATGGGCTTCCTTTCGCATCTGATAGGGCGAAACGCCATTGTTGCACATTGAAGCACGCTTCAGACAAGTGCGATACGAAAAGCGGTGGGGCGCCCGCGTTTGCGCCGGTGCCCCACCGTCTTGTTACAATTAGTCCTCGTCTTCTTGGTCTGTGAGAAGGTCCGCGGGCGTGAGTCCCAAGATCTCATCGGCTTGGTCGGTATCTTCCAGCGCGTCGATGTCCTTGAGCTTGCGCTCCATAACGTTGGTGCGCGTGGTGATGATGCCCTCGACCGTTTTGCCCGCGGTCTCGATCTGCTGCTGGGCGCGGCGCAGCGCCTTTTGATAGCGCGGCAGCTCGGCCTTGACAGCGGAGAGCACGCGCAGCACGTCATCGGTGCGCTTTTGCAGCTTAAACGTTTGGTAACTCATCTGCAGGCTGTTGAGAATGGCCGCCATGGTGCTAGGGCCGGCAACGTTGACGTGATAGTCGCGGCCCAGGGTCTCGATAAGCCCGGGGCGGCTGACGACCTCGGCGTACAGTCCTTCAAACGGCACGAACATGATGCCAAAGTTGGTCGTTGCCGGCACACTCAGGTACTTTTCGCAGATGTCCTTAGCCTCGCGCTTAACCATGGTGTCGAGCGTCTTACGCGCTGCGGCGACGGCCTCAGCGTCACCCGACTCCTGGGCGTCGAGCAGATGCTCGTACGCGTCGCCCGGAAACTTGGAGTCAATCGGCAGCAGCACGGGGTCGCCCTCGTCCACCGGCAGCTTGACGGCAAACTCAACGCGCTCCGAGGCGCCGGACTTGGTGGCGACGTTTTCCAGGTACTGGTCGGGTGTAAGGATGTCCGCCAGGATTGCACCCAGCTGCACCTCGCCCAAAATGCCACGCGCCTTCACGTTGCCCAGCACGCGCTTAAGGTCGCCCACGCCGGTGGCGATGGACTGCATGTCGCCCAGGCCCTTGTACACGGCCTCGAGCTGGTCGCTCACCTGCTTAAACGATGCTGACAGTCGGTCGTTGAGCGTGCGAGAGAGCTTCTCGTCCACCGTCGCACGCATTTGATCGAGCTGCACGTTGTTGTCCTTGCGGATGGCGCCCAGCTGGGCATCGACCGTCTCGCGCACCTTGTCCAGGCGATGCTCGATGCCCTCGCGGTTGGCGCCGAGCTGTTGGGCCGTCTCGCGGCGCAGGTCATCCATCCGGTCACCAGCTTGCGAAAACTCGCGTGCGATGGTCAGGTAACGTTGCTGCTCCACGGCCGCATCGGTCGTCTGCTGCTGCGCGATGACATTGGCCGTGCGGCGGGTTTCGGCCAGCGCGACGTTCAGGGCATCGAGCGTGCTGTTGGCCTGCTCGAGCGCCGCGAGCGTTTCCGCGCTACTGTCGCCACGCTCCCGCAACTCGGCACGCAGGCTCTTGAGCTGGAGGGCGCAAGCCACAGCAACCCCCACCGCCACCAAGGCGATCACAACAAGCGCAATATCAATAGCAGACATAAACTCCGCCCAACAAGCCCAATCGAGCACCAATCAAAACCGCGATCAATCTTACCCTGTCAAACGCAGCTCATGTCCAATCGAGCGCAGACAAGTTACCTTTGCGCTATGGGTGCTGGTCCGCTAGCTCTCCCAGCCGGCGCGGATGGTTGTTATGACGTCGCCTAGGCGCTGGCCGAGGGCTGACAGATGTTGGAGCACTTCGCCGGGCGAAGCACCGTTGAGGATGCAGGTGAGCGCATACGAGACCAAGAAAATCGCCGCAAGTCCTAGCGGAATGAGCACGATCATCGCCAATGTGCGCAGGCGCTGGCCCACGCGGCGACGACGCGCACGACGCTTGTCGAACGCGAGCTCCTGCGCATATGAATCTTGCTGTACGGAATAGGCCTCTGGTGCCGATTCGCCCGCAGGCGAAACCGCGGGTGTAACGTTTTGCGCAGGGGGCTGGGCGGCTACCCCTTGCATTTGCATCTCCATGAGTCGTTGCTGCTGACGCAGCATGCGCTCAGCTTGTTGCTGCGGAGTCTCAAGAAACAGATCCATGCTGGCCTCCAAAATCGGAGCATTCGACGCTTACGACCAGCATCCCGCACCGCCATGACCGCGACAACGCAATCGCCGGCAATAGCCACAAAGTTTCTTTTGCTCAAAAGCTGTCGAAAAGCTCAACAACTCCCCTACCAGCACTTTCTCTGAGCTTTTTTCGCCATCAATCTTTTGGACTTCCGCCTTTACGCCAACTGACCAAAATCTAACCAAAAGCTTGACGAAAATTGTGAAGACAGGGACCCCACACAAAAAGTGCCGCCCAATAGGGGCGGCAAGCCAACTTCTTATGCTCACGGCT
>UQHO01000034.1 GCA_900540995.1 uncultured Collinsella sp. | reverse complement strand
TTGGTCTGAGAAGTTCGCGAAGCCCACTTCTCAGACCAAGGCAACCCGCCCGGAGGCGGCCCCAGCGCGAGACCGTCCCGGATGCCTACCTACTCGTTGTCGCCTGCGGTCATCTGCGTTGCGGAGAGCGCGCCGTCGGCAGCAGTTGCGGCTGCGGCGTCGGGCCAAACCCAGTCGGTGAAGGCCGGGTGATCGTAGCCCTCATCGCACGCGAACTCAAAGGCCTCGGTGCGGAATGCCTCCCACTCGTCAATCTGCTCGGCAAACTTATCGGCGTCAACCATGCGCAGCACGTCGGCGGCCAGTGCCCAACGGTCCATGTTGTTCAGGCGCAGCATGTCGAACGGCGTTGTCGTGGAGCCTTTCTCCTCGTAGCCGTGGACGCGGAAGGCGTCGTGGCCGGGTCGGTTCCAAATCAGACGGCGAATCGTGCCAGCATAGGCGTGGAATGCAAAGAGCACGGGCTTATCGCCGCAGCCAAACAGCTCAGTCCAGCGCTCATCGCTAATGGCTTGGTCGTTCTCGCAGACGTTCTGGATCTTGAGCAGATCGACCACGTTGACGAACCGCACCTTAATGCCCAGCTCACGCAGCATGTCGGTTGCAGCCAGAGCCTCGAGCGTCGACACGTCGCCGCACGTGGCAACCACGACGTCAGCCTCGGCGAGCGAGTCGGCGGTCGATGCCCACTCCCAAGTCGCAACGCCCTCGGCGAGCTCGGCGCGGGCCTCGTCGACCGTCTGGAAAGTGGGGGCGGGCTGCTTGCCGCAGAAGATGGCGTTGACGCAGTCGGTGGACTGGTAAACACGCTCGGCCACAGCAAGCGCCATGTTGGCGTCAGCCGGATAGTAAGCATTCACGACATGCGTGTCGTTGGCCTTGTTGAGCAGCAGGTCGATAAAGCCGGGATCCTGGTGAGAGAAACCGTTGTGGTCCTGGCGCCAGACATGGCTCGACAGCAAAATGTTGAGGCCGCTGATGGGGGCACGCCACGGAATCTCGCGCTTGGTGGCCTCGAGCCACTTGCAGTGCTGGTTGACCATGGAATCGACCACGTGGACAAAGCTCTCGTAGGAGCTCCACACGCCGGAGCGGCCGGTAAGCACGTAGGCCTCGAGGAAGCCCTCGCACTGGTGCTCGGACAGCTGCTCGACAACCTTACCGGAACCTGCCAGCAGCTCGTCGTTGGCCTCGTCCTCGTAGAAGCCGGCGTCCCACTGCTTCTTAGTCACCTTGTAGGCATCCTGCAGGCGGTTGGAAGCGGTCTCGTCGGGACCAAAGATGCGGAAGTCGTCCATGTTATTTGCCAGGACGTCGGCGGTGTACTCACCAAAGACGCGGGCGGCCTCGGTGGAGCCCCAGCCATGACCATTAGTTGCGACGGGGACCTCGTGGGCATGAATATCGGGCAGCTCGAGCTCGCGGCGCACCTTGCCGCCGTTCGCGTTGGGGTTGGCGCCGATGCGCAGCTCGCCGGTCGGCATAAAGGCCGTCACCTCGGGGCGCACCTGACCCTCGGGCGTAAAGAGCTCCTCGGGCTTGTAGGAGCGCAGCCACTCGCGCAGCACGCGGAAGTGCTCGTGGGTGTCTTTGGCGCTCGCGAGCGGCACCTGATGGGCGCGCCAGGAGTCCTCGGTCTTCTTGCCGTCAATCTGCTTGGGGCAGGTCCAACCTTTGGGCGTACGGAACACGATCATGGGATAGGCCGGGCGGACCACGGTCTCGCCCGCGGCAGCTTGGGCCTGTGCGGCGGCCTTGATGTCGCAGATCTCGTCAAAGACCTGCTCGAACAGGGCGGCGAAACGCTCGTGAATGCTCGCATGGCTCTCGTCGTCAAAGCCGGCGACAAAGAAATGCGGTTTATAGCCCATGCCCTCAAAGAACTTGGTGAGCTCTTCGTCGGACACGCGGGCGAGGATGGTGGGGTTGGCGATCTTGTAGCCGTTGAGGTGCAGGATCGGCAGAACGATACCGTCGGTTGCCGGATTCACGAGCTTGTTGGACTGCCAAGAGGTCGCGAGCGGACCGGTCTCGGACTCGCCGTCGCCCACCACGGCCACGGCCAGCAGGCTCGGGTTGTCCATGACGGCGCCGTAGGCGTGGCTGAGCGTGTAGCCGAGCTCGCCGCCCTCGTGGATGGAACCGGGCGTCTCGGGCGCAAAGTGACTCGGGATGCCGCCGGGATAGGAGAACTGGCGGAAGAACTTCTGTAGGCCGGCCTCGTCATTGGTGATGTCGGGGCGAATCTCGCGGTAAGTACCGTCGAGCAGCGACTGAGCAGTACCGGCGGGGCCACCGTGACCAGGGCCCATCAAGAAGATAGCATTCTGGTTGTGATCGGCGATGAGGCGGTTGACATGACCGAACAGGAAGTTGATGCCGGGCGTGGTGCCCCAGTGACCGACCAGGCGGTGCTTAACGTCCGGGCGACCAAAGTCGCGCACCTCACCGGTTTTCTCATCGACAAAGTCGGTGCGCATCAGCGGGTTGGAGCGAAGGTAGATCTGGCCGACGGACAGGTAGTTCGATGCGCGCCAATACAGATCGACACCCTCGAGCTCGGAAGCCGGCACCTCGTGTCTCAGCTTTTGCCATGGCGTTCCCAGAGTTTTAGCCATTGTTTATGTCCCTTCGCTGCATGGTCACCCTCCGATATGGCGACCTTTCGTTGGGACAAGTATATTTGCTAAAACGTTTTATCAGTATGAAAAAACGTTTTATCATTCCGGTTCGCCATTAACCTGACAAAACCAGACATTGGCCTGCGACATTATTTGTCACAAGTTCTTCATATTCCTGATATGCAAATCGACAAACGCGTTTAGTTGTGTTTTGTAACCTTGAGCACGCTGTCCTTCACGATGAGCACAGGCTCCAGGACGACTTCATCGGCACGCTTGCCGCCCTTACCGGCCAAGCGTTTTGCCATACAGCTAAAGGCATGCTCGGCCAGCACGCTCGGATCCTGCTCAATCGCGGTCAGAGCCGGCTCAAAGAGAACGTCGGCCGCCGAGTTGTCATAGCTCACCACCGAGATATCGCCCGGGATACTCTTCCCCATCTCGTGCAAGCGCTTGAGCAGACCGAGGGCAATGTTATCCGAGCTTGCGAACACGGCGGTGGCATCGGTTGCAAGCACGGCCTCCGAGGCCTCGTAGGCACTCGGGATGTAGTACTCGCTCTCAAACTCCAGGCGTGCGTCGATGGACAGTCCCACCTCGCGCAGCGCGCGCTCGTAACCGGCGAGTCGCTTGCGGCCCGTATTGGAGCGACGCGCGTTAACCAGACAGGCGATGCGGCGATGACCCTGCTCAATCAGATACCGCGTGGCCATGTAGCCGCCCATCTCGTGGTCGAACATCACCTTGTCGCACTCGAGCCCCTCAATGGCACGGTCGACCATCACGGCAGGGATAGGCAGATGGCTCACCTCCTCGCGCAGGGCGCGATCGTCGGAGAACTCGTCACCCACCACCAGAAAGACGCCGTCGACGCCGCGCGTCACCAGCTGACGCAGCAGTTCCAAATCGTCATCGGCGCTTCCACCCGAGCTGGTAATAAAGAGCGCGTAACCGTCCTCGCGGCAGCGCTTTTCCAAGCTGCCGGCAAGCGAGGCAAAAAAGCGGCTCTCGATGTTAGGGACGATAAGGCCCAGGGTGCGCGACTCGCGCATGACCAGGCTACGCGCAATCTGGTTAGGAACATAGTGGTTGCGCGCCGCGACCTCCTTGATGAGTTTGCGGTTTTCTTCCGAGATGCGACAGGGCCGATTATTGAGCACAAGCGAGACCGACGAGGGGGAAAGCCCCACCTCCTGGGCGATCTGCTTGAGGGTGACTTTGTTGGCCATCTCGCTCCTTCCGGGTTTACGCGCAATCTCTTGAAAGTATAGCGACTACCCCTCTACCTCGGTGATAAACACTTTACCAATCCGGTGGACGGCTGTTTTATCGCCGTCAGCGCACCAAATCCGTCCAGGTGGGGTATATTGCAATCGATTGATGACAACAACCACCAAAAGGCGGATATTCGTATGCACGAAAACGACTTTTTTAACGAGGACCTGCTCTGCGCGCTCGCTGGCGTTGCCGGCGAGGACAACGTGCTGATGAGCGAGCCCATGCGCGAGCACACCACGTTCAAGATCGGCGGCCCGGCCGACGTCTTTGTCACGCCCGATACCGAGCAGGGCCTCGTCGCCACGCTCGATACCTGCTATCGCTGCGACCTGCCCCTCACCATCGTGGGCAACGGCTCCGACTTGCTCGTCGGTGACAAGGGCATCCGCGGCGTCGTCGTGGCGCTGGGCGAAGGCCTCTCCGACATTACGGTCAACGGCACGCACGTCACGGCGGCAGCCGGCGCCTTGCTTTCCGATGTCGCCGCGGCGGCAGCCGAGGCCAGTCTCACCGGCATGGAGCCCATCTCGGGTATCCCTGGATCGGTCGGCGGCGCCTGCTACATGAACGCCGGTGCCTACGGTGCCTGCATGGCCGACGTGCTGGAGTCCGTGCGGGTCTACAAGCCCGCTCGCATGCTCGACGACGGCACCCGCGGCAGCGGCAATATCATCGAGTTCGATGTCGACGAGCTCAACCTGGGTTATCGCAAGAGCCGCATTGCCGACGACGGCTTTATCGTGCTCTCGGCAACCTTCAACCTCGCCCCGGGCAACGCCGCGATGATCAAGGCCGACATGGACGACTACCGCCAGCGCCGCGAAGACAAGCAGCCGCTCGACATGCCGAGCGCCGGCTCCACCTTCAAGCGTCCCGAGGGCCACTTTGCCGGCAAGCTCATCATGGACGCCGGCCTGCGCGGCCACGCCGTCGGCGGCGCCCAGGTGAGCGAAAAACATTGCGGATTCATCGTCAACGCCGGCCACGCCACTGCAGCCGACGTCGACGAACTCATCCGCGACATCCAAGCCAAAGTCAAAGAGCAGTTCGACGTAGACCTAGAACCCGAAGTTCACCGAGTAGGCGAATTCCTATAAAAAAGAAGGCCCCGAAAGGGGCCTTCGCCATATTAATTCAGATAAACCAATCCGGTGTGTGACGTATTGGACCCGAGAGGTCCGTGGCTGCCCGAAAGGCATTAGGTTGATCGCGAGTTCCGCACGAGCCGGAGAGCACTTAATGTGCTCTCCGTGCGAGCAGGACTGTCCGAGCAGGCAACCTAATGCCTTTCGGGCAGCCACGGACCAACTTACTTCAAACCGCCGTTACGACAGCGCAATACCGCCAAGCCAGCCCCAGCGCACGCCAGAGCCAGTGCCGTAGAACCCAATGAACGAGTCAAGCGACCTCGACGTGATGGCGCCCTCGTTACTCATAACGATGCCGCCGCCAACGTAGATGCCCACGTGGCCATAGATCAGGCCCGGCATGCCGGTACCGCTATGCGATGAGTCGGCAACAATCATGCCCACCTGCAGCGCCGAACGATCGGAGCTATAGCACCATGCGTTAAACATGTCGCACGCGTTGCCGCCAAAGTAACCAACGCCAGCGTTGCGGAAGACGTTGGTGACCCACGCCGCGCACCAGTTCTGGCCAGGCGAGGGCGTGGAATAGCAAGCGTTGACGACGGCCTGTTGCTTGCCCGAGCCGGCATTCTGTTGCGGAGTTCCGGGCGCATACGAACCGCCACCCGAGCTTGAACCACCCGAGTAGGAATTGTTCTTGTTTGCGGCAGCCGCGGCAGCGGCAGCCTTCTTGGCAGCCTCCTCGGCCTGGGCGGCAGCAAGAATCTCGGAATCGCGCTGGGCCATGAGCTCCTTGACATCGTCGGAGAGGCCGTTCAGAACCGTCTGGACCTCCTGCTGCTTGGCCTGCATGTCCCGCATCTGAGCAGTCTGCTGGTCCTTGAGCTTCTCCAAGTCGGCTTTTTGCGACTCAAGCTCGGACTTCTGTGTATCGAGCTCTTGCTGGATGGTCTGGATGTCCTCGATGGCGTCACGGTCGCTCTTGTTGATCTTCTCGACGTAATGCGCGTTGGCGACGAGTTCCTCAAACGAACCAGAAGCGAGCAGCAACGACAGGATGTTGGTGCCACCCGACTTGTAGCTTGCCGCCACACGATCGGAAAGCTCGTTACGCTTCTTCTTGAGCTCTGACTTCTTGGTGTCGATCTGCTCCTGGGTGTCGTCGATCTGGCCCTGGACGCCCTCGATATCGTTGAGTGTCTGAGCGTTCTTGTTAGCGAGCGCCGCATACTCGTTAGCGATGCTATCAAGCTGGGCCTGGACCTCGTCGAGCTGGGCCTGGGCGGCATTCAGTTTGTCGGTGGTTTCCTGGCTGGCCTCGGCAGCATGGGCGCGGGCAGGCAGGCCAAAAAGAACTGCAGCAGAAGCGGCGCCGAACAGGGCCTTGAGGGCGGTGCGGCGCGAGAGCTCCTGAGTAAAGATGGAATCGCTGTTTGGTGACATATGTACTCCGTTACATGTTTATTTATATGTCGCTCAACTCATACATATTAGCGTACATATGGCGCGTCCCAACGATTTCCACGAACGGCAGGAAACTACAAGGTCAGCGGCTCGTAAGCAAATGTCAAAGATCAGGTTATGCGTACGCAAGCTCTTCTATGAGTACGTTGGCACAATCCTCCGCTTTTCCTACAGCGCACGATTTGGGCGTCCCTGCCTGCGCTATACTCCCCTGAAGAAGTGTTCCTGATTCGATAGGAGACTACATGTCCAAAGCACTCGACCCCAAAGACACCTGTGTCCTCGTTACCGGTGGCGCCGGCTTTATCGGCTCGCACACCGTCGTTCAGCTGCTCGAGGGTGGCTACCAGGTCGTCATCGTCGATGATCTCTCCAACTCCAGCGCCGTCGCCGTCGACCGCGTCAAGACCATCGTGGGCGACGAGGCCGCCAAGAACCTCACCTTCTACGAGGCCAACGTGCTCGACCGCGATGCGATGAACAAGATCTTCGATACCCATCAGATCGACCGTGTCATCCACTTTGCCGGCTTTAAGGCCGTCGGCGAGTCGGTGAGCAAGCCCGTCGAGTACTATCACAACAACATCGAGAACACCCTGGTGCTCATCGACGTCATGCGCAACCATGGCTGCAAGTCCATCATCTTCTCGAGCTCCTCGACCGTCTACGGCGACCCGGACAACCCGCCCGTCACCGAGGAAGATCCCAAGAAGCCCGCAACCAACCCCTATGGCTGGACCAAGTGGATGATCGAGCAGATCCTTATGGACGTCCACACCGCCGACCCCGAGTGGGACGTCGTGCTGCTCCGTTACTTCAACCCCATCGGCGCTCATCCGTCGGGCCTGATCGGCGAGGACCCCAAGGGCATCCCCAACAACCTGGTGCCCTATGTCGCCCAGGTCGCCGTGGGCAAGCTCGAGGCCGTTCAGGTCTTTGGCAACGACTACCCCACCCCCGACGGCACCGGCGTGCGCGACTACATCCACGTGTGCGATCTGGCCTCTGGTCACGTTGCCGCCCTTAACTGGATGAACGGCAAGACCGGCGTCGAGATCTTTAACCTGGGCACCGGCACCGGCACCTCGGTACTCGAGGTCGTCGCCGCCTTCTCCAAGGCTTGTGGCAAGGAGCTGCCCTACGTGATCCGCGAGCGCCGCGCCGGCGACATCGCTGCCAACTGGTGCGATGCCTCCAAGGCCGAGCGCATGATGGGCTGGAAGGCCCAGTACGACATCGCGGACATGTGCCGCGATAGCTGGAACTGGCAGAGCCACAACCCCAACGGCTTCGCCGACGCCGAGTAGCAAAAACCTACATACCGTTCTTGCCCCGATCTCACGTTGTGAGGTCGGGGCTTTTTCATGGCATGTAGCCATTCGCCGAAAATCGACCAACTTTTTTATCTTGCCTGTACATGTTTAAACAACATGTTTTACAATAGGCGTATCGAATCAGAACATCGGAGGCGGACTGCACACCCATCGGCAGGCCGACCCCACAACAAGAAGGTTGGTGAGCGCATTCATGGAGCGTGCAAGCGGCGTCCTCATGCCCGTCTCATCTCTGCCCGGACCATACGGAATCGGCGGCTTTGGCTGGAATGCCTACGACTTCGTCGATTTTCTCGCCTCGTGCAAACAACATTACTGGCAGATTCTGCCCCTTACGACGACCAGCTATGGCGATTCGCCTTATCAGTCGTTCTCGGCCCGCGCAGGCAACCCCAACTTTATCGACTTTGCCGAGCTTATCGAGGCAGGGTATCTGGAGCAGCGCGATATCGATGGCGTGTATCTGGGATCCGACCCCAGCAATGTCGACTACGGTGCTATCTTTGGCGGCCGCCGTCAGATTCTCGACCGCGCCGCCGAGCGCTTTGCTGCCGACAAGCCGGCCGATTTCGATGACTTTATCCAGGCCAACGAGGACTGGCTCATCCCCTACTGTGAGTTCATGACCGTCAAAGAGGAGTGCGGTCTCAAGGCGTTTTGGGAGTGGCCCGCGGAGCTCCGCACCCGCGGCGAGGCTTCCGCCAAGGTCTGCGCCGACCATCCGGCGCGTATGCTCTACCACCAGATGACGCAGTACTTCTTCGATCGCCAGTGGAGCCGCCTCAAGGCCTATGCCAACGAGCGCGACATTCTCATCATCGGCGACCTGCCCATCTATGTCTCGCGTGACTCTGTCGAGATGTGGGCGACGCCTGAGCTCTTTAAGATCGACGCCGCCGGCAATCCCGTGAGCGTCGCCGGCACGCCGCCCGACCAGTTCTCGGCCACCGGCCAGTACTGGGGCAACCCCATCTACGACTGGGACGCCATGGAGTCCGACGGCTTCTCCTGGTGGGAGGGCCGCATTCGCGCCGCCCTCGACATGTACGATGTCATCCGCCTGGATCACTTCCGCGGCTTCGAGGCCTATTGGGAGGTGCCGTTCTCCTCACCCGATTCGTCCTACGGTTCGTGGACGCAGGGGCCCGGCCTCAAGTTCTTCAAGACACTCGAGGAAAAGCTCGGCACGCTGCCCATCATCGCCGAGGACCTGGGCTTCCTCACCCCCGGCGTCATCGACATGCGCGACAACTCGGGCTTCCCCGGCATGAAGATCCTGCAGTTTGCCTTCGAGGGCACCAACTCTTACTATCTGCCGCACAACTACATCGCCAACACCGTCGCCTATGTGGGCACGCACGACAACGAAACGGCACGCGGCTGGTTCGAGGGAACGGCCACGCCGCGTCAGCGCGAGCAGGCCGCCCTGTATACGCATCAGCGCGACGGCGAGCCCATCACCGATGCACTCAATCGCACCATCGCCGCCAGCGTGAGCGACACGTGCATCTACACCATGCAGGACCTGCTCAACTTGGGCAACGAGGCGCGCATCAACACCCCTGCCACGCTGGGCGGCAACTGGACCTGGCGCATGCTCGACGGCGCCATCACCCGCGAGCTCGAGCACAAACTCACCGACTGGACCGAGACCTACTTCCGCATTCCGTCGGAAGCCGAAATCGAGCTTCCTCAATAGGAGCCACCGCGCCCGACCCCCCACCGTGCGGACGCGCTTGCTTTTCCCGCGCGAGGCCACCCCAATCCCCTCGCGCGGGCTTCTTATGAATTGCAGACATGAAACAACCCATCACAGGAGAAAACATGCCCCAAATTAACCTCATGGAACTCGCCGAGCAGTCTTTTGGCACCTCGCTCGAGCAGCTCGACGACCGTCGCATTTACAAGCTGCTGGTCAAACTCGTGCAGGAGCGCTCCGCCACCCGCCCGCTCAACAACGGCAAGAAAAAGCTCTATTATATTTCCGCCGAATTTTTGATCGGCAAGCTGCTCATCAACAACATGATCGACCTCGGCATCTACGACGAGGTTAAGGACCAGCTCACCGCCGCAGGCCACGACCTCAACAAGATTGAGGAATTTGAGGTCGAACCGTCGCTGGGCAACGGCGGCCTGGGTCGCCTGGCCGCGTGCTTCCTGGATTCCATCGCCACGCTGGGCTTGACCGGCGATGGCGTGGGCCTCAACTATCACTACGGCCTGTTCCGTCAGCGCTTTGTCGACAACCAGCAGAAGGCCGTCCCCGACGAGTGGCTCGGTGAGCAGGACATCCTAGTCGACGATGACCGCTCCTACACCGTCGAGTTCGGCGATTTTGCCGTTACTTCCAAGCTCGTCAACATCGATGTGCCCGGTTACGGCCAGCCCACCAAGAACCGCCTGCGCCTGTTCGACCTGGCGAGCGTCGACGACGGCCTGGTCCCCGGCAGCTCCATCGACTTCGACAAGACCGAGATCGCCAAGAACCTCACCTTGTTCCTCTACCCCGACGATTCCGACGAGCAGGGCCGCCTACTTCGCATCTATCAGGAGTACTTCATGGTGAGCAACGCCGCCCAGCTCCTGATCGACGAGGCCGTCGAGCGCGGCAGCAACCTGCACGATCTGGCCGACTACGCCGTGGTCCAAATTAACGACACGCACCCCACCATGGTCATCCCCGAGCTCATTCGCTTACTCACCACCGAACATGGCATCGAGTTTGACGAGGCCGTGACCATCGTACGCTCCATGGTTGCCTACACTAACCACACGATTCTTGCCGAGGCGCTCGAGAAGTGGCCGCTCGCCAGCCTGCAGAAGGTCTCCCCTGCCATCGCCGACATTATCGTCAAGCTCGATGAGATCGCGAAGGCCGAGCACGATGACCCGCGCGTCGCCATCATCGACGAGCACGACACCGTCCACATGGCCCACATGGACATCCACTTTGGCTTCTCCATCAACGGCGTAGCCGCCCTCCACACCAAGATCCTGGAGGACACCGAGCTTCATCCGTTCTACGAGATCTATCCCAAGAAGTTCTCCAACAAGACCAACGGCATCACCTTCCGCCGCTGGATCCATGGGGCCAACCCCGCGCTCGCCAGCCTGCTCGACGATGTGATCGGCACCGACTGGCGCAGCACCGGCGATCTGAGCAAACTCGCCAAGTTCGCCGACGACAAGGACGTTCTTGAGCGCCTGGCCGCCACCAAGGTCGAAGCCAAGGCCATCATGCGCCAGTTCATGGCGCTCGAGCAGGGCGTGACCATTCCCTCCAACGCCATCATCGACGTCCAGGTCAAGCGCATCCACGAGTACAAGCGTCAGCAGATGCTCGCGCTCTACATCATCTGGAAGTACCTCGATATCAAGAACGGCAACAGACCTAAGCACCCCGTCACCATCATCTTTGGCGGCAAGGCGGCGCCTGCCTACACTATCGCGCAGGACATCATCCATCTGATCTTGACGCTGTCGCAGTGGATTGCAAACGACCCCGACGTGGCTCCCTACCTGCAGGTCGTCATGATCGAGAACTACAACGTCACCGCCGCCGAGCGCGTGATCCCCGCCGCTGATATCTCCGAGCAGATCAGCCTGGCCTCCAAGGAGGCGAGCGGCACCTCCAACATGAAGTTCATGCTCAACGGCGCCCTAACCCTGTGCACGCTCGACGGCGCCAACGTGGAGATTGCCGAGCTCGTGGGCGACGAGAATATCTATACCTTTGGTGCCTCGTCCAAACAGGTCGAGCAGCTCTATGCCGACGGCACCTATGACGCCGGTGTGCTCTACCGCAAGCCCGGCATTAAACTGCTGGTGGACTTCATCACCAACCCGGCCTTTATGGCGACCGGCAACGTCGAGCGCCTGCAGCGCCTGCACGATGACATTAAGGGCAAGGACTGGTTTATGGCCCTGCTCGACATCGAGGAGTACATCCAGACCAAGGAGCGCGTGTTGGCCGACTACGAGGACCAGGACGCCTGGATGCGCAAGACGCTCATCAATATCGCCAACGCCGGCACCTTCTCGTCTGACCGCACGATCTCCCAGTACAACGACGAGATTTGGCACCTGAGCTAATTTCGCTTCCCTTACCCATCCTCTTGAGAAACGGAGTCGTGGCAACACGGCTCCGTTTTTTGTGCCCGCACGTTACCCTGCGACCCAACTCGGCCAAACAATCTCGATCTGTAACAACTACTCGGTAAAAACGGTCCCAGCTGTTACAGATTGAGACATACCGGCCCCTCCCCTTGGGTTTATCTCGATCTGTAACATCTAACGTCCGAAATCGGCCCTACCCGTTACAGATCGAGACAAACGACCGGTCAGACAATCCCAACACAAAGAAAGGCTCCCCTCTCGCCCAGTGGACGGGAGGGGAGCCTTATATGTGACCGCGGCAAAAGGATGGCAATACCGCAGTCGCCCAAAGGGAGGGCCCGGATGCACCAGGCCTAGATAAGGTTCTTGCCAGAGACCTTATCGAAGAGGTGGGTCGCGTTCTTCTCGAACTTGAACCAGATGGGGTCGCCCGCCTTGAGCGCGCCCTTGGCCTCGAGGTCGACAACGGGAATGATCAGGACGAACTGGCCATCGGGAGCGGTCACGTGGACATGCTCGGTCGAACCCATGAGCTCGGTCACCTCGACGGTACCCTGGAGCGCGCCCTCCTCGTCCTTGTCGGCAAGCAAAATCTGCTCGGGGCGCACGCCGGCCGTGATCTCCTTCACGTCGCCGCCGTCCCAGTTGAGAGCAAGCTGAGCGCAGGTCTCGGGAGCGAGCGCCACGTTCATATCCTCGGTCTTGACGGTAAAGCCGTTGCCCGAGCGCACCAGCTGGGCATCGAAGAAGTTCATCTGCGGCACGCCGATAAAGCCGGCAACGAAGATGTTCGCGGGATGATTGAAGACCTCCTGCGGGGTGGCGATCTGCTGGACGACGCCGTCCTTCATGACCACGATACGGTCGCCAAGGGTCATGGCCTCGGTCTGGTCGTGAGTAACATAAATGAACGTGCCCTTGATCTCGTGGCGCAGCTTAATGAGCTCGGCACGCATCTGGTTACGAAGCTTGGCGTCCAGGTTGGACAGCGGCTCGTCCATCAGGAAGACCTTGGGGTCACGCACGATGGCGCGGCCGATAGCGACACGCTGGCGCTGGCCGCCGGAGAGCGCCTTGGGCTTACGGTCGAGGTACTCGGTAATGCCCAGAATCTCGGCAGCAGAGCGAACCTTGCGGTCGATCTCGTTCTTGGGAACCTTCTTGAGCTCGAGCGTAAATGCCATGTTCTCGTACACCGTCATATTGGGGTACAGAGCGTAGCTCTGGAACACCATGGCGATGTCGCGGTCCTTGGGCGCCACGTCGTTGACACGCTTGCCATCGATGAGCACATCGCCCGAGGTAATGTCCTCCAGGCCGGCGACCATGCGCATCGTCGTGGACTTACCGCAGCCAGAGGGGCCAACGAGGACGACGAACTCCTGGTCGTGAACGGTGAGGTTGAAGTCCTCTACAGCGAGCACACCGTCCTCGGTAACCTTGAGGTTGTGCTTCTTCTCCTCGGTCTTCTTCTTTTTGCCAAAGAAGCCCTTCTTTTTTGACTCGTTGTTGGGATACACCTTCTGAACATGTTTGAGAACAATCTCGGCCATGTCTTTACCTTTCGATACGCGGCGCCGCGCTGAGGGACGCCGCCAAAACTTGCAAAACAGTTACGGCATCAGCCCTTGACGGCACCTGCCACCACACCGTCGATGATGTACTTCTGGCAGAGGATGTACATGATGACGATGGGGATAACGACCATCATGATGCAGGCCATCATGGGGCCGAGCTCGACGTGGCCGTAGCCGCCGCGAAAGTACTGGATCAAGATAGGAATGGTCTTGTACTTGGTGGAGTCGAGCGTAAGGTAGGGCAGCAGGTAGTCGTTCCAGACCCACATGGTCTCGAGAATGCCGACCGAAAGATAGGTGGGCTTCATGATGGGAAGGACAATCTTAAAGAACACCTGGACCGGGTTGCAGCCGTCGATCATGGCCGCCTCCTCGATCTCGAGCGGGATGTTCTTTACAAAGCCGGCGAACATAAAGACCGCCAGGCCCGCGCCAAAGCCCAGATAGATAAAGCAGATGTTGAACGGCGTGTTAAAGCCGATGCGGTCCGCCAAATTGGACAGCGTGAACATGAGCATCTGGAACGGCACGACCATCGAGAACACGAACAGGTAATAGAAGAAGTTCGAGATCTTGTTGTTGACACGAACCACGTACCAAGCGCACATGGAGCAGCACACCAAGATCAGCACGACCGACGTGACCGTGATGATGAGCGAGTACATAAATGCCGAGGCAAAGCCCTGCTCGTTAAGGGCGTGCATGTAGTTTGCGAGGCCGTTGAACGTCTCGGGCGTGAGCAGATCGAATGCCGTGGTGGTGCTGATTGCGGTCGCTTTCTTAAAAGAATTAAGCGCAATCATGAACACGGGGTAGATCCACGCGAGCGACAGGATCGTAAAGAAAATCGAGAGCGCGCGGTTGATAACCTTATCGCGTTTCATTACTGCTGCACCTCCTTGGACCTCGTGGCCTTAAGCTGGATCATGGAGATGGCCACGACCAGGATGCAGAAGATAACCGCCTTGGCCTGACCAATGCCCTGCCATGCGATACCGGCACGCGAATAGAACGTGTTGTAGATGTTCAGGGCGAGCATCTCGGTGGAGTGCGCGGGGGCACCACCGGTAAGGGCGAGGTTCTGGTCGAACAGCTTAAAGCCGTTGGTGATGGACAGGAACAGGCAGATGGTGATGGTCGGCATCAGGTTAGGGATCTTAACCTTCCAAAACGTCTGCCATGCCGTGGCACCGTCGACCTTGGCGGCCTCGATGTAGTCGGACGGAATAGACTGCAGACCAGCGATGTAGATGATCATCATGTAGCCGACCTGCTGCCACAGGGTCAGGATGATAAGGCCCCAGAAGCCAGCAGCAGAGTTAAGGGCGATGAGCTGGGCGCCCACGTTGGAGAGCAGGCAGTTGATCAGAATCTGCCAAATGTAGCCCAGCACGATGCCGCCGATCAGGTTAGGCATAAAGAAGATCGTACGGAAGATGTTGGTGCCCTTGAGCGCTTTGCGGGTGAGCGCCTGCGCGATGGCGAGGGCAATCACGTTGATGAGCACCGTCGACAGGAAGGCAAACGCCACCGTAAAGAAGAACGACGTGGCAAACTGCGGATCGGACAGTGCGCGCACGTAGTTCTCGATACCGACAAAGTGCGTATTGTTGATGGTAATAAACTGGCAGAACGAGAGATAGAAGCCCTGGATAAAGGGAATCACGAACCCGATCATAAACGCCAGGCACGTGGGCAGCATAAAGAGCGGCCACCAGCGCTTGAGTGCTTTGCCCATAGAAGGGTCCTTTCAATATGCAGGGGGCGGGCAAACCAACGTCTGCCCGCCCCCTGTCGCTAATCAGATAGCTTGGGCAGCAACTACTTACTCGGAAGCAGCCTTCTCGGTCTTCCAGCCATCGACGAAGGCGTTCTTGACGCCGTCCCACTTGCTGTTGTCGGCAGCATAGGCAATCAGAGCCTGCTTGAGGTTCTTCTTCCACTCCTCAGAGGGGATGTAGACGAAGTCCCAAGCGACGGTCTTCTTGCCGTCCTTGGCCATGGCAACGGCCTGCTGCGAGAAGACGTTGGTGGTTTCCTTGGCGCTCTTGAACGGGGCGGTCAGACCCATCTTGTCAGCGATGATGCTGGTGGCGGTGTCAGAAGTGACGCACCAATACATGAAGTCCTCGGTGGCCTTCTGGGCATCCTCGGAAGCCTGGGAGCTGACGCACCAGTAGTTCTCGCCGCCGGAGCACAGGCCCTGGTTCTCCTCGCCGTCGACACCGATGTAGATGGGCATCATGCCAATCTGATCGTCGGTCATGCCGGCCTTGGTGAGGTCGGCGTAAGCCCAGGAGCCGTTCTGATAGAAGACGGCCTTGCCGGTTGCGAACTCGTTGGTGGCGTCGTCGCCAGTCTTGGAAGCAAGCTGCGAAGGATCGCAGGTGGAGTCGGTGATATACAGGTCGAAAATCTGCTTGAAGTTGTCGAGATACTCGCCCTTGATCTCGTCGTCCTCCTGGTTGTGCTCCTTCTCGAACTCGTAGTAGAGCGGGAGGTTGGCGAGGTGGGTGGTGTAGCGCCAGCTGGAGGAGTCATCCATGCCGGCGGAAGTGAAGGCACCGTCAACGCCGAGCTCGTCCTTGCGGGCCTGGATGTCATCGGCGCAAGCCTTCAGCTTGTCGAAGGAGTTGATGTCCTCGGCCTTGTAGCCGGCCTTCTCGAGGAGCTCCTTGTTGTAGATGATGCCGTAGCTCTCCTGAACCCAGTCGATACCCAGATCCTTGCCGTCGGACTGCAGCGCCAGGGAGTCGTCGATGAGCTCGCCGCGGAGCTTGGTGTCGGAAAGATCGGCGCAGTAGTCCTTCCAGTTCTTAAGGCCGGTGGGGCCGTTGACCTGGAACAGCGTCGGAGCGGAGCTCTTGGACATCTCGGACTTGAGCTTCTCCTCGTAGGTGTTGGAGGCGGCGGTCACGATCTTGACCTCGACGCCCTTCTCCTTCTTGTACGCCTTGGCGATCTCCTTCCACTCCTTGTCGACCTCGGGCTTGAACTGGAGGAAGTAGACCTCGGCAGCGTCACCAGAAGCAGAGGAGCCAGAGCCGGCAGAACCACCGCAGCCCACGAGGCCCAGACCAAGAACCGCAGCCGCGGAACCAGCAAAGCCCAGGAACTGCCTTCTGCTCATTTCGTTCTTCATTACAATCCACCCTTTCACACCGTGGCGGCACCCTTTGCCGCCGCCTTCGGAGATTGGCTCGGGGACTTTGCCCCTTTTGCTGACTTGTACAATACGCTATTTGGCTAGTTGTTTGAACAAGTATTACTAGAGCGGTAGAAAAACTTCGGTGAACGGTAATTTCGACTTGATACTTGACAAGTTTTGTATAAACAATTATTTGTTATCGAATGCAGAGAAAACGCCCGATCAAGCCGATGCATCGTCGGTTTGACCGGGCGTTTTCGCTTTGAGGGCATGAGTCTCGTCAGGCTGCGAGCTAGCCGGCTATCGCTTGGAATTGACGCGGTAATGGAAGATCTCGGGGTGTGTGCGGGCATGCGTGACCTCGAACAAGATGCCGTCCGAGGTGTACGACTGGCTCTCCATAACGGCGACGCAGTTGTACTTGCCAAGGTCCAGATAGCTGCAGTCCTCATCGTTGGCGAGCTCGACACTCACCGTACGGCGGCTCGCCATCACTTTGATGCCGCGCTTGTGCTCCAGATAGCCGTAGATAGAATCCGCCGCGATCTCGGGGGTCAGGCCCTTGGCGATCGACGCCAAAAAGTAGCCGTGGTCCACTTGGCGCGCGCTGCCGTTGAGGCTTCGGACACGCACGACGCGAATCAGCTCCTCGCCCACCTTAAAGCCCAGGCGACGAGAGAGTTGCTCAGTGCAAATCAAATGTTCAAAAGACTTGACCTCGGTCGATGCGACGGCATTGTTGCGTTTTGCGAACTCGCCAAACGACTCAACCTCTTCGAGTGCGCCCAGCATATCGGTTTCGCCCTTAAGCCAAATAACGCGCACGCCCTTGCCGTGTATAGGCTGCACAAACATCTGGTCGGCCAGCATGCTCAAGGCGCGTCGAACGGTATTGCGCGTGCAGCCAAACTCCGCGGTCAGCTCGGCTTCGGTTGGCAGCATCTCCTGAAACGCATAGGTCCCGTTGATGATGCGCGAACGGATCTCGCGGTAGATTCCTTCGTAAATCGCTTTTGGCATGATTTCACCTCTAATGAATATGTATGGCTAGGCACGATAGCATTTCTTAAAGTTGTTTAAACCGATTATCGGTAAAGCACGGATTATTTACCGTCGACGGTTCCCCCGAAACCCAAATCGGACCGAATCAAAACCGTCAATGCGGCAAGCAGCCAGTCCTCTACAATGAGTTCATTGTTTAAACGTTCTTGCTCGCACAGCATGTTGCATCCGGAAGGCATATTATGCTGCAGAAAATCCAACGTTTTGGCGGAGCCATGTTCGCGCCCGCCATGCTGTTTTCTATATCAGGCCTCATGGTCGGCATCTCCGCCCTCGCCACGACCGTAGACATCGTCGGTGACCTCGCCGTATACGGAACCCCTTGGTACGTTTTCTGGACCATCATCCAGCGCGGCTCGTGGACGGTCTTTAAACGTCTCCCGCTCCTTTTTGCCGTAGCGCTGCCTATCGGTCTTGCCCAAAAGCAACCGGCACGCTGCTGCCTCGAGGCGCTCGTGGCCTATTTTGCCTATTGCTTCTTTTTGAGCGAGATCATTAAGCTGAGCGGAGACAACCTTGGGCTTAAGTACCCATCATCTTTGACCCCCGCCAGCGGTATCACCGTCATCGACGGCATCAAGACGCTCGACACCGGCATTATCGGCCCGCTGGCGGTATCGGCAACCGTCGTCGCCATCCATGACCGCTTCTACGATGCCAAGGTTCCCGATTGGCTCGGCACCTTCTCGGGTTCCTCGCTGGTCTACCTCATCAGCTTTTTTGCCGTGTTTGCCCTTGCCGCCATCTCGGCCGCCATCGTGCCCTTCGCATACGCTGTAACCGAAACGCTGCGCCACGCACTTGCGGGCGTCGGCCCCTTCGGCGTGGGCATCTTTGTGTTTTTGGAGCGAGCACTCGAGCCCATGGGGCTGCACCACCTGCTCTATATGCCCATCTATTACGACAATCTGGTCATTCACGACGGTATTTACGCCACGTGGACCAACCTACTCCCCATTCTCTCCCATAGCACGCGCCCTTTAAATGAACTTGCGCCCTGGGCAGGTTTTACCGCCACCGGCTGGGGCAAGCTCTTTGGCCTTCCCGCCATCGCGGCAGCATTCTATTTCACCGCCAAACCCGAACGCCGCGCCGGCCTTAAGGTCATCCTTTTGCCCGCCATCGTCGCCTCGGTGGTCTGCGGTGTCACCGAGCCGCTCGAGTTTCTCTTTATGTTCACCTATCCTGGACTCTTTTTGCTCTACGCCGTCCTATCCTCCTGCCTTGCCATGACCATGAACTTCTTCGGTATCGTCGGCATCTTCTCGGGCGGTCTCATGGAAATGACGGCCTTCAACTTCATCCCACTCATGCGAATGCATGCCGGTGCCTATCTTTTGGCACTCGGTATCGGCCTTGCCTTTAGCCTCATCTTTTTTGTTAGTTTTCGAGCACTCATCTTGGTCTATGACCTTAAGACACCGGGCCGCGAGGATCATGTCGCCAATCGCGCGGCAATCGATTGTTTAACGGGAAACGACTTTGCCAAAGAGCAATCCCCCAATGACGAGGTCGATAGTCGATCCGATCAAGATCACGTCCTCGCTGAGCGGGTAATTCAGCTTTTAGGTGGCGTTGGCAATATCGTGGGCGCAACCAACTGCGCCACGCGTCTGCGCGTCGAGGTCGCAGACCCTTCCATCGTTGCAGATAACGCGTCGTTTGTCGCGGTGGGCGCCAAGGGCCTCATCATTACGGGCAAGACCGCCCAGGTGATCATCGGCATCTCCGTTCCCCGCGTTAAAGAGCATTTTGACCAGATCATGGGCCTCGAGCCGGGATTTGCGCCCACCACCTCGGCCTCCCCTGTCGCCAGCGCAGCCCATAAGCACGGCGATATCTGCTTCTTCGATATCGACGGAACGCTCGCCTGGCAAGACCCCAGGCTCGCCCAAGACCTTCCCGAAGACGAGCGGGACCTCTCCCCCTATCCCAACGAGGCGGTTTCGCAGGCAATCAGCGAGTTTGTCGCCAACGGCAACATGGCCTTTATCTGCACGGGACGTACCCTCAGCTGCATCCACCCCAAACTTCTTGAGCTGCCCTGGACCGGCATCGTCTGTCTTGCGGGCGGTTACGCCGAGATCAACGGACACGCAATTCGCGATCTGTCGATGACGCCCGGTATGCTGCAGCGTCTTGCCCCCTACCTTGAGCAATCGGGCGAGGTCATCCGCTTTGAGGGCCTCAACGGCGTCGTGCGCATGAGTGCCGATGCCCCCGATGCTCCCGGATACGCGCGCACCCTGGGCGACGCAGTCACGCAGCTGCAACATTACAGTGTCTACAAGATCTTGATGTCTACATCGCTCGCCAACCACATCGCTCAAGATAAGGCACTTGAGCCGCTGCTGTGCTTTAACGAGCTCGAACTCGAGGTAACCGAAATCTCGCCCCGCGAATGCACGAAGCGCGGGGGCATCCAGTCTGTACTCGACGCCCTCGATCCCCACCACGGAACCGTATACGGCATCGGCGACGCCAGCAATGACGTCTCGCTGATGAACGCCGTCGATGTCGGTATCGCCATGGGCAATGCGCCGGACTATCTCAAGGATAAGGCCGATTACGTGACCGACACCGTCGATCACGACGGTGTCGTTGCGGCGCTCGAGCATTTTAGGCTGATTTAGGCGCGCTCCATCAAACGCACGCCCGTTGTCCTAAATCGCCAAAACTGCCGCGCCAAACACCCTGATGTGGCAATATGTTGTCTGCATATTGCACCAATGCAACCTCAGAAAGAATGCGAGAACCCGTGTCCAGTCCGTTTACCAGCTTTTTAGCCCAACACTTTGACCAGATTAACGACTATCTGGCCACGTTCTTTGACGGACAGGTGACCTCTGCCGATATCGAGCGCTACCTGTACGCGCCGCTCTCGGCTTTTACGGCCAACGCCGGCAAGCGCCACCGCCCGCTTATCTGCATGCTCGCCGCGACCGCAGTGGGCGGTAGCTTTGAGAGCGCCCGCAGCGCCGCGGCAGCTATCGAGCATTTCCAGTCGGGCGCGCTGATCCACGATGACATCGCCGACAACGGACAGCTTCGTCGAGGCAAGCCCTGCATGCACCTTACCGAGGGCACGGGCCTTGCCATCAATTGTGGCGACTTGGCGCTCACCATGGTCACCAAGACGGTTCTCGACGACCCCACGCTGGAGTCCGACGTGAAGCTGCGCGTGCTCCACGAGCTTACCGAGATGATCGTCCGCACCATCGAGGGTCAAGCGCTCGACCTGGGTTGGGTCCGTGACGGGCGCTTTGATATCTCGGTTGATGACTACTTGGACATGGCGACGCACAAGACCGCGTTTTACAGCGGAGCCACGCCACTTGCCGCCGGAGCCATTATTGGCGGCGGCAGCGATAAGCAAATCGAAGCGCTGCGCGCCTTTGGCCTGCACACGGGCCTTGCCTTTCAGATTCAGGACGACCTGCTCAACCTTGTCGGCACTAAGGAAGCCGCCAACAAGGACTTCCGCACCGACATCACCGAGGGCAAGCGCACGCTTGTCGCCGTACACGCCCTCTCTGATGAGCGCCACCACGACGAGGTCGAGGCGATTCTTTCCTCGGGCACCGATGATCCCGCGCAGCTCGCACGCGCCGTGGAGATCTTCCAGGAAACCGGCTCCATCGATTACGCCCACACTTACGCGCTCGACCTGACCGCTAAGGCCAAAGCGGCCATCGAGAACGTTGAGCTTGATCCGCACGCACGCGAGCTGTTCCTCTCCATGGCAGATTTCTTTGTGGAGCGCCTTAACTAACGGGGGTTATAAAACCTGTCAGCAGCGTATTTAGGCACAACTTGCTACACTGTTGGGTGCATGTTTATGCATCCCTTTGCGTTGTCTATCCGACAGACGCTCAAATAGTACGAATGGTACGCCGAAAGGGGTTCGTTCATGGAACCTATTACAACGGGCATGCAAGGAGCAGCCGTCGAGGACGTGCAGTCTCGTCTCCTGCAGCTCGGCTACACGATTGATGCCGCCGAAGTCACCGACAAGTACTTTGGAGCCACCACTGAGCAGGCCGTCAGCACCTTCAGGCTCGACAGCGGCCTTGCTGCCGGTCATGCCGTCGATATCCCCTGCTGGAGCGCCCTTGTAGACGCTTCGTATAAGCTGGGCGACCGCACCCTCTATCTGCGCATGCCCAATTTCCATGGCGCCGATGTGCAGGCCCTGCAGCGCGCTCTCAACGTTTTGGGCTTTGCCTGCGGCGAGGACGACGGCTACTTTGGTCCGCATACCGAGGCCGCCCTGCAGCAGTTCCAGGAAAATGTCGGCCTGTTTGCCGACGGCATGGCCTTCCAGGACACCTACGCCTACATCAACCGCCTGCACCATGTGTGGGAGGGCAAGCCCTCGGTCACCGAAGCCGAGTCCCGCATCGGTTTTGCTCGCGCCGCCAACGTGCTCGAGCGCTTCCAGATTGCCGTTATCGGCGAGGACCCCATCGCGCGCAGTGTTGCGTCGCGCATGTGGAATATTGCCACGGCAACGACCGACAACAGTGGCATGATGCTCTGCGACTCCGAGGTCCCAACCGACGTTGACCTGGTGCTCGAGATCGCAAGCGACGAGCTGCCCGCCGACGCCGCGCCACGCGCCACGATTGCCCTCGCCGAGTGCCACAACCTTGCCCAGCGCATCCGCACCGCCAATGTCGCCGCGCAACAGAAGCCGGCTCGCATTCGCATTGAGCTCACGGGCATGACGCGCTACAACGGCACCTTCACGGCCAGCGACGCGCAGACGCTCGCCGTACGCCTACTCGACGGCGTTTGCGATGCCCTCGCAGATTAGGTAAACTAGACGAGTTGCTTTTGGGCAACACCACACATTGGGACGTAGTTCAACGGTAGAACTCCGGTTTTTGGTGCCGGCTGTTGGGGGTTCGAATCCCTCCGTCCCAGCCATTAAAACTGAGCGCCCTGAGCCCATAACGGCCCAGGGCGCTTTCTTGTGGGCAAGCGGAGGAATTCGAACCCGCAAGGGTGCGGAGCTGAGGAAACGCGAAGCGTTTTCCAGCGCAGCACGCAAGGAGCGAAGCGACGCAGCGGGGCGCGGCCGCCGACCAGGCGGACGCGGAATCCCTCCGTCCCACACCAGCCAAGAGCCCCTCACGTCAAGCAAATCGAGCCAACGCCGCCAAGCGGAGGGATCCGAACCCGCAAGGATGCGGAGCGACGCAGCGGCGCGCGGCCACCGCAGGCAGACGCGGTGTCGGCACTTAGGGACGTTCCTAAAGTGCCGGCTCGGGACTATTTTCGAGGACCCTCCGGAGGACTGTGGCCAAAAAACGGCAAATATGAGTACTGTTACCGTTGTAGCTACATTATTTTGGTTAATAAAAGAAGATCTTAATGAGATTTATTCGCATCAAGGTCTTCCTTTAATGAACACTTGAGGAGATACGGCAGCTTATCTGCTCGATCGACACGTCAAATCACCTTAAATGTGGTCAAAATTACTGCTACTAAAAGAATATCAGTACTCATATTTGATGTTTTTTGGCCACGGCTCTTTATAGACACCTTACACAGCGACTGGGGTAGATTTTTTGAGGCACGCCTATCAGCCCAGTTCCGAAAAGCGAGCCGCTTGCGACAACCAAGTAGCCCCAGGCCCCGGGAGAGCGGGGACACCGGCTTAGGTTTATCGCGAGTTCCGCACGAACAGGAGGCCACTTAATGTGGCCTCCGTCGTGAGCAGGACTGTAGAGCAGGAAAC
>UQHO01000033.1 GCA_900540995.1 uncultured Collinsella sp. | reverse complement strand
TGCATGAGCTGCCGCAACAGGCGACGCCGGCACCGCAGGCGGCGACCGCAACTTCGCCGAATTCACCATCTAACCTGCCAAAAAGGGACAGGTTTATTTTGGCAGGTTTTATCTGGGCAAACGTCGAGGCAGTAATGCAGCAAGCCACTGCCCACCGCATTGAGAGATTCGTTTTTGAAAGGAGGCCCCGTGAACGCCTTTGACCGCTACGCCCCGTTTATCCAAGACTTCATCTACTCCCACGATTGGGAGAGTCTACGCTCCATCCAGGTTGCAGCAGCTGATGCCATCTTTAACACTCAGGACAATGTGCTCCTGACGGCATCCACGGCTTCCGGCAAAACCGAGGCAGCCTTCTTTCCCATCCTGACCGAGTTTTGGGAGAACCCGCCCGCGAGCGTTGGCGCCCTCTACATCGGCCCCCTCAAGGCACTCATCAATGATCAGTTCGTCCGCCTCAACGACCTGTGCGAAGAGGCCGATATCCCCGTCTGGCACTGGCATGGCGATGTTTCGCAGTCGCACAAGGCTAAGCTCATCAAAAAACCGAGCGGTATCTTGCAGATTACGCCTGAGTCGCTCGAGGCGCTCCTGATCCATAAGCACATGGCAATCCCTCGTATGTTCTGCGACCTGCGCTATGTGGTTATCGACGAGGTTCATTCGCTCATGCGCGGCGACCGCGGCGGTCAGACGCTCTGCCTTATCGAGCGCCTCTCGCGCATGGCGGGCGTGCAGCCCCGCCGCATCGGCCTTTCTGCCACCATCGGCGACCCCGAGCGCACGGGCGCCTTTCTCTCACAGGGAACAGGACGCGATTGCATCATCCCCCGCTTTGAGGAACCGCGCCGCGTGTGGCGTATCTCCATGGAGCACTTCTACAACTCGGGTCCCCAGGCGCAACAACGAGGATTCGAGAGCACGGGTCCTCAAGAGGCCGAAGTGCTTGCGTGCGAGCGCATTGAGGCAGCGGCACCCGCGGCACTGCCCGCCGGCGCCCAAGACATGCGTCACAGCGGACAGCTCACACAAGAGGAGCGCCGTCAACGTCGTGAGCGGGCACGGGACAAGGCTACCTCCAGGGATCGCCGCACTTCGTCGGCCCCCGAGGGCGAAGTCGACATCCCCCGAGCACCCGAACAGGCATTACTCAACCCCACCGACACGGCGCCAGACAACGCCGACCCCGGCATGGGCTATATCTTTGAGCACACACGCGGCCGCAAGTGCCTGGTCTTTGCCAACTCGCGCGAGGAGGCAGAGGCCGTGTGCTCCATGCTGCGCAGCTACTGCGAGAGCCGGCACGAGCCCGACCGCTTTCTCATCCACCACGGCAATCTTTCAGCATCGCTGCGCGAGACGGCAGAAGAGCTCATGCGCGATGAGGAGCAGGCACAGACAACCGTCACCACATCTACACTGGAGCTCGGTATCGATATCGGCCGTCTGGAGCGTGCGTTTCAGATCGATGCACCGTTTACCGTCAGCTCCTTTTTGCAGCGAATGGGCCGCACGGGGCGCCGCGATCTTCCGCCCGAGATGTGGTTTGTCATGCGCGAGGAAGAACCCGAGCCGCGCACGATGATGCCCGAGACCATTCCGTGGAAGCTCCTGCAGGGCATCGCGCTCGTACAACTCTATCGCGAGGAAAAGTGGGTCGAGCCACCCGAACTCGATCGACTCCCCTACAGCCTGCTCTACCACCAGACTATGTCGACGCTTGCCAGCACCGGCGAACTCACGCCGGCAGAGCTTGCCCAGCGCGTGCTCACACTCAGCTATTTTCATCGCATCTCGGCCGATGACTATCGCGTGTTGCTGCGTCACCTCATTAAGATCGACCATATCCAAGTCACCGAGGGCGGCGGGCTCATCGTGGGCCTCGCGGGCGAGCGCATCATTAACAACTTTAAGTTCTACGCTGTGTTCCAGGAAAACGAGGAGTTCACCGTTCGCAGTGAGTCGGCCGAGTTGGGCACGATCGTCAATCCGCCACCGCCCGGTGAGCGCATCGCCATCGCCGGACACTGCTGGATTGTCGAGGAAGTGGACTGGAAGCGCCACACCGTCTTTGCCACGCAGGTCAAGGGCCGGGTGCCGGCCTACTTTGGCGACTGCCCCGGTGATATCAATACACACGTACTCGAGCGCATGCGCAAGGCGCTCAACGAGCACGCAGCATATCCGTACCTTATGGGTAACGCACGGGCCCGCCTTGCGCAGGCTCGTCATACCGCCGAGATTTCGGGCGCGGGAACCAAGCCGCTCATTAACCTGGGCGGCGACACCTGGGTGCTCTTCCCCTGGTTGGGAAGCTACGCCTTTTTGGCGCTCGAGCGCATGCTCAAGATTAAATGTGCCGCGGAGCTGGGCCTTCGCGGACTCGACCCGTCACGCCCGTACTTTATGCAGTTTAAGATGAAGGCCGACGAGGAGACGTTCTTTGAAGTGCTCGCCGCCGAAGCCGAGAAAGACTTCGACCCCATCGACCTCGTCTATCCCGGCGAGGTGCCTTACTTTGACCGCTACGACGAGTTTGTTCCCGAAGAGCTCGTGCGCAAGGGCTTTGCCGAAGGCGTGCTCGACATCGAAGGCATGAAGCAGCGCGTTCTCGGCTGGCGCGACCACGCCTAAGACCAGTCTTTTTGGGACGAGGAGACTTATTTGTCGTGAAGGACGGTGCCGAGGAAGTCGGTGTCGAAGGGCACGGCTTCGGCAAAGGCGTAGTTGCCGTCGCTGGCGATGAGCAGGTAGTTTTCCTCGCCGCCGAACTTCGCATCGCCACATGGGACCACCCAGGCGTGGGCGAATACCTCGAGTGCCGTGGCAGCGCAATCGCGCAGGAACGTCACATCGCTCCCCTCGCTTGCGCTCACGATATTGGCCACGTAGATGCCGCCGGCATTCAGGCTGCCCCGCACTAGACGCAACGCCTCAACGGTCGCCAGCTCGCGTACGGGCTCGGCACCGCCAAAGCAATCGCTCACGACCACGTCGTAGCGACGATGACCCACACTCGTCACACCCAGATACGAGCGAGCCTCAGCAGTAATCACCCGCAAGCGGTCGCCCACCGTGCGCTCCAGCTCGTCCAGATAGAACCAACGGCGCGCCAGGCGCGTAATCTCTCCGTCATACTCGATAACGTCCATGCGCAAGCCCTCGTGCGACATCAGCGCAAACTTGGGATAGGCAAACCCGCCGCCACCCAGCATGAGCATACGGTCGATGCCGTGACCATAAGCGTCGTGCATTGCACCCTCGGCCTCAAACACGTCGTCAAACGCACGATAGTACGCAAAGACGGGCTCAGCCCAACGCTCGCCAACGTAACTCGCGCTTTGGTAGACGCCGCCTTGCACCAATACGCGGACTTCGTCGCCGCCCTCGTCGTGCACGCGCTTCACACGCGCCAACCCATTGCAGGTTCGCGCAACCTGCAGACAGGCAACACGAACAGCGACAGCGGCCGCACCAAGCGCCGCGGCTCCCAGAGCAACGCCGGCAACGACGCCGGCAGAAACACTCGGCTTGTTCATCTAGAGCTCCTTTTGCAGATAAAGGCCATGGTCATAAAATCCAAGATGGCGATAGTACTCGCGCGTACCAATCGCGCTGATCACGTTGATGCGCGCATAGCCGGCATCCCGGGCAATCTCGCACGCACGCTCTACGAGCAAACGCCCCAACCCGTGATGCTGCGCCGCCTGGCCCTGGTCACCCACGCGTGCCGCCATGCCATACACGTGCACCTCGCGAATCATCGCCTCGTCCGGCGTCGTCGGCAACTCGTCCGCATGCGCGGCAACAAACGAATGGTCGGGCAGCGACAACCGCAAAAAGCCCGCGATCTTGCCCTGCGGCGTCACCCACTGCAAAAAGCGCTCGTAAGTCACTGGCGTCTCGTACGCCACTTCCTCATCAAGAGATAGCTCATCCAAGTCGGCACCCGCCGTACTGATCTCGCGATAGCGAATCTCGCGCACCGTCGCACCATCACCCCGAGCAGCCAGACGGTTCTCAACGAGCTGACGCAGGTTGGGTTTCTTGTTGCCCACCATAATGTCGTCGGAACTAAAGTCGCGGATCATGCGACTGATACGGCAGAACGCCGGCGTCACCACGATGTCGTCGGCCAGCACATCGAGCAGCTCTTCCTCGGTATAGGGACGCCACTCGCCGCGCTCATAGCAGCCCACCAGACGCGAGCCCTCGATGAGCGCACACGGGTAGACCTTGACCTCGTCGGGCATAAAGGCCCCTTCGGTCATAAAGCGTTCGTAGTCGCGCTTATCCCCCTCCGGCGTGGCGCCCAGCAGGTTAAGCATAAAATGCGCATGGATCTTAAAGCCAAACAGGCGCGCAAGCGAAAACGCCCGTTCAATCTGCGCCACCGAAATGCGACGCTCGTTGATATCGAGCAGGTGCTGGTCGAGGCTCTGGATACCCATCTGGATCTTGGTGCAGCCCAGGCGGCGGATGAGCGTAAGCGCCTGCGGCGTTACGGCATCGGGGCGCGTCTCGATAACGAGTCCCACCACGCGATGCTTCGCCGTCTCGTTGATGCGCTGCTGACGCTCGAGCTCCTCCATCGTTGCCGTCTGCCACTCAGTGACCTTGTCCCACGGCGTACCGGGACCGTACAGACGACGCACCGCACGGTTATAGCCGCCCACGGCAGCATCCACACGCCCCTGCTCGTCGGCAACGCCGGCAGCAAGCTCGACCTCGTCTGTCGCAATGCCGGCGGCCTGATAGCGCTCACGGCGCTCTGCTACCACAGGCGGCAGGGCATCGGCGGGAGCGTCATCGAGCAGACGCCCCGCCTCGGCACGACTGATGCCCGGACGCGCCAACATGGGGTTAGCCGCCACACCAGCCACGGCATCGTCATTGAGCGCGCGGAAGAGCTCCGACATAAACCACGTCTGATACCCTTGCGGATAGTCGCTCCAGGTACCGCCGAGCACAATGAGCTCAATCTTATCGGTCGCATGCCCCATCTGCGAAAGCGCGGTCAGACGAGCGCTTACCTGCAGATACGGGTCAAAGCAATTTTGCTCCGCACGGGCGCACGCCGGCTCGGCGTGCAGATAGCTTTTGGGCATGCGCAGATCGTTGGGGCAAAATAGGCAATCGCCCGAGCATGGCCAGGGCTTGGTGATGACGGTAATGGTCGCCACGCCCGAAGCCGTGCGACGAGGCTTCATACGCAGGACCTGCAGCAGTTGACGCTCCAGATCGGAATCGACATTCCACGCAGCCCACCGAACCGGCTCCTCACGTTTAACCCGCTGGTAGAACGGCAGCAGACGGCGCTTGGCCAAATCGCGTTTGTCGGCACCCTCACGGCGCGCCTCGGCATGTATCAGTTTGACGAGCGCTTTGTCGTCCACGGTCTCGCCGCGACGCAGAGCCTCGAGTATGTTCAAGATAATCTGTTCCATGCCCCCCATTGTAAAGGCAAAGGCGCCGAAGCCCGTCACGGCTCCGGCGCCTCCATCAAAGAGCATGCCTATATGTACCGATCTCCGAAAACCGCATGTCACTCCGGATCAAACGACATGTCGCCCGAACCGACCTCAAAACGATACGTAGCAGACTTATCGCCGTTATCGAATTCAAGATTCAAAATGGTCTCGCCGTCGTAGCCAAGCGGAAGGAAATCGCTCTCGAAGTCGCCGCTGCCCAAGGTGAGGCTCGCCTTAAAGCCCGTCGAGTTCGGAACCGTCATCTCCACATCGCCCGAGCCCACACTCACGTCCATCGACTTCGCGGGGGCCTGGTAGAGCTCGAACGTCACATCGCCCGAACCGACCTCGGCATTCAGGGTATCGGTCACGGTGCCCGTAAACTCAACGTCTCCAGAGTCCAAAGTCAGGTTGAGGTCATGACACGCAATGCCCGCGACCGTCAGGTCACCCGATCCTACATTCGCTGTAATGCCCACCATGTTATCGGCAACTTCGCGCGGCAGCTCGACGGTAACCGTGCGGTCAATGGCGCGCTCGTCATCGCAATCGAACTGGCGAATCTTGAGTGTAGAGCCCTCGATCTTAACCAGATTCTGAGTGGCGGCATCGGAAGCAGACGCCCCCTTTGCAACGCGCCCGCTTTCGATGACACGTACCGGTCCGCCAGAGACACGTTTAACCTCGACCGTCCCCGACGTCACATCCAAGTCGAGCGATTGGAACGCGTCTTCGTCAAAAGTCGTGCTCGAAAGCTGCTGAGGCCGAGCGGAATAGTTCCCGCCATCCAAAAGATCGTCCTCGTCAACCGCATCGTCCATACCAGAGAAGCCGGATACAACATCGTCGAGATCCCACGGGCCATCAAAATGAATCAAAGTCCGCGAAATGCCAAAGACAAGCCCGATGATGAGCACAAACGCTCCGATGCCAACGCCCAAGCGTACCTTGGATTCATGCGAAAGCTTCATCATTCATCACTCTCTTTGGCAATCGGCTCAGCGGTAGTCGCGGTAGCCACGTCAGCATCAGATTCCGCAGAAGTATCCTTCCCCTGGGCCTTGACCGCCACCGACGCCGAACCAACCTGAATATCCCCGCGCGCCCAATCGCCATCGAGCGCACGCGCCACCCAGTGATAGATGGGAATCGTAAAGAAGATCAGTGCGGCAAAGGGGCCGGCACCAAACAGGAACATCAGCAAAAAGAACAGCAGCCAGCACACGGCCCAATACGGGAACGACTGGAACGGGCCCTTCACCGGAGTCGAGCCAACTGCGCTGCCACTCGTCGCCTGCGCCGTAGCGGCATTGGCGGCCTGCGCACTCCAGCTTGCCGCTTGCGCCGCCTTGGCGGCGGCGTCACTCGCCTGTGTTGCCGCCTCGGTGGCACGTGCCGCCGCCTCATGGGTACGGGCGCGATCTGCCGCCTCGGCCTCGCGCTGACGGGCACGGTCCTCGTTCTCAAACTCGATATCGTCCTCAATCTCATCGCTCGGATTGAGCAGCTCGTCCAAGCTCACACCATAGAGCTTGGCGAGCGAGATCAGGTTCTCGGTATCGGGCGAGCTCTCCGCGCGCTCCCATTTACTGACTGCTTGGCGCGACAGTCCCAGCTTTCGTGCCAGCCCTTCTTGGCTAAAACCCTTGCTGCGACGAAGGTCGGCGAGCCGCTGCGCAGTTTCTACATTCATGGTTCCTCCTATGTGATTCCAGCCGTGCCGCCGGACCGTTTTTCTTCTTAAGGCGCCTTGCACAGTTAAAAATCTATCCGCCACCGCCAAAAGCATGCCACCTATTCTAGTGAGATTTTTGACAACCGTCGGTTGCGGGTGCATATGAGCTGCGGAAATGTGTCCAAACAAAGCAATGACCCGTAGCTTGGTTGTCCCCGTTGCGGCGTTAACGGTAGTATGGTCGTACTGTTAATTCCGCACCGCCAACGGAGGGAGTTCCGCGCCGTGAACCGCGATTTCGCCTCATCGCTCATCCAGCTCAACAACACGTTCTATCGCGAGCACTCCGCCTCCTTCTCCGATACGCGCCAGGCCCCGTGGCCCGGCTGGGTGCGCACCATGGACATCGCGCTCGAACAGCTCGATGTCGCCACGATTGAGCATCCCGTCCGCGTCTTCGATCTCGCCTGCGGCAATATGCGATTCGAGAACTTTGCCGCCGGCGGCGCACTTGCCGCCAAGGGCGTCGACGGCGCAAACCCCTCGGCAGATGCCAGCTGCCCGTTTGAGTTCTATGGTGTCGACTCGTGTCAGGATTTGGCTATCGATGCGCACGGTCACGCCCTGCGCATTCCCAACCTGCACTTCCAGGAACTCGACGTGCTCGATGCCCTTATGAAGCTCAACCCCGCCGAGACACCCGACGTGCTTTTCGACGCCCCGCTCGCCGACATCTCGGTCTGCTTTGGTTTTATGCACCACGTGCCGTCGTGCGAGTACCGCGTACGCGTGCTCGACGCCCTGGTGCGCCAGACGCGCCCGGGCGGCATCATCGCCATCAGCTTTTGGGAGTTTATGAACGACGAGCGCATGGCGCGCAAGGCCGTTCGCGCCGAGGCCCGTGCCGAGCTCACCCCGCCGTTTGAAGGTTACGATTCCGCGCAGTTTGAAGCCGGCGACCACCTCATCGGCTGGCAAAACGACCGCCACGCCTACCGCTATTGCCATCACTTTGACGATCAGCAGATCACCGACCTGGTGCGCGGCGTCCGTACGTTCTACAAGAGCGGCGAGGTCCCCGTGCGCGAGCTTGAGCGCTTCCATGCCGACGGTCGCAGCGGCGAGCTCAACCGCTATGTGATTCTCAAACGTCTGTAGGCACCGACGATTCGCCGCCGAGCCGCACCGCATCTTTCGGGCAAACTATGCCCACCCTTTTTCAACCCATTGACGGAACGCGCAGCTATGCGTTCCATACTTATGACCAAGGAGCCTCATGGGAGCCGTCCACGTTCGCACGCCTAAGAACTTTGTGCTCGAGGAGCGCCTGGAGCGCTACGCCGATGCGATCGAGACGAACCCCGAGGCTTATGCCGGAGATTGGCGCGAGGCTTGCGCGCCAGCTGGCAGCAAGCCCTTCGAACACCTTCACCTGGATCTTGGCTGTGGCAAGGGAACCTATCTGGTCGAGCGCGCCCACCGCGAGCCCGACACCCTCTTTATCGGCATGGACCAGGAGCCCATCTGCATCGCCTATGCCGCGCAGAAAATCTGCGAACAGGGGCTATCCAACGCACTCGTCCTGCCCCGAGGCGCCGCATCGCTGCCACAGCTGTTTGCCGCAGGCGAGCTCGATGCCATCACCATTAACTTTCCCACGCCGCAGCCCAAGGCCAAGTACGCTAAAAAACGACTCGTCCATGTCGACCATCTGATGCTCTACCGCCCGCTCTTTTCAGCCGGCGCTACCGTCACACTGCGCACCGATAGCAAGCCGTTGCGCGATTACGCCCTGGGACAGTTTGCCGCGGCCGGCTACGATACGCTTTGGGTAAGCGACGACGTCCGCCGCGACCATCCCGAGCATCCCGAGACCGAGTACGAGCGCCGCACGCGCGAGATGGGTGCCGCCGTCTATGGCATTTGCGCCACACCTGGAGCGCAGCCCAGCGATGAACAGCTCGCGGCGGGCCGCGCGCAGGAGCAAAGCCTAGCCTGCTACCTGCCCGATAACCTCGATGAGCTCGCCTATGTGCCTCTGGGCATGGAAGAGGCCGTCGAGAACTTTAGAAACCGTGCCCGCAAGGGCAAGAAGCGTCTACCGCAAGAGTCCTAGGGGCTTCTGATGGTCGCGGCGTTGGCAAACAAGCGCAAATAGGCGCCAGCGAACGGCCCTCAAACCTAAGTGAGTAGACTATTTTGCAATAGCCAAGCACAGCCCGCATAGCGAAACATAAAACCGCAGGTAGAACCCTTGCGCAAAAGCGATGTGCTCGCAATATCGCAAAAAGTCTACTCACTTAGCTAGCGACTACACTAAACGGCTGGGCAGAACGCCCATTTCCTGCATTTTCTCGCGCGCTGGCACCCCACGCCGCCGCTACGCCATAATAGTTGGCGGACAATCGCGAGAGAAAGCAACCATATGGCACAGACCACGACAGATACCGCCGCCAGCACCGTCTCCGGCGCCGGCGCTGCCAGCTCATTCTCGGGCGGCACGGGAACCGAAGCCGAGTTTGGCTCGCTCGGCGCGCTCTCCCCCACCTGGTGGGAGCCCGAGGACGGCAGTGAGCCCGAACCATGGCTCACGCCCGAGCAAGCCTTCGAACGCTTCTTTGAATGGACAAGCGATCGCGGCATTGAGCTGTGGGATCACCAAGAAGAGGCCCTCATGGACCTGGCTGCCGGCGATCACGTCATTTTAGGCACACCGACCGGATCGGGTAAATCGCTCGTCGCGCTGGGCATGCTCTTTATGGGCATGGCACAGGGCAAGCGTTGCTATTACACGGCCCCTATCAAGGCCTTGGTCAGCGAAAAGTTCTTCGATCTGGTGCAGGTACTCGGCCGCGATAACGTCGGCATGATCACCGGCGATACGCATATCAATACCAAGGCGCCCGTCATCTGCTGCACGGCCGAAATCCTTGCCAACGATGCACTGCGCGAGGGCGAGGGCGCCGACGTGGGCTGCGTGGCCATGGACGAGTTCCACTACTTTGCCGACCCCGACCGCGGCTGGGCCTGGCAGGTGCCGCTGCTCACCCTGCCCCACACGCAGTTTATGCTCATGAGCGCCACGCTCGGCGATGTCACCGCCATCGCCGCCTCACTCGAGGAACACACCAGCGCTGCTTGCGACTTGGTTGTCGACGCCCCACGCCCCGTGCCGCTGAGCTACGACTACGTGACGACCTCGCTCGAGGGCACGGTCGAGCTCGCCATGCGCCGCGGCGAGGCCCCGCTCTATATCGTGCACTTTAGCCAAGATGCCGCCCTTGCGACGGCACAGTCACTCGCCAATTTTGGCATCGCCAGCAAGGAGCAGCGCGAGGCCATTAAGGAAGCCGCCAAAGGCACGAGCTTCTCGACGGCCTTTGGCAAGATCCTCAAGCGCTTGCTTGGCTGCGGCGTCGGCGTGCACCACGCCGGTATGCTGCCGCGCTATCGTCTGCTGGTCGAGCGCTTGGCGCAGCAGGGCCTGCTGCCTGTCATCTGCGGCACCGATACGCTCGGCGTCGGCATCAACGTACCCATCCACACCGTGGTCCTCACCGCGCTCACCAAGTTCGATGGCTACAAGATGCGTCGTCTGCGCGCCCGCGAGTTCCATCAGATTGCCGGTCGCGCCGGCCGTTCGGGCTTCGATACCGAGGGCATGGTCATCGCCGAGGCCCCGGAGCACGAGATCGAGAACGCCAAGCTCATGGCCAAGGCGGGTGACGACCCCAAGAAGCTCCGCAAGATTAAAAAGAAGAAGGCCCCCGAGGGCTTTGTCACCTGGAGCAAGCAGACCTTTGAGCGTCTGATTGAGACGCAGCCCGAGACGCTCAAGCCGCGCCTGCGCATCACGCACTCCATGGTGATTAGCGTGGTCGAGCAGGGCGGCGACGCCCGTGCCCGCGTACACGACCTCATCGAGACGAGCCTGCAGACCCCCGAGGAAAAGGCCAAGCTCGAGGTTCGCGCCGATGAAATCTTCGCCACACTCATCGATTCCGGCGTCGTCGTTCGCACCGAGGTGCCGCCCGCACCCGACGCCCCGACTGACGCCGCACCAGACATTGACTATGCACTGACGGTCGATCTGCCCGAGGACTTTGCGCTCGATCAGCCGCTCTCGCCGTTCTTGCTTGCCGCGTTGGAGCTGCTCGATCCCGAGAGCGAGACCTATACCATGGATCTGATCTCGATGGTCGAGGCAACGCTCGAGGACCCCAAGCAGGTGCTGCGCGCACAGGAGCGCGCTGCGCGCGACCGCGCGATGGCCGAAATGAAGGCTGACGGCGTCGAGTATGAGGAGCGCTTGGAGCGCATTCAAGACGTCACGTACGAAAAGCCGCTCGAGGATTTGCTCGACGCCGCCTTTGACAAGTACTGCCAGGAAGTGCCCTGGGCAAACGACTATCAGCTCTCTCCCAAGAGCGTCCTGCGCGATATGCTGGAAAGCGCGAGCGATTTTAAGGGCTACATTCAAAAGCTCGGCATCGCCCGCTCCGAGGGCATTCTGCTGCGCTACCTAGCCGAGGCCTACCGTTCACTCGACCGCACCGTGCCCATCGAGAAGCGCGACGAGCGCCTGCGCGACATTATCTCGTGGCTGGGCTTTGTGGTGCGCTCGGTGGACTCGAGCCTGGTGGACGAGTGGGAGAACGCCGGCAACCCGGCAGCCCTCGACGCCGCGCCGCCGCAGGGCATCGACGAGGTCGTGGCGGACCGCCGCGGCTGCACGCTGTTGGTGCGCAACGCGCTCTTCCGCCGCGTGACCCTTGCCGCTCGCGAGCACGTTCGCGACCTGGGCGAGCTCGACGACGACTGGGGCATGAGCGAGATCCGCTGGCAAAAAGCACTCGACGCTTACCACGAGCAGCACGAGGAAATCCTCACCGACGGAGATGCCCGCAGCGCCGCGATGTTTTCCATTGACGAGTCCGACGAGAAGACCGCGCACGTATGGCACGTGCACCAGATCTTTGCCGACGAGGATGGCGACCACGACTTTGGCATCATGGGCGATGTCGATCTGGACGCCACGCAAGACGGCGGCGAGGTCATCTTCAAAAACTACCGCGTCGGCTTTATCGAGGACCTGCTCGAGGACTAGCCGAACATACTGGAACGAAACGAAGCGGGGTCGCTGGCAACATCGCCAGCGGCCCCGCTTTTTGCGCGATACGCTATCCCCTACTCGGTATCCTCGACCTCATACGAATCCGCCTCGGCTGGCTCATCGTTTGTCTCTGTCGCAGCCCCGCGCGCCTCGTCAAACGCGGCCTTCATGGTCTTGTTGCCCCACGTGAGCTTGCGAATGGTAAGATCGTCGGCCTTCTTGTTGGCTAGGCGCAGATTGTTCTCGGAGGACAGCAACGCCTCCTTGGTTTTCTGCAGATGGCTAATCGTCTTGTCGATCTCATCAATCGCCGTTTGGAACTTGCGGCTCGCGATCTCGTAGTTGCGACCGAAATCATTCTTGAACTTTTCCATCTTGGCTTCGAAGTTCGTGACGTCGATATTCTGCTGTTTGTACTCCGCCAGTTCCTGCTTATAGCGCAGCGAACCCATGGCGGCGTTGCGAAGAAGCGTGATCATGGGAATAAAGAACTGTGGGCGAATCACGTACATCTTCTCGTAGCGATAGCTCACGTCCACGATGCCGGCGTTGTAAAGCTCGCTCTCGGGTTCGAGCAACGTGCAGAGCACCGCGTACTCGCAGCCCTTTTGGCGGCGATCGTGGTCGAGTTTCTTAAAGAAGTCCTCGTTCTTGTGCTTGGTCGCGGTCTCATCGTTCTCGTTTTTCATCTCGAACATAATCGAAATGACCTCGTTACCGCTTGCGTCGCACTCGCGGAAGATAAAGTCGCCCTTGGTGCCCTCGGACGCATCGTTATCCTTCTCGAAGTACGCGTTGGGAAACGCCGTCATGCGCAGGCGATTGAACTCGGTCTCGCAGTGCTGCTCGAGCGACTCGCCCACCATCTTGGTGGACAGGCGTACCTTCATGTCCTTAAGACGCTCAATCTCTTCGTCCTTGTAGCGAATCAGGTCATCGCTCGCGCGCTTGGCCTGCGCGAGCTCGAGCTCATGCGCCGCCTTGACCTGTTCCTCGCGAGAATCGCGCACCGCCAGCTCGCTCGTCAGCTTGGCACGTGCCTCATCGCGCTCTCGTTCCGCCGCGGCGACCGCCTTCGACAGCTCCATTTTTGCAGAAAGTTCTTGCTCACGAAGCTGTGCACGAAGGCCCTCGGCCTCGCGCTCGGACTGAGTCTTAGCATTCGAGAACTTCTCACGCACTTCTGTCTGGTAATCGGAAAGCTTACGATTCGCTTCGTTTTGCGCAGCCTCGAGCTTACGCTGCGCCTCGGCCGCAGCAGTTGCGAGTGCCATTTCTTGAGCCTTATCTGCGGCGGCAAGCTTTGCCTGCAACTCCGCAATCTGAGCATCGCGCGCGGCGAGGTCATTTTGAGTCGCATTGCGTACCGCGGCTTCGGCAAGCTTTGCTTCGTCATCTTTGCGCCCAAGCTGCGCACGCAGGCTATCGATCTCGCGCTGCAGCTCGGCATTCTCCTTTTGAGCATCGGCACGGGCCTCAACCGCCGCGCGCTGGCTTGCACTCTCGCGCTCTGCGGCAGCGCCCTCAAGCTTGGCACGCAGCTCGGCAAGCTCGGCATCGCGCTTGGCGACTTCTTGTGCCAGCTGCTGAGCTGCAGCGTTCTTCTGCTCGACAAGCTGAGCGTTGCGCTGAGACTCTGCCTTTTGCAAGGCAGCCGTCGAACGCGAGCGCTCAAGCTCCAGCGCCTGCTCGCCCTCGCGCTGGACTGCCTTCACACGCTCGTCCAGGTCGCGCGAAAACTCGGCATCGCGTACTTGCTTGACGATATCCGCATAGCCGGACGCATCGACCTTAAAAACTTCGCCGCAATGCGGGCACTTAATCTCGTTCATAGCAGCTCCTCGATGGACGCAAATTTCGACCGCCTACACTCTACCGCGCCGCACGGACAAAAAAGGCGCCGCTGCCAGAGCCACCACAAAGGTGCCTGTCCCCTTTGTGGTGGCTCTGGCGCCCTATAACCCAAAGAAGCTAAGAATCTGATCACGGCTTACGGGCTTGTACTCGTTGGCATCGAGACCGACATCGTAGCGAAAGATAGGGCGCTCGCGATCGCGGTTGCGCACGTTGGTGCGGTCTCCCCTGCTGTGGATATGCCCGTGCAGCATGACGGCGCCACGCGCCTTGCCGTTCCAGCTGAGCATGGGGTAGTGGCTCATAACCAGACGATGGCCCTTGGCATAGCCGGGAGCAATCTCCAGGTAATCGCGCACGTCTTCCCAAATCTGCGGTACGTCGGAATCTTCCCAGTCGCCGTCATGGTTACCGCGGATGAGCGTCACGTTCTGGCATTCGATACGCTCGCGCAGGCGCACCGCCTCCGCCAGGGGCAAACGATAGGTAAAGTCACCCAGAATATAGAGGCGGTCGTCCGCAGCCACGCACTCATTGATGGCATCGATGACCTTGCGGTTCATCTCCTCGACCGAGTCAAACGGCCGGTCCATGTCGTGCAAGATATTCGTATCGCCCAGGTGCAGGTCGGCGGTAAACCACATCATCGTCTATGCCCTCATTTCGCAACGTGTTCAACTCGTGCTAAGTATACAGACGTAGCGATGCGGCGGTTATCCAAAGAGCCCGCCGAACAGTCCGCGGCGGCGCTTGTCTTGCTTTTTCGAAGCGTCACCCTGAGTTTTCTTGTCCTGCCGCATCTTACGGTCCTGTTCCAGCTCATCGTCATCGAGTAGCGCATCCCACTCAAACGGATCATCTGCCAGATCAAACAGGTCATCGTCATCAAACATGGCAGCCTCCATTGCCGACTAGCGAGCATCCACCACGTAGAGCCCAACGCGTACCTGATGCCACGGGCTGCGCTCGGGGGCAACCTGTTGCACGCGGGCCTCAAATACGTCCTCGTGGCCGTAATACATCATCAAGGACAGCGGGCCGACCTCGTTTCCCGGAACGTAGCCAAGTTTGGTCTTGCCATAGTAGATCGCAACTGCCTCGGGGTCATGGGGATTATCGCGCTCGGCGCACAGCGTCAGCTTATCGCCAACCTTAAGATCGCCCAGGACCAAGGCACCGTCGGCATACTGAAATCCTGCAATGTGAAATGACAGAAGAACACGTGAAGGCTCGTACATAGCAGCTCCTCTAACGGCCGGATAAACCGGTGTGTAACCTTATTGAGAAGTCTACGGTCCCGTGCGGACACAAATTCGCCCCACCCGCGCCTTTTCGACCGTTTGTCGCTACACCATCTGATTCTAATGCACAAACATGCGCACGAATTTGTGCTTCCAGCTTGCGTAGGGCGCATACCGAAACGGCACGTCCAGCCAGGTTGCCTTGTTCACGATACTCTTCTTGTGGCTAAACGTATCGAAGCTCTCGCGGCCATGGTACTGTCCCATGCCGCTCGCGCCCATGCCGCCAAAGCCCATATGACTCGTAGCCAGATGCATGATGGTATCGTTAACGCAGCCGCCGCCAAAGGGCACGTAGCGCACAAAGCGCTGCTGAACCTCGCGATCCTGACTAAAGATATACAGGGCCAGCGGCGTCGGACGATCCGTAATAAACGTCTCGGCCTCGTCTAGGCTCTCAAACGTCAGCACCGGCAAGATGGGGCCGAAAATCTCCTCCTGCATCACGGCGTCATCGGGGGACACGCCGTCCAAAATCGTCGGCTCAATCTTGAGCGATGCCTCACGCGCGGCACCTCCAAGCACGACCTTATCGAGATTGATCAGCCCGCGCACGCGCGCAAAATGCTTGGCGTTGACGATATGTCCGTAATCCTCATTGTCGAGTGGATGTTCGCCAAACATGCGGCGGACCTCCTCCTTGATAAGGCCCAGCAGCTCATCGTGCACGCGCACGTCGACCAGCAGATAGTCGGGCGCTACACAGGTCTGGCCCACGTTGAGCCATTTACCAAAGGCGATACGCCGTGCCGCGACCTTCAAATTTGCCGTCGCATCCACGATGCAGGGGCTCTTTCCGCCCAGCTCAAGCGTCACAGGCGTGAGGTTTTTGCTCGCGCGCTCCATGACGAGCTTGCCGACCGGAACGCTACCGGTAAAGAAGATTTTGTCCCAGCACTCATCGAGCAACGCATCGTTCTCGGCGCGCCCGCCCTCGACAACCGTCACCAGGCACGGATCAAATGCCTCTTCACAGATTTGCTTGAGCACCGCGCTCGATGCCGGAGCATAGGCACTCGGCTTGATGACCACAGTATTGCCCGCGGCAAGGGCGCCGGCGAGCGGCTCGAGTGTTAGCAAAAACGGGTAGTTCCACGGAGCCATGATGAGCGTGACGCCATAGGGCACGGCTTGCGTTTTGCACACGCTCACGGCGTTAGCGAGATCGCACGGACGCAGGCGCGGACGACTCCATCGAGCCACGTGAGCGATCTGATGTCGAATCTCGGAAAGCGACGTGCCGATCTCGCACATATAGGCCTCGTCATGCGACTTCCCCAAATCGGTCTTGAGCGCATGGGCGATATCAGCCTCGTGGGCCCGTACTGCATCGCGTAAACTCACGAGCGCGCGACGTCGAGCATCGACATCAAACGTGGCGCGCGTCTTAAAGTAGGTGCGCTGATCGCCGACGATGCGCGCAATTTCCTCGGTGTTCATGGCAACCTCCTAGTTCTCGTCCTCAAACATACCACCTGCAACAACTTCGTACATATGCTCGAGCTCCAGGCGGTCCATCAAAAGCGGAACGGGGTACAGGGGATTGGCCTCGGCATCGGCATGCGCCGCCATCTGCGGAATGTCGGAGCGGCGAATGCCCGCCACATATTTGGGAATGTCCAAGGCGGCGTTCATTCGATCGACCCAATCGATAAAGGCCTCGGCCGCCAGGCTGTCCTGCGCGTTAGCCGGCGCGATACCGGCCATGCGGGCAAGATCGGCGAGCTTAGGAGCAGCAGCTTCGCCATAGGCGCGAAGCATATACGGCAGGATGATAGCGTTGGCCAAGCCGTGCGGAATCCCGTAACGCCCACCCAAGCTGTGCGCGATGGCGTGAACGTATCCAACATAGGAGCGCGTAAAGGCAACACCCGCCTTATACGCCGCCGAAAGCATATTGCGACGCGCACGCATGTCGTCGCCATGCTCATAGGCCTCGAGCAAATTGTCGTGGATGAGCTGCACCGCCTGTCGCGCCATCTTGCGCGTATAGGGCGTGGTGCTTCGCCCGATAAACGCCTCGACGGCATGCGTCAGGGCGTCCATGCCCGTCTGCCCCGTAATGGAGGCGGGCAGACCGAGCGTAAACTCGGGGTCGTGCGCCGCAAAGCGCGGGATAAGCACAAAGTCGTTAATGGGATACTTGTAGTGCGTCTCGTCATCGGTAATTACCGCCGCAAGCGTGACCTCGCTTCCCGTGCCCGCCGTGGTGGGAACGGCGATGAGCAGCGGCAGACGACGATGAATCCGCAGCAGCCCGCGCATCTTGTTGATGGGCTTGCTTGGCTGCGCAATGCGTGCGCCCACGCCCTTGGCGCAGTCCATGGCTGATCCTCCGCCAAAACCGATAATGGCCTGGCAGGCGCGCTCTCGATACAGGGACGCCGCCTCCTCCACATTCGAGACCGTGGGGTTCGCACGCGTTTCGGCATAGACCGTAACGCCAATCCCCTGAGCCGTAAGCGCACGCTCGAGTGATGCCGTGAGTCCCAAACGTGCAATGCCAGGGTCTGTCACGATAAGGACCTTCTGGATCGAGCGCTTTTGAAGCACCGCGGGCACATCCTCGGCATGCTCCAGAATGCGCGGCTCGGTATAGGGCAGGATCGGCAATGCAATGCGAAAAACCGTCTGATATGTTCGGCACCAGGCACGACGGGCTAGATGCATAAAGGAAACTCCTTCATTTGTTGATAGGTCAACATTTGCTCGCCCGATTGTACTCAGCAAAAATCGCAGACGGCCTCCCAATCGTTAATCAATCAACATCTTCATATCTCGAAATTGTTTTATTAAAAATCATTCCTAATAGGCTTCACATTTGGTTGCATTTATGGATAATAGAACTCGTCAAGACGCACGTCCGGAGAGGGCCCTTACGGGACCGGACGAGCGCACAATCGCCATCGATCGAAAGGATCGAATCATGAAGTTTGTTTGCCCCGTTTGCGGTTATGTGGAAGAGTTCGACGGCGACCAGCTGCCCGAGGACTTCAAGTGCCCCCAGTGCGGCGTTCCCGGTTCTCGTTTCCTGAAGCAGGAGGAGGGCCAGCTCGAGTGGGCTGCCGAGCACGTCGTGGGCGTCGCCAAGATGGAGGGCGTCTCCGAGGACATCGTTGCCGACCTGCGCGCCAACTTTGAGGGCGAGTGCTCCGAGGTCGGTATGTACCTGGCCATGGCTCGCGTCGCTCATCGCGAGGGTTATCCCGAGATCGGCCTGTACTGGGAGAAGGCTGCCCACGAGGAGGCCGAGCACGCCGCCAAGTTCGCTGAGCTCCTGGGCGAGGTCGTGACCGACTCCACCAAGAAGAACCTCGAGATGCGCGTTGAGGCCGAGAACGGCGCCACCGCCGGAAAGACTGATCTTGCCAAGCGCGCCAAGGCCGCTGGCCTCGATGCCATCCACGATACCGTGCACGAGATGGCTCGCGACGAGGCTCGTCACGGCAAGGCTTTCGCCGGCCTGCTCAAGCGCTACTTTGGCTAAGCCAACCGCTTGAGACATAACCTCTAGCTCGATGAGGCCCGGACCGTATTGGTTCGGGCCTTTTTGTGTCTCGAGGACTCGTTAACGCCCTGAAATAGAGCTATCTTCGGCATCGGTCTCTCGTCAAAAACTAAGTGAGTAGACTTTTCGAAACTTGCCGAGCAGACCATCCGTATTGCTTTATAAAGTCGCAGGGAAATGACTTGTTTCAAAACGGCCTGGTCGCCATCAAGCCAAAAGTCTACTCACTTAGAACCGCAGCCGTCCACGATCGAACTGTTTTGTGTCTAACGGGCATCTTTCCGTCAATTACTCCCAATTTTGTCCAGTCAACGAATAGTTCAGACCGAAGTAATGTCTCAGCCCTTTGCTCATCTGAGCTTTTATCGCGATATTCAGCATCGAGCATCCTGCATACGGTCTTAACGATCGCGCGGAATCTACCCTCATCGGATATCTGTCTGTGTGTCAGGAGAAGTACATCGTAGCCCATGGCCTGAAGGGCCGTCATGCGGTCAGCGTCACGCAAGCCATCCCCTGCGCGTCCGTGCGAGGCCTTTCCCTGACATTCAATGGCCACCTGTCGCCTACCGTCCGGTGAAGAAAGAAGTAGGTCGATATATACACGGGACTTTCCCACAATCGCTCGAGCACTTGTGTTTAGCATCACTTCAACATTAAGCTCTATGCCGCAAAAACCTTCGCCTCCCAGGGATCGCGGCAGTGCAAGTAGCAAATACGCCTCGACCTCAAAAGGCGACGCGGCACCCAATGGAACGAGTTGCGATACCGCCATAAATCTATTGCCGTAACGCATCCCACAAACATCTGAACAAAAACGGTCAAGGTCTCCGCCCAAAACCAAAGCGTCTCGACGCCATAAATTTGAGGCGGTGCCGTCCTCGGACGGGCAGCGCGCCCAACCGAACGTTGTCGAAATCGCACCCGAATCAATTGCACGCGAAAGCTCCGTCTCAAGTAACGCCGGCAGGGCACACACCGCAAACAAGCCGCACATCTCCGCCAATACCAAAAGAAGCTGAAGATCCGTCAGATGCCGTGACATGATGAATGCCGTCAGTAGAGGAGACGTAATCAAAAATCCATGCTCCGTTTCCAGCACGGATTCCCTGGGGAGCTCACCAAGAAACAGCCGCTGCCTAATGCTGGCAGGACAAGTCCGTTTGTTTCTCGTCCGAACCAATGTATGCAACGGAAAACCGAGCGCGACCGCAGCCGTCGGGTTGCGGGCGAGATCATATCGCTGCCGGTCTTCTTCCGGTCGTGGAAGCGGCGGACACAAAGCGCGGACTTGAGGAGGCAAACGCCAGTACCTAAAAGCCGATATGTCACAAAGTAGATCCTTCATAGGCACAGGAAAACACGAATTTCAACCCAGTTAGTCACGCATTGGCGCGAACGCACCAAAAATGGCGCCGAACGGACTGCCAAGTTTTCAACAGCCCTCCCCAACTGGCCAAAAGCTTGCCAAGAGCTGGACGAAACCCTGTTGAAAACCCCATTTTTTCTCATGTAGAAGCTTTGCGCGGCAAGTGAGTAGACTTTTTTGAATATCCCGAGCAGGCCGGTCATCCTGCTTTTCAAAACCGCAGGTAGATAGCTTGCTACAAAACTGCCTGCTCGCCAAAGTGCCAAAAGTCTACTCACTTAGATTGCAGAGTGCCCCCCATTAGCTGTACTTCCAAGGCGTTAAGCGCTTTTGGACCCAAATCGTCATACTGGACAAGAATTTTAGTTGAGTCTTCAGGGGCAGACGCACCATCGGCACACCAAAAACAGTCACTGATATCGATAAATGGGATATTCGAGCGCGTGAGAGCCTGCGCAAAAGAGCTTCCGCCCGTTCTACGCTCCGCAACCACGGTGCAGTAAAGGCCCGCGTCTGCGTGTTCGATCGAGACTTCCCCTGCCGGAAACGCTTTCCGTACAAGCGCCGCTAGGCCATCACGCGCCTCGCGAGCACGAACGCGCACACGGTTCACATGCCGCTCGTAATCACCCGATTCCAGCAAACGCGCCAAAGCAACCTGGTCAACAGAGCTCACCGACGAGGCGTAGAAACCAAGGTTGCGCCTAAACCGCTCCATTAGCTCATCGGGCAACACCATGTATGCTAGACGCAACGCCGATGACACGCTCTTCGAAAATGTGTTGGTGTAGATAACCGACTGGGCGGCATCGATCGACGCAAGCGCGGGAATCGGCTTGCCGGCAAGGCGAAACTCACAATCAAAGTCATCTTCGATGAGATATCGACCTGGTCGCTCGGCGGCCCAGCTCAGAAGCGCATAGCGACGCGCAATGCTCGTCACAAGGCCGGTCGGATACTGATGGGACGGCATCAGATGAAGGACATCGGTCCCAGTTTTCTGCAGAGCGCTCAAGTCCACGCCCTCATCATCCAACGGGATATGTCGAACTTGGCAGCCCATAGCCTGATAGATGCGCGTCAGACGCAAATAGCCCGGGTCCTCAACAGCATACACCTTGTCAGCGCCAAGCAACTGAACCAACATGGTATCGAGCAGCTGGGCGCCTGCACCGATAACAATGTTGTTGGGGTCGACATTCATGCCCCTTGTCCCACGCAGATGGTGAGCAATTGCGCGTCGCAGCCGAGCGGTGCCCTGCGCCGGTGCGGGCGAAAAGATTTCGCGCTCATCTTCGGATGCCAGCGTCGCCCGTAGTGCGCTTTGCCAAAGCCGCGCCGCCTCCAAAGCGGAAGGAGAAAGTGCATCGAACAGCTCGACCTGTCCGTTGACATCATGCGCGCTGAGGCCCACAGAGACGGTATCTCGGTCGATGCCCTGCGAAGCCAAAGGCAAAACCGGTGCATCCGGAAGCTTGCAAGCGTAGTAGCCACGACGCGGCATTGAGCAAATATAGCCCTCGGCAAGTAACTGGCTATATGCATTCTCGATGGTAATGACACTGATTCCCAGATGACTGGCAAAGGCGCGCTTAGACGGAAGATGCTCCCCCGCCACAATACGTCCAGCAACAATATCATCTCGAATTTGCTGGTAAACATACTCATAAAGCGATGCTTCGCCGCGTTTTTCCAAATTGTAGTCAAGCATGAGTTTGCCACCTGACCTTATCGAGCTGTTCAATCTGGTATTAGGCTGACATTATTATTATCTCGAAAACTGAGTATTTTGCCATACCCAGCTCCCCGATAGGATGTTCCGTCAAGCAATGCACATGCCAACCAAGGGAGCAACCATGGCAGAACAGACCAGCAAGGCCGATCGCGTCAAACTCAATCGCGAACTCGCGCAGATGCTCAAGGGCGGCGTCATCATGGACGTCACCACGCCCGAGCAGGCACGCATCGCCGAGGAGGCAGGCGCCTGCGCCGTCATGGCACTCGAGCGCATCCCGGCCGACATCCGTGCCGCAGGCGGCGTCTCGCGCATGAGCGACCCCAAGATGATCAAGGGCATCCAAGAGGCCGTCTCCATCCCTGTTATGGCCAAGTGCCGCATCGGTCACATTGTCGAGGCGCAGGTCCTGCAGGCTATCGAGATCGATTACATCGACGAGTCCGAGGTTCTCTCCCCTGCCGATGACGTCTATCACATCGACAAGACCCAGTTTGACGTCCCGTTTGTCTGCGGCGCCCGCGATCTGGGCGAGGCGCTGCGCCGTGTTGCCGAGGGCGCCACGATGATTCGCACCAAGGGCGAGCCGGGCACGGGCGACGTGGTCCAGGCCGTGCGCCACATGCGCAAGATCCAAAAGCAAATCCGCGACGTTGTTGCCCTGCGCGATGATGAGCTCTTTGAGGCAGCCAAGCAACTGCAGGTTCCGGTCGAGCTGGTGCGCGAGGTCCATGCCACGGGCAAGCTTCCCGTTGTGAACTTTGCCGCCGGCGGCGTAGCGACCCCTGCCGACGCCGCGCTGATGATGCAACTGGGCGCCGAGGGCGTCTTTGTCGGCTCGGGCATCTTTAAGAGCGGCGACCCCGCCAAGCGCGCCGCCGCCATCGTCAAGGCCGTGGCAAACTTCACCGATGCCAAGCTCATCGCCGAGCTTTCGGAGGACCTGGGCGAGGCCATGGTGGGCATCAACGCCGACGAGATCGAAATCATCATGGAGGAGCGCGGACGCTAGTCCGGCAGAAAGGATCGCACATGAGCGATTATGCAGACCAAACGGTCGCCGTGCTGGCGGTCCAAGGCGCATTTGCCGAGCACGAGGCAAGACTATTCGAGCTTGGCGCACACTGTATTGAGCTGAGGCAGGCGGCTGATTTGAAGCAGGACTTTGACCGTCTGGTACTTCCCGGCGGCGAGTCTACCGTTCAAGGGAAGCTGCTTGATGAGTTGGGCATGCTCGAGGAGCTTCGTGCCCGTATCGCTGAAGGTATGCCCGTCCTGGGCACCTGCGCCGGCCTGATTCTACTGGCTCACGACCTTGCCGCCCATGACGATAAGGGCACGCCGCGTCTGGAAACCATGGATGTACTTGTCGAGCGCAATGCCTACGGCAGGCAGCTCGGCAGCTTTCGAACCAAGGGGCAAATAGCCGGCATCGACGGTGAAGTGCCGCTGACGTTTATCCGCGCGCCCCGCATCGTCGAGGTCCACGGCGACGCCAAGGCCTTAGCGAAAGTCGACGGTCGTATTGTCGCCGCCCGTCAGGGCAACCAGCTCGGCGTAACCTTCCACCCCGAGCTCGACGACGATACCCGCCTCCACGAACTGTTCCTACAAATGTAGGCATCGAAATCAACAAACGAAACGAGAGTGGATGATCTCCCACTTTGAGCTTGAATGCAGGCTCAAACCGGGAGATCATCCACTCTTGTTCTATGTAGTCGTTTAAGAACGTCCCCAATGACTACAAGGAGTGTCCCAAGCTGCCGGCAGAAAAGGAACGTCCCTAACTGCCGCATCCGGGGCAAGACAACGCCGCAGGCAGAGGACGGACAGCGAGCGGGTCGCATTTGAGGCAAGGTGACGTGAAACGAAAGGGCGCTGACCTTCTGGTCGCGCCCTTGAAGTTGAACGTCAGATTGTCCAAATGCGGCCCGCGCAGCGTCGAGC
>UQHO01000032.1 GCA_900540995.1 uncultured Collinsella sp. | reverse complement strand
GTCGGCAAACCCCGGGGGGGGGGCGCCCCGGGGCAGCAAAAGCCATATGGACCTTGGTGCGTGATGGCGGCTACCGCTGCGGCTGGGGCGAAAGTAAAGCCTCGTGTTTTTATCGGTTTACGGAGCCAAAGAGGCCGGGTTATCCCCATATGATTGAGCTCTTCGCGAAGTGCCCTGACTTTTTTAAGGGTCGTGAGGGGGTCGAGGTGGCGCCAATTCACGTTGATGAAAACATAAGCAGTCTTTCGGCGATTTTATTGGACGATGCTTATTACAACTTGTTTCTTCAGGGAATTCGGACCGTAGACGGTGTTTCGGTCTTGGATACGGAATACATTGTCCCGTTCAAAGCGAAGGCGTATCTCGACCTAAAAGCTAGAAGGGAAGCTGGGGAGAACGTTGACTCGAGGAAGGTCAAAAAGCATAAACGCGATGCGCTGAGGCTTGCTCAGCTGCTTGGTGAGTCGGCGGGCATCAGCCTGGTCGAAGAGCTGAAGGAAGATATGCTTGCGTTTGTTAAAGACTGTGAGGCAAGTGACATCAATCTGAAGCAGATCGGGGTTGCAGGCGTAACGACGATGCAGCTACTCGAGACGATGAAAGCAACATATGGCTTGATTGGTTGAGCGGGGGTTACGTTGTGCGGGTAACGCAGCCCGATTCCATTGTCCGAGTGGTGGCACTCGGGACTCGCTAATCGGCTATTATTTGTTTAGACAACTTGAGTTGTAGAGGAGTGACCGGCGATGGTGCAGGGCGCCAAACATATGAAGAGCAATAACGCCGCGGCCGGCGGTGGCTCAAGCCCTCAGCCCAAACCTCAACAAAAGCCTAAACGCCCTCGCAAGCGGCTGCCGCGCTGGGCCGACCGGCTCATCACCATCGTCATCATCCTTATTGGCGTGGGCCTTATGACCTGGCCGTGGATCTTGGACCGGCTCGAGGCCTCGGGCGTGTTCAACCAGATCAGCACCGTGTCCAGCACCGTGGACGCGCTCTCCGAAGAGGAGCGCGAGCGCATTCTGCTGCAGGCGCGCTCCTTTAACGAGCAACTTGCCGGCGAGGCAACCGAGCTTCCCGCCGACCAGATCGAGCCCTACGACCAGCAGCTTATCTTTGATCGCGACCCCATGATGAGCTGGGTCGAGATCCCTTCCATCGACGTGAGCATGCCCATCTACCACGGCACGAGCGAGGAAGTCCTTATGGCGGGCGTCGGCCACCTGGAGGGCACGAGCCTGCCGGTGGGCGGCACCTCGACGCATTGCGTGCTCACCGCGCACTCGGGCATGCGCAACCTGAGCATGTTCGACGACATCCACTCGCTGGAGCCCGGCGACCTGGTGCTGCTGCACACCATGAACAAGACGCTCGCCTACAAGATGGTCGACTCCGAGGTCGTGCTGCCCGAGGAGATGGAGTCGCTGACCATTGAGCCCGGCGCCGACAAGGTGACGCTCGTCACCTGCACGCCCTACGGTGTGAACGACCATCGCCTGCTGGTGCATTGCGTGCGCACCAAGTACAACAAGAAGGACGTCGACAAGCAAAAGTCGCTGGCCGGCCGCCACTGGGGCAAGCGCGAGTTCGCCGTGCTCATCGTGGTCGTGGCCATCCTGCTGTTGCTGCTGGACATCGTGGTCCACGCGATCCGTAAACGCCGCAAGGCCAACGCCTCGGCATAAGACATTGTTCAGAACCACCACAATGGGGACAGGCACCTTTGTGGTGGTCGGGGCTTTCAAACCGTCCCAACATTCGACGAAAATCGCGATTTTGGCGAAAAACGTCGAATGTTGGGACGGTTTTGGTTGCAGGCGGGACGGTTTTCGCCGCAGGTCCACCGGGTCGCGCCCTTCCAGCTGCCGTCCCCGTTACGTTTTCGCTGCATTTGGGTAAAGCACCTGCTCCAAGCGGCGTTGCCCTGTATACTGGAACGGTTTATCTGTTATGCGGAAGGGAGCGCCTATGGCACTCAGCGAGAAAGACGTGCGCGGCATCGCCGAGTACGCAAAGATCGCACTGACCGATGACGAGCTCACCCAGATGACGTCCTACATGAACGACGCCGTCCAGATGCTCGAGCCCGTCTTGCAATATGACTTGCCCGACGTGGAGCCCACGTTCCATCCCATCGGAAGCCTGTCCAACGTGATGGGCGATGACCTGCGCGAGCCCGAGCGCGATCTGCCGCTCGACGTTGCGCTGGAGAACGCCGGCAGCGCGCGCGACTGCTACTTCCGCGTGCCGTCCATTTTGGGAGAGGGGGAGAGCGAGTAATGGCGCAGAGCTTCGATTCCCTTACCGCCGCCCAGATCGCCGCGGGCGTTGCCGCCGGCGACTTTACCGCTACCGAGGTGGCTCAAGCCTCCCTTGCCGCCATCGAGGCGCGCGAGGGCGGGGTCCAGGCATTCCTGCAGGTGGCGCCCGAGCTTGCGCTCGAGGCCGCTGCTCGCGTGGATGCCGACCGTGCCGCAGGCAAGCCGCTGCCCCCGCTCGCGGGCGTGCCGCTGGCCATCAAGGACAACATGAACCTCGTGGGCACGCGCACCACCTGTGCTTCCCGCATGCTCGAGGACTACCAGAGCGTCTACACCGCCACCTGCGTCCAGCGCATGCTCGATGCCGGCTGCCTGCCCATGGGCAAGGCCAACATGGACGAGTTTGCCTTTGGTAGCTCCACCGAGAGCTCGGCGTTCCACCGTACCAACAACCCCTGGGATACCGAGCGCGTGCCCGGCGGCTCTTCGGGCGGCTCTGCTGCTGCCGTCGCCGCGGGCGAGGTCGCGCTCTCACTGGGCTCGGACACCGGTGGCTCCATTCGCCAGCCGGCGTCGCTGTGCGGCGTGGTGGGCTTTAAGCCCACGTACGGCGCCGTGAGCCGCTACGGCGTGGTGGCCTTTGGCTCTTCGCTCGACCAGGTGGGCCCCTTCGGCCGCACGGTCGAGGACGTCGCGCTGGCCATGAACGCGCTCACCGGTGCGGGCCACGATCCGTACGACTGCACCAGCCAGGACTGCGCCGTCGACTTTACCGAGCACCTCAACGACAGCATCGAGGGCAAGCGCGTGGGCATCATCCCCGCGTTTATGGAGGCCGAGGGCCTGACGCCCGAGGTCAAGGCCGCCGTTCAGCGCGCCGCCCAGGAGCTGCAGAACCAGGGTGCCGAGCTGGTCGAGGTTGACCTGCCGCACCTGGATGCCGCCATCGCCGCCTACTACGTCATCGGCCCGGCCGAGGCGTTCTCCAACCTTGCCCGCTTCGACGGCATTCGCTATGGCTACCAGGAGGAGGGCTGCGCCAACCTGTCCGACCAGAGCTCGCTGTCGCGCGCCCACGGCTTTGGTGCCGAGGCCAAGCGCCGTCAGATGCTCGGCGCCTACCTGCTGAGCTCGGGTGTGTACGACAAGTATTACTACGCCGCGCAAAAGGCCCGTACGCTCATCACGCAGGATTACGACGCCGCGTATGCCAAGGTGGACACGATCCTCATGCCCGCCTCGCCGCGCACGGCCTTTAAGTTTGGCGAGATCAGCGACCCCACGCAGATGTACCTCTCCGACCTGTACACCATCTCGCTCAACATTTGCGGCAACGGTGGTATCTCGGTGCCGCTGGGCTTGGGCGAGGATACTCAGCTGCCCGTTTCTGCCCAGCTGGTTGGTCCGGCCTTTAAGGACCGTCAGCTGCTCACGTTTGCCCGCGCCCTGGAGCGCGGCTTTGCCGATGCCGCCACGGGTGCGCCCGCGCTTTCCGTCGCGCCCGATTTTGCCGGGAAGGGAGGCGAGCTGTAATGAAGGAGCTTTCCGAGGTCCTGCAGGATTGGGAGGCCGTGATCGGCCTGGAGATCCATACCGAGCTCACCGCACTCGATACCAAGATGTTCTGCAACTGCAAGCTCAGCCACGATGATGAGCCCAACGCCAACGTGTGCCCGGTATGCCTGGGCCTGCCCGGCGCTCTGCCGGTGCCCAACAAGCGCGCCATCGAGAGCATCGTCAAGGCCGGTCTCGCCACCAACTGCGAGATCCAGCGCCACTCGATGTTCTACCGCAAGCACTACTTCTATCCCGACATGGCCAAGAACTTCCAGACCACGCAGGGTCCGGTCGCCTTTGCCATGTACGGTCACTTGGACCTGGACGTGACCGGTCGCGGTGCCGCCGAGCGCCCCGACTGCGCGTTTGGCGAGGCCGAGGCCCAGAGCCTGGCGAGCGCCTCGGCTAACGCCGAAGGCCTGTCCACGTCCATGACGTCGACCATGCGCGAGGGTAACCAGCGCGCCGGTCACCTGGCCAGCTACGATGCGTCCAACCTGCAGATGCCCGAGCGCCGCGAGGACGGTTCCTACACGGTGCCCATCCGCATCCTGCGCATCCATATGGAGGAGGACGCCGCCAAGATGGTTCACGTGGGCGGCGCCGAGGGCCGCATTACCGCCGCGGCCGAGTCGCTCGTCGACTACAACCGCTGCGGCACGCCGCTGATCGAGCTAGTCACCGAGCCCGACTTGCGTACGCCCGAGGAAGCACGCCTGTTTATGGAAAAGCTCCGTCGCATCTTTGTGACGCTGGGCATTTCGGACTGCTCCATGGAGAAGGGCTCCATGCGCTGCGACGGCAACGTGTCGCTGCGCCGCCGTGGCGAGACCAAGCTGGGCACCAAGACCGAGCTTAAGAACCTCAACTCGTTTAAGAGCCTGCACGACGGCCTTGCCTACGAGATTTGCCGCCAGGCCGAGGTGCTCGAGGAGGGCGGCATTATCTATCAGGAGACCCGCCACTGGGAGCCTAGCCGCAAGCGCACCGTGGTCATGCGCGTGAAGGAAACGGCCGACGACTATCGTCTGTTCCCCGATCCCGACCTGGCGCCGTTCGACCTGGACGACGAGTTCATCGACCGCTGCCGTGGCGAGATCCCCGAGCTGCCCGATGCCAAGCGCGCCCGTTTTGAGGCCGACTTTGGCATTAAGGCGGCCGATGCCGAGCAGATTGCCGGCGACCCCGAGTTTGCGGAGTTCTTTGAGGCCGCCGCTGCCGGTATGGCTGGCAAGGAGGCCCAGACGGTTGCAAACTTGCTGGTGAACGAGATGATCGCCTACCTTAAGGGCGCGGGCGTCTCGCTGGCCGAGTCCGGCATCGCGCCGGCTCAGGTGGCAGCCCTTGCCAAGCTGCTGGCGACCGATGCCATCAGCTCCAACCAGGCGCACGAGGTCTTTGAGGCCATGGCCCAAACTGGCGACGACCCCAACAAGATCGTCGACGAGCGCGGCATGCGTCAGGTGAGCGATGCCGGCGCGCTGCAGCCGATTGTGGACGAGGTGCTGACAAACTGTGCCGATCAGGCGCAGCAGTACCGCGACGGCAACCAGAAGGTTATCGGCTTTTTGGTGGGCCAGTGCATGAAGGCGAGCCGCGGCAAGGGCAACCCGAAGCTCTTCAACGAGTTGCTGAGAACGTCGCTCTCGTAAGCGGGAACCCGGGAGCCCCGGCAGGGCGGGTGCTTCCTCAAAATTTCAAACAGTCCTGCGCAAGACGAAGGCCACATTAAGTGGCCTTCTTTGCGTGCGGAACTCATTTTGAGCAAGCACCCGCCCTGCCGGGGCTCCCGGGTTCTGTGGCGACTCGGCCGTTCGGGTCAGGTGGGCTGAATGGAATTTGGTGAATGAGGGCGTCGTTGGCGCCCTCATTCTTTATAAATGTTGGGAGCGCCAGGTGGTGGGGGTGGTGCCGGTGTGTTGCTTGAAGGCTTGGGCGAAGGCGGCTTGCTGAGGGTAGCCTAGACGCTCTGCCACCTGCGCTATCGTGAGCGCGCTATCGGCCAAAAGGTCCTGTGCTCGCTCCATACGGCGTCTGCGAATGTAGGCGCCCAGGGACTCGCCAGTTTGGGCCTTAAAGGTGGCGCATAGTTTGGAGCGGCTTGTGTAGAGCCTCTCGGTCACCTCGTTGATACCCACGCGTCTGCCTTTGTCGAGCGTGCGCTCAATCATTGCCGTTGCTTCTTCGGCAATGGTTATGCTGACACGTGTGTCTGCCGCCTGCCGCGCCTGCTTGTGGGCCGCGCGCGAACAGGCGAGCTCCGCGACCATGGTCTCCACGATGCCCTGCATATAGACGTGTCCGCCTGCGGTGCGGGCGCGGTCCTCGTTAATCCTGCGCAACGTGTGGCAGATGGCAGACGTCGCCTCCTCGTGCCATGGCTCGGCAAACGCCTCAAAGACCCCTGCGAACTCGGTGGGATAGCGGTGCTCCAGTTCGTCAAAATATCCAGGCAAAAAGAGCACCGAGCGCGAGTGATAAAGCTGCCCTGCAAACAGTGGGCTTAACTCCTCGCCACAGTTATCTTGGATAAAGCTGCACACGGCATTGTTTGGCCACGGTCCATGCAGGGGTTTAAGGTTCGCAGGCGTTATGCCGGCTTCGGGCATGCACATGAGCGTGGGCGCGCTGACCTCGCTCACGCACGCGTACGGTTCGGGTGTGTATTCGGCCAGGTACATATCGTGCATCGGGGTAATGAAATGCTCCATAACGATGCAGGCGGGGGAGAGAGGCATGATCCATGCGCGGCCGTGCGCCCGATCGTTTGCCACCTCGCCGGTAAAGACAGCGCCCTTGCCGGAAAGCTCCAGGCCAAACTGCTCAAACTGTGGTGCGTAGAGCTCAGTTATGTCGGTTGCGGCCCGATGCATTTTCAAAAGCGTCCCCTTCCTTTGCGAAAACGTCCACGCCTGGCTCGATTGTGAGCCTTGACTAACATATCAATGATAAGTTGATTGAAGTTAACTCTCAAGCCGTCAGAAGGGAACCTCATGGCAAAGGGATCAAAAAGGGAAGGCGTCGGTATCGGCGAGTTGCTCGCGTATGCCGGCGACCGTAAATTCCTAACTTATTTGGGCATGGCTCTCTCGGCGCTCTCGCAGCTGCTGAGCTTTGGCCCGTACGTGTGCATTTGGCTTGTCGCGCGCGATCTGATCGCCGTGGCACCTAACTGGAGCGAAGCCACTAACATCGCGATGTATGGCTGGTGGGCCGTGGGTTTTGCGCTGGCGAGCATCGTGGTCTATTTCGTGGGACTCATGTGCACGCACCTGTCCGCGTTTCGCTGCGCGTCCAATATTCGCAAGACTACGAGCGAGCACCTGCTTAAGCTGCCGCTTGGCTACTTTGACACGCACGCCACCGGTGAGCTGCGTCGTGTTGTAGACGGATGCGCCGCCTCCACCGAGACTCTGCTCGCGCACATGCTTCCCGATATCGCGGGCGCCGCCGCCATGGTCGTGGGCCTGCTCGTGTTGCTTTTCGCCCTCGATTGGCGCTTGGGCGCGGCATGCCTTATCTCGGTCGTCGTTTCGTTTGGCGCCATGGCCACCATGATGGGCGGCAAAGGCGCCGAGTTCATGAAGGCCTACATGGGAGCGCTGGTCAAGATGAACAAGACCGGCACCGAATACGTACGCGGCATCCCCGTGGTCAAGGTGTTTCAGCAGACGGTCTACTCCTTTAAGGCCTTCCACGATGCGATCGCCGAATACGCCGACATGGCACAAAACTATGCGGGCACGTTCTGTCGAGGTCCGCAGGTACTCAACCTTACCGCGCTCAATGGTCTTGTGGCATTCCTGTTACCCGTGGCGTTGCTGTTGGCGCCGGGCGAGACGGACTTCGCGCATTTTATGGCCAACTTCACGTTTTACGCGATATTTTCGGCCGTGGTGCCGACGGCCATGACCAAGCTCATGTTTGTGGGCGAGGCCTCTCAGATGAGTGCCGATTCGCTGGCTCGTATTCGAAGCATCATGGATTCCAGGCAGCTCTCTGTGCCCGCCCAACCCAAGCACCCTGCCGGCAGCGACGTGCGATTTGAGGATGTGAGCTTTACCTACGAGGGCGCCGAAGCGCCTGCCGTTAGCCATGTGAGTTTCAGCGTTCCCGCTGGTAGCACCCTCGCCTTGGTGGGTCCCTCGGGTGGCGGTAAGTCAACCTGCGCAAGCCTGATCCCGCGTTTTTGGGATGTTTCCTCGGGTCGAGTGCTCGTAGGCGGTGTGGACGTTCGCGATATGGATCCGCACGAGCTTATGGACCAGGTCGCCTTTGTGTTCCAGACCAACCAGCTGTTCCGGCAAACACTTGCCGATAACGTGCGCGCCTCCAAGCCTACGGCCACTGACGACGAAGTGCGTGCAGCTCTCTCCGCAGCTCAGTGCGACGACATTGTGGCCAAGCTCCCACAGGGCATCAATACCATGCTCGGCGCCGGCGGGGCGTATCTTTCGGGCGGCGAGGTCCAGCGCGTGGCACTCGCCCGCGCGATCCTTAAAGACGCGCCTATCGTGGTGCTCGATGAGGCCACGGCGTTTGCCGATCCCGAGAACGAGGCGCTCATCCAACGCGCCTTTAGCAAGCTGGCGGCGGGTCGCACGGTCATTATGATTGCGCACCGACTCTCGACTGTAGTGGGCGCAGACCAAATCGTGGTGCTCAACCAGGGCAGCGTGCAGGAGTCGGGTACCCATGCCGAGTTGCTGTCCCAAGAGGGCCTGTATGCCAAGATGTGGACCGAATACGAACAGGCCGCGAGCTGGAAAATCACTGCAGCGACCGCGGATGCCGCCGTCACGAAGGGAGGCGAGGCCTAAATGTTCGCCTCATTCCAAAAGAAGTATTTCCTATCCGATAAAGGCGTCGCCGGCGTAAAACGTGGCATTTTCTGGACCACGCTCACTAATCTCATTACCATGGCCGGCATGGGCTTTTTATTCCTGGTCATGGCCGGTTTTGTCGAACATCTCGCCATCGGCGCCGACCTGCCGGATGCCCTGCCGATTGTGGGCGGCCTCCTGGTCTTTTTTGTGTTGCTCTTTGCCTCTAACTGGCAGCAGTATTACTACACCTACTGCATCTTTTACGAGGAGTGCGGCAAGCAGCGTATGGAGATCGCCGAGCGCTTGCGCAAACTGCCGCTGTCGTTTTTTGGTCGTCGTGATCTGGCCGATTTAACCGAGACCATCATGGGCGACGTCCAGGCCATGGAGCACGCCTACAGCCACGTGCTGGGAGAGCTTTGGGGTGCCATCATCGCAAGCGCCATCGTGTTCGTGGCGTCGCTGTTCTTTTGCTGGCAGCTGGCGATCGCGGCGTTTTGGAGCGTTCCCGTGGCCTTTGCCGTGCTGTATCTAACACGCGGCCCCATGACTCCGGTGTTCGACCGCGTGCGTGCCGAGAAGGTCAAGGTTACCGAGGCAATTCAAGAGACGCTCGACTGCGTTCGCGAGATCCGCGCCACCAACCAGGAGGCCCATTATCTTGAGGGACTCAACGCCGTGATCGATGCCGAGGAGCGCGAGACCACCAAGGGCGAGCTCGCTAACGGGCTTTTGGTTAACTCCGCCTTTGCCATCCTGCGTCTGGGCATTGCCACCACGCTGGTCACGGGTGCCGCGATGGTCGCCTCCGGGCAGGTCGACTTTTTGGTGATGTTTGCCTTCCTGCTTATGGTGAGCCGTATCTATGCACCCTTTGACCAGGCCCTTATGCTCGTGTCGGAGCTGTTTGCCGCAGAGTCATCGGCCAAGCGCATGCGCTCCATCATGGAAGAGCCTGTGGCGCGGGGCAGCGAGAAATTTGAGCCTGTGGGTCACGATGTGGTGTTCGATCACGTGGCATTTGGCTATGGTGCGGGCGAGGACGGCCGTGCCGGCGAGAAAGTTCTTACCGATGTGAGCTTTACCGCCAAGGAAGGCGAGGTCACGGCGCTGGTCGGTCCTTCGGGTTCCGGTAAGTCTACGGTGAGCCGCCTGGCCGCGCGCTTTTGGGATGCTACCGAAGGCACGGTCACCGTGGGTGGCGTTGATGTTGCGAGCGTCGATCCCGAGGTGCTGCTGCGCGATTACGCCATTGTGTTCCAAGACGTGCTGCTCTTTGACGACACGGTGATGGGAAACATCCGCCTCGGGCGTCGTGATGCCACCGATGAGGAAGTGCTTGCGGCTGCGCGTGCCGCCAACTGCGACGAGTTTGTGAGCCGCATGCCGCAGGGCTACGACACCATGATCGGCGAGAACGGCTCCAAGCTGTCCGGCGGTGAGCGCCAGCGCATCTCTATCGCCCGCGCGCTGCTCAAAGATGCGCCCATCGTGCTGTTGGACGAGGCGACGGCGAGCTTGGATGTGGAGAACGAGACCGTGGTACAGCAGGCACTTTCCCGTCTGCTTGCAGGTAAGACGGTTGTTGTTATTGCCCATCGCATGCGTACGGTGGAAAATGCCGACAAAATCGTCGTGCTCAAGGATGGTGTGGTTGCCGAGCAGGGCGCTCCGGCGCAGCTCAAGGCGGCAGGTGGAGAATTTGCCCGTATGGTCGCACTGCAAAAGGAAGCGGCTGCCTGGCAGCTATAGGAATATGACAAAGGGACAGTCCCTTTGTCATATTGAGTCCATCCCCATAGTTTCCAAAAAGTTAGCCATTGTTGACCAAATAGTTATACTAAACTGTTCTCAAAAGCGTGCTCGAGCAAACTAATGAACTCGGGTGCTAAGGCACCATGCCGCGCTTGTGCGGCAAAAGGGAGAAGCAACATGAAGAAGTCGACGTTTAACACCCTGCTTGTCGGTGGCGGTTTTCTGCTTGGTACGGCCGGCATCAAGCTGCTCACCAGCGCTCCGGTAAAGAATGCCTGCGTGCAGGGCATTGCGTGCGGTATGCGCGTCAAGAATTGCTACCAGGACATGGTCGAGCAGGCCAAGGCCAATGTCGATGACATGGTTGCCGAGGCTGCCTACATCACCCAGAGCGAGGCCGCTGCTGACGAGGCAGCCGAGTAACGCTCCCAGGCACAAACTATGAGATTCTCGATTATCAGCGAGATCCCCGGCAGGACCCGTCTTCAATTGGCGGGTCCTGTGCCAGAGAGCGATCTCGATGCACTTCTTAAGCTTGGCGGCGACATCGATGGCGTGCACAAGGTGCGCGTGTATGGCCGCATTGGCCAGATGGCGCTGGAGTACGACGAGCCGCGTCGCGCGAGCGTGCTCGATGCCTTGGGCGCGCTCGATGCTCAAGCTATCGCCGATGCCAAGTCGGGCTACGTGATGCAACTCGAGCCGCGCAAGCACAAGCTCGTCATGGATCTTGCCACACTTATCGGCGCCCACTACGCGCGCCGCTGGTTCCTGCCTACGCCGCTGCGTGCGGTGTTTGTCGTGGCCGGTTACATGGCATTTTTGCGCGCTGCCCTTCATGAGCTGGCACAGCCGCGCCTGACCGTTCCTGTGCTCGACGCTTCGGCCATCGGCATTTCGTTCGTCAAGCGTGATGTCGACACCGCGGGCCAGACAATGTTCTTGCTCAACGTGGGCGAGCTGCTCGAGGACTACACTCGTGCCATGAGCGAAAACGAGCTCATCAACTCGCTGCTCGATGTGCCCGACAAGGCGCAAAAGGTTGTCGGCGACACCGAGGTAAGCGTTGCCGCGACCGAGCTCGAGCCCGGCGATTTGGTCGCCGTGCGCACTGGCATGTCCATTTGCATCGACGGTGTTGTCGAGCAGGGGAGCGCTATGGTCAACCAGGCGACCCTGACCGGCGAGCCGCTGGCCGTCGAGCGCAGCGTGGGCGACGATGTGTTCGCCGGTACCGTCGTGGAAGACGGCAGCATCTTGGTGCGCGTGCGCGCCAACACGGCGCAGACCAAGCTCCGCTCGATCGTCTCGCTCGTGCAGACGGCCGATTCGCTCAAGTCCGAGGGCCAGTCGCACATGGAAGACCTCGCCAACAAGATCGTCCCGTGGAACTTCCTGCTCGCGGGCCTGGTTGCGCTTACCACCCGCAGCCTCATCAAGACCTCGGCGGCACTGATGGTCGACTACTCGTGCGCACTCAAGCTCACGGGTTCCGTCGCCGTCATGACTGCCATGAGCGATGCTGCCAAGATGGGTGTTATGGTCAAGGGCGCCAAGTACTTTGAGTCGTTTGCCAAGGCCGACACCATTGTGTTTGATAAGACCGGCACGCTTACCGAGGCGCAGCCGCGTCTTGCCTGCGTGCTCACCACCGATGGTTGGAGCGAGGACGAGATTCTGCGCCTTTCCGCTTGCTTGGAGGAGCATTTTCCGCATCCGGTGGCGCGTGCCGTGGTCAACGCCGCCCGCGAGCGCGGGCTCGAGCACCGCGAGCGCCATGCCGCCGTCGAGTACATCGTGGCGCACGGCATCGCTTCGTCCATTGAAGGGCGTCGCGCCATCATCGGTTCCGCGCACTTTGTATTTGAGGATGAGAGCGCGCAGCTCGAGTCCGACATTAAGGAGCAAATCGAGTCCCAGATGCAGGGGCTGTCGCCGCTGTACCTGGCGGTCGATGGCACCGTTGTGGGCGTGCTCGGTATCGAGGACCCGCTTAAGCCCGGGGTTCGCGAGGCCATCGCCGACCTGCACGCGTTGGGCGTAAAGCACGTGGTCATGCTCACGGGCGATTCCGAGCGCACAGCTGAGCGCATTGCGCGCGAGGCAGGCGTCGACGAGTTTAAGGCCGAGCTGCTGCCCGAGGACAAGTACGCCTACGTGGAGCGGATCAAGCGCGAGGGGTGCCACGTTGCCATGGTGGGCGACGGCGTCAACGACTCGCCGGCGCTGGGATTGGCCGACGTGGGCCTGGCCATGGGTGGCGGCAGCGACATCGCCAAGGAGGTCGCCGACATCATCTTGGCCGATACGGATCTGGCCGCGATCGTGCGCCTGCGCCGCATGAGCCAGGGGCTTATCGACCGTCTGACGAGTTCGTATTCCAAGGTGATGCTCACCAACTCGGCGCTGTTGGCATTGGGTATTACCGGCATGATCACTCCGCAGGCGTCGTCACTGCTGCACAACGGCTCAACGATCGCCTACAGCCTGAGCAACGCGAAGGCTTATCTGCGTTAGCAGACGTGTTCGCCCACGTTATCTGGCCTGCGCCTGGACGGCATCAGTGTCGTCCGGGTGCAGGCCTTTTGCATTTGACCATGTGCTAGCTTCTTTATATATTGTTGCTAGCAAGGCTAGCAATTGAAGGGAGCGGAGTCGACGTGGGTGCTGTTAGCGGCATGGCGCAGGTGAACGTTCGCGTGGATCGCCAGGTCAAGAACCGTGCTGAGGAGGCGCTGCGGCTTTCGGGCGCTTCGCTGCCCGAGCTCATCAAAAAAGTCGTGGCCAAGGTCGCGCAGGGTGGCGGGCAGTGTGAGGAAGTGCTGTCTGCCGTTGATGGCCGGCAACAGACCGTCGCGCACGATACTCCGTTCGCCGCATCATGGGCAGCGGCAGACCGGCTTTATGCAGATTTGGGCATCGCTATGTCGCCCGTATCCGACGATCGCGATTGGGACACAATCTATTCCGAAGCCATGGACGAGCGCTATCGCCAAAAGGGGATGATCCTGTGAGCGGGGCTCCCCTCAAAATAATGGTGGATGCCAACGTATGGGTTGATTCGTTTTGCGCCGACCATGCCGAGTCGCTTGCCGCACGTGCTTTTATCGGACGGGCGACGGGGACGGGGGCGTTGCTGTTCTTCCCGGTGCATATCGCTAAAGACGTGCTGTACGTTGTCCAACACGAGCTGAAGCGTAGCGTTCTTGCCAGCGGGGGAGCGCTCGACGAGGCGTCTGCCCGTGCAATTGGCGATGCGGCGTTGGCGTTTGTTCGGAACATGACCGAAAACGCCACGGCCGTGGGCGCAGATGCGTCGGACCTTTGGCTGGCCGACAAATACTTAGCGCTCCATCGCGATTACGAGGACAACTTGGTGCTCGCCGCGTGCAAGCGCGCGCAGGTCGATTATTTGGTAACTAACGATCGCAAGCTGCTCGAACATGCCGATCTTGCAGCAAAGACCCCGCGCCAAATGATGCCGATTCTGGCTTTGGCCGAACGCGGCGGCGCGGCTATCGGTTGACGCGAACTGTTTGCGGGCCTCTTGGACGACGATGCGCCAAGAGGCCCGCGTCTGCTATTTACAAAAGCGCGGCCTTAATGGCGGGGCTTTCTGCGAGCTGCTCGGCTGCCTTTTCGTCGGAGCTGTCGAGCGCGGCCAGGCTGCGGTAGACCCACTCGTTGACCTGGGTGTTCTTGACGCCTGCGGTCTGCATAAGGGCGCCTACCTCGCGGATTGCTGCGAACAGATCGGCTTTGGGACCCGCGAGCTCGACCTCGATGCCGTGGTAGGCGGTCACGCCGCGGTTCTCACTCACGTGGTCGATAAAGCCCTCGATGGTCTCAAGCTGCTGGGCGAGAGCTGCATCATCGTCAGCGTCCAGCGCGACGAGTGCGTTCGAAACCGTGAGGGCGGGATGTCCGCAGGGGACAAAGCCTTCGATGACATCCATAGCTTCGGTAATGGTTGAGCCCAGGCCTGCGAGGGCATTGACGAGCTGCTGCTTGGTATCCATAACGGTCCTTTCGACGGGTCAATTTTGCTTGGCGAAAATATACGTGACGCGATCGGTAGCAAAAGTGCGAAGTGCGGCGCACATTGGGGTCTTCACAGCTCGTGCATAGAACAGCTGTCCGCTTTCAGAACGTGGTAAGATAACACTCCACAAGCGGGGCTCGCCCTGCATGTTCCTTGAAAAGTCGACGGGTGTTGGGCGCTCGTGCCCAATGCCATCCAGACTTTCCCGACATTCGGGGGCGACTGGTTTCGACACGATAGCTTTGAGAGAGGAAGCAAGCCGAGGTCTCCTCGCCTCGTTAAACAGGGGTACCGTCAAATTGAATTGACAACAACTCTTCTTTTGAGCCTATGGCTCTCGCTGCTTAGTTTATAGCGGCGCGTCAACCCGGTGATTTCCCCGACACCGGCGCGACGTCATGTTAGGGGAATGCTCCCGCGCACGTAATCGGTATGGCGCGGGCTAAGACCGAACCGGTTAGGACGCCGCGAGCGTGTCGCTGCGCGCAAAGCGTCCGAGACTAAACCAGCGACTGAGCTTGGAGATGCCAATCAGGGGGCTTTCGTGGACCGGAGTTCGATTCTCCGCGCCTCCACCAATAGTTACAAGCAGGTAGGTAAACGCACCTACCTGCTTTTTTATTACTTATAGATACCGCGGAGAATCGAACTCTGTGCAGGGCGCGAGCGTTAAACAAACGCGGAGCGTTTGTAGCGAGCGGGCGAGGACGCCGGCAGGCGGCCGAAGCCGGTGCGTATTTGCGAAGCAAATACGCGGATTCTCCGCGCAAAGCCTCGGCCCAATATCGATGCGATGTCGATTGAGTTTCAGCTGCCCACCCCCCGCTCCAACGCAAACCCCAAACCGCGGAGAATCGAACTCTGTGCAGGGCGCGGGCGTAAAGAAAACGCCGCGGCAACGCAGAGTGGGACGCGCTTTCCCAACGGCGACCTAGGCGGAAACCCTGTCCCAGAATATCGGCTCAGACTGGGACGTAGCTTCCGGATGACGCCTCAAGCGGAAACTGCGACCCGGAATTTGCTCTGAGACTGGGATGCGGTTTCCCGATGGCCAGCCAAGCGGAAAGTGCATCCCGGAATCCACACTCAAAACGGGACACGCTTTCCGCCAGCCGCCCCCTCAACTCCAAAACCCATGCGCTCGCCATCCCAAAACTGGGTAGAAGAAAGCCAAAACGCAATCGCAGGAGGTCAATATGACTGCAGAAGATAAGGCAAAGAACGCCGGCAAGGTCGCGCTCGTCCTGGAGGGCGGCAGCTTCCGCGGGCAGTTTACCGCGGGCGTGCTCGACGTTCTCATGGAGGCTGGCGTTGAGATTCCGGCTGTCTACGGTGTATCGGCCGGTGCCCTCAACGGCGTGAACTACAAGTCGCACCAGATCGGCCGTGCCAACCGCATCAACCTGACTTTCTGCAACGACAGCCGCTTCATGGGCGCCGCATCGTTTGCGTCCACGGGCTCTATTGTGGGTTACGACTTTATCTTCAACGATGTTCAGGACCGCCTGGATCCCTTTGACAACGAGACGTTCGACGCGAGCCCCATCGAGATGTACGCCGTCGCGACGGACATGCTCTTTGGAACCGCCACGTATCTCCCGGTCAAAAGCGCCGTGCTCGATCTCGACGCCGTGCGCGCCTCGACCTCGTTGCCGCTGGTGACGCCGCCGGTCGAGATCGACGGGCACAAATACGTCGATGGCGGCGTGGCCGATTCGGTCCCCATCGAGCATGTGCTCGAGAAGGCGGGCTTCGACCGTGCGGTCGTCATCGTCACGCAGGACCGCTCGTACGAGAAAAAGCCCTACGAGTTTATGCCTGCCGCGCGCGCCCGCTATGCCGACTACCCCTATCTGCTCGAGGCTATCGAGACGCGCCACGACCGTTACAACATCCAGCGCATGCACCTGTGGAAGTATGAGCGCGAGGGCCGTGCGCTGGTCGTCGCTCCGCAAAAGCCGGTCGAGGTCGGCCATGTCGAGCACGATTCGGCAAAGCTTTTGGACCTGTATATCCAGGGCCGTCAGGAGGCAAAGCGCCTGCTCGCGGAAATCCAAGAGTTTGTTGAGCGCTAACGACGGCGAACCCTCAAAAAATGACAACAGCTAAAGAGCTGGAAAATCACGGCTCGTGGATGACATGTGCAGAAACTCTGGTCGGAGCCAAAATACCTGTTGACTCGGACGGCGAGCGGGGTAATATGGACGGGTTACTTGCAGAGCCCCGTGAATCTCTGTAACAACACGTACTGTACATGGAGGAGTCTAAGTGATTTCGAAATCGACTCACTACGCCAAGCAGGGCGAGGTCCAGCGCAACTGGGTTCTCGTCGACGCCGATGGTGCTGTCCTGGGCCGTCTTGCCACCCAGATCGCAATGATCCTGCGCGGTAAGAACAAGCCCCAGTTCACGCCCAACAGCGACTGCGGCGACTTCGTTGTCGTCATCAACGCCGATAAGGTCCAGCTTACCGGTAACAAGGCCGACACGAAGACCTATTATCGCCACAGCGGCTACAACGGCGGCCTCAAGGCTGAGAGCTTCCGCCAGGCTATGGAGAAGCACCCGGAGAAGGTCATCGAGCGCGCCGTTCGCGGCATGCTGCCCAAGACCACCCTCGGCCGTGCCCAGATGACCAAGCTTAAGGTCTACGCTGGTGCCGAGCATCCGCATGCTGCCCAGAACCCCACGAAGATTGAGCTGGAGGCTTAAAGATGGCTGAGAACACCGTTGTCTACCAGGGTACCGGCCGTCGTAAGAACGCCGTCGCCCGCGTTCGTCTCGTCCCCGGCACCGGCAAGGTGACCATCAACAAGCGTGACGCCGAGCAGTATTTCGGCCGTCATCAGCTCGTTGAGAACGCCCTTGCTCCCTTCAAGGTGACCGACACCGCCGGTCAGTTCGACGTTATCGCTCTGTGCGATGGCGGCGGCATCTCCGGTCAGTCCGGCGCTCTGCGCCTGGGCATCGCTCGCGCTCTTCTGAACGCTGGCGACTACCGTGCTGACCTCAAGAAGGCCGGTTTCCTTACGCGCGATGCTCGCGTGGTCGAGCGCAAGAAGTACGGCCTCAAGAAGGCCCGCCGCGCTCCCCAGTTCTCCAAGCGCTAAGGTTTTATCTCCTTTCGAGATACAATGTACAAGCGGGGCCTGCCGATTCCTCGGCGGGTCCCGCTTTTCTTTTTCGACTAGGGTGGGCGGTTGCATATCGCCTGCTAGGGAAGGAGCAATCCTATGCCCCAGAACATCTTCGGTACCGATGGCGTCCGTGGCGTCGCCAACGCCGATCTTTCGTGCGACCTCGCGTTTCGTCTGGGTCGCGCGGCGACCAAGTTTCTTGGTCCGGACATCTGCATCGGCCGTGACACGCGCCTTTCGGGCACCATGCTCGAGAGCGCTCTGACCGCCGGCATTATGGCCGAGGGCGGCCGTCCGCACTGCTGCGGCGTCATCCCCACGCCTGCCGTGGCACTGCTCACCGTTCAGAACGAGCTCGACGGCGGCATCGTCATCTCTGCTTCGCATAATCCGCCGGAGTTCAACGGCATCAAGTTCTTTAGCCGCAAGGGTATGAAGCTTCCCGACGCGGTCGAGGAGGAGATTAGCGCTTGGGTCATGTCCGAGGAGGCCATGGCTGCCGACACGCTGCCGACCGGTGCCGGCGTGGGCCACATTATCAAGATGAAGGACGCTCGCAAGGCATACGTTGACCACGCCATCGATACACTTGATGGCCTGAGGCTCGACGGCCTGGTCGTTGCCGTCGACTGCGGCCATGGTGCTTCTTGCCAGACCACGCCCGCCGCACTGCAGCGCCTGGGCGCCACGGTCCATGCCATCAACACCGATTACTGCGGCACCGACATCAACGTCGAGTGCGGCTCCACCCATCTTGAGCCCCTGCGCGAGCTCGTGCTGCGCACCCATGCTGACATCGGCTTGGCCCACGACGGCGACGCCGACCGCGTACTGTTCGTGGACAGCGAGGGCAATGAGATCGATGGTGACTACATCCTGGCTATCTGCGGTTCTGACCTTGCCGCTCGCGGCAAGCTCGCGAACTCCGAGATCGTCTCGACCGTCATGTGCAACCTGGGCTTCTCCATCGCTATGAAGGAGCAGGGCTTCGAGATGGTTCAGACCGCCGTGGGCGACCGCTACGTTCTGGAGCGCATGCTCGCGGACGGCGCCGTCATCGGCGGCGAACAGTCCGGCCACATCATCTTCCTGGAGCACAACACCACCGGTGACGGCCTGGTGACGGCTCTGCAGCTGCTGGCCGTGCTCAAGCGCACCGGTCGTACCCTCACCGATCTTGCCGGCATCATGAAGAAGTACCCGCAGGTACTCGTCAACGTGCATTCGGACAACAAGGCTGGTCTGGACGATTGCCAGCCCATTTGGGACGCCGTCGCTGCTGCCGAGAAGGAGCTTGACGGCCGCGGCCGCATTCTGGTGCGCCCGAGCGGTACTGAGCCGCTGGTTCGCGTTATGGCCGAGGCGGAGACGCACGAGCTGACCCAGCGCGTTGTCGACGACATCGTCGAGGTTGTCAAGCGCGAACTTCCCTAATGGTCAAAAACGGGTGCCAAGTGGTAAACTGATAAGGTTATTTTGGTTGATCGGTATGTCCGAGGGGGAGCATGTTCACTAAAGTCCTAAGGTCTTTTGGTATGCGTGGTCGAGTCCTTACGTTGGATGCTCCCATCTCGGGTGACGTCATTCCGCTCTCCGAGGTAAACGATCAGACGTTTGCTACCGGCCTTTTGGGCCAGGGCGTGGCGATTCAGCCCACCGGAACGCGCGTGATCGCGCCGGCTGATGCCAAGGTCGAGGCTATTTTTCCCACGGGACACGCCGTTGCGCTTAACACGGTCGATGGCTTGGACGTGCTTATCCACGTTGGTTTGGACACTGTTCAGCTCGAGGGCAAGCACTTTACCGTACATGCGCAAGTGGGTGACATCGTCCATAAGGGCGATGTACTCATTGAGTTCGATCGCGAGGCAATTGCTGCCGAGGGCTACGATGTGACGGTTCCCATCTTGGTATGCAACTCCGTTGAGTTCTCGAGCATTAAGGGCTCCGTTGGCGTGCATGTCGAAGAGATGGACCAGCTCATCGTTGCTCGCGAGCGCTAGCAAGTGCACGTGGCCATTAGCCTACAATTCAAACACGTTTACGGAGGGCGCCCTTGAAAGAGGACGCCCTCCGTGGCAAGATGGGATTTGTCCGAAGCAAAAAGGCTTTGGGTCACCGTGGACGGGCAGGGGCCTCGACGCGGTTAGACACGAGACACATACATTACGCGACCTCGCCCTGGTGGCCGCACACGTTGGTTGCGGCCGACGCGGGCCGCGGGCAAGTGCTTGTAAGGGAGCCTTGCCTCTCTTGTACGAGAAAGGACGCGTAATGAAGATCATTAAAGCTAAAGACTACGAAGATATGAGCCGCAAGGCCGCCAATATTATCTCGGCGCAGGTTATCCTCAAGCCCGACTGCGTGTTGGGTCTTGCCACCGGCTCCACCCCGATCGGTGCCTACAAGCAGCTCGCTGCTTGGTACGAGAAGGGCGACGTCGACTTTGCCGAGGTCAGCACCTACAACCTGGACGAGTATCGCGGCCTTTCGCACGACGATCCCCAGAGCTATCACTACTTCATGCGTGAGAACTTCTTCGATCACATCAACATTGACCTGAACAACACGCATGTGCCCGACGGTTCCAACCCCGACGCCGCCGCTGCCTGCTCTGAGTACGACAAGATCGTCGCCGCCGCCGGTTACCCGGATCTGCAGCTGCTCGGCATTGGCAACAACGGCCACATCGGCTTCAACGAGCCCGATGACCACTTCTCCAAGGGCACGCACTGCGTCGACCTCACCGAGAGCACCATTCAGGCCAACAGCCGCCTGTTCGACAGCATCGACGACGTTCCCCGTCAGGCCTACACCATGGGCACCCAGACCATCATGTATGCCCGCATGATCCTGGTCGTCGCCAACGGCGAGGCCAAGGCTCAGGCCGTGCATGACATGTGCTATGGTCCGGTTACGCCCGCGTGCCCGGCTTCGATCCTGCAGCTGCACACCAACTGCGTTGTCGTTGCCGACGAGGCCGCCCTTTCGCTCTGCGAGTAGCGCGAATCCTGCACCTCGACATAGTCTTGCCTAAGGCCTCCGCTTTGCGGGGGCCTTTTTGCTATCCCTTTCCGCCCACTTGACCAAAATCTTGCCGCAAGCTTGACGAATGCCGGATGCCCAACAGTTTGATTCATTCCATACCAGATTCTATGCAAAAATGCCACTAAAAGGTCGTAGACGGTAGCGGGTGCTAGGCGAGTTGAATGACATGGCTGAACCTTGTTCATTTGCGTTACACTGCCGCTTAGATGGGACAAGCTGACAAGCTCATTTACCTGCTTAAAGACCGATTAGTCGGGGGATTAATAACAATCGGCCCTCGCTGTACAAAAACTTGCCGCTTGCGTACCAAAAGACAACCTAGAACACAAGGTCGCTCTATTCATAGCGCGGCTTGTATGGTCTTGCGGTTACAGTGTCCATACGGTCGAGTTGAGGAGTGGGCATGGTAAACGATTTGGGCAGTATGGACGATCTCGAGCTGATGCCGCTGGGCGGTGGCTATATGGTGCGACGCGAACGCTTGATGAATGAGCTTCTCGCCAAGGGCCGAAAGGCCGGCATCGTGGTTCTTTATGCGCCCGACGGGTTTGGGAAGACCTCGGTGCTGCTGCAGTACACCCATGAGGTTAAATGCGACCCGACGCGAGGCCCCGTGCGGATTATCGAGGCCGATCGCGCCATTGGGCGCGAGGTGTTTATGCAGCTCGAGGTGGTTACCGAAGAACTCAAAGACAAACCGCACTCCCTTATCGCGATTGATAATGTGCCAAACCTCGATCAGCACGATACCGAAGACCTTATCGACAGGATTCGCGGCCTGCGCGCTATGGGGATAGGGGTCTTTATCTCCTGCCGTCCTTCAAATCGTCAGCTGATTCATGGGCTGGGCGATTCGGTTAAGATCAATGCGCAGATGCTCAAGGTGCATGCCTATGAGTATTCGGCGTGGGCATCGGCGTTTTCGATCAGCACATCGCTCGACTTTTATCAGCTCACGCAGGGCGTGCCCGAGCTCGTTTCGGCATTGCAGACGGGTCTGTATGGCCAAGGCGACGTAGCCGGTCTGCTCGAAAACGAGATTGTCAACGTATATGGCGCGGCACTTGTCGATCTGGCTTCGCTCGACAATAATGCGCTGTTTTGCGTGGCATGTCTCATGGTTTTGATGGGCGAGGGCAATATCGCAGAACTCGAGGCTTGTGGGGTGAGGTTGTCGATGGTCGACCAGTCCTACTTTGTACGCGACTACCCGATCTTTGGCTTGGACCCCGCCGAGCGGAGTTTTACGTGTCTGGGCACGGAGGATAACGGACGCTTGCGTTTGCGTAAGTTGGTGGCCGAGGTTCGCCCCGAACTTGTTCCGAGGGCGGCCCGGATTTTGCTTAAGGCGGGCCGATGCGATGCGGCGATGGGCCTGGCGGACGCCTTTTTGGACCGTGAAGCGGTCCTTGAACTTGCTGGGCAGTATGGGGTCGATCTGGCTCTGACGGGGCACGGGGCCGATATCTGCCGAGCAGCGCTGGGCACAATCGATGCCGACGATCCGGCTCCAGAGCCAACGCCTGCCGAGGCGCTTGGCGTATATCTGGCAGCGGTCAGCGTGTCCAATACAAAGCTCGCTCACTATATGGCATCGGTTATCGAGCGCGGGGGCGAACGGGCGGCCTGTGAAATAGACCCTGTTTCATGGAGGGTGGCCCAGACACTGACGGCTGTTTGCTATGGGGACAACGGGCTTGGGCTTCCTACGAACCTGGCCGTGCCAGAAATTGAGACGTCCCACACCGCACTCGACATGCTGTCCGCGCATATCGAGGTCAAGCGATGCCTGACCGAGCGGGGAGATGACGGCGGCGTTCTACAGCAGCTCAAAACGAGCAAGGCCTACGACTGCGAGCTCGACATTGCGGGGATTGTTATACGGGCCGATAGCATGCTGGTGGAGCTCTTTGACGGGTCGTTTGCGGGAACCGACGAGCGCGACGACGAGATGACGGTGGTGCGGGAGGCGCTCGACGTACGTGGGCTTAAGGCGATGGCTATCTGGGTGCGCATGGTGTTGGCGGCACGGCGGCTCCTTTCCGGCCTGCCGGTAACCGACGACGCGGCGTTCAACGAGCTCGATCGTTTTGCCGTGCGCATGCGCGACAACCAGATCCAGCTGTTTGGTCTGTTGCTAGAAGGCTGGCAGTCGCTGGCAGAGGGACGGCCGGTTAATGCAAAGTTCCGTGCGGTCCAAGTGCTCAAACTTGCCGAGGAGTCGATTGCGTACATGCGCGATAACGCATTGCTGCTGGAGCGCGCGGCGTATCTGCGCAACACCTCGATGGTCTCGGTGCGCGAGGAGGCGGAGCTGCTCGATATAAGCCAGACACAGGTTGGTGGCGCGGAGGCCTGGATGGTAGCGTTGCACTTGGCCTGCGCGGGCAGAGATAGCGATCTTGCGGCATGGATGTCCATGAACCGCGCAGCGATTTTGGATCCATCGTATCGGCTCTTTGCGCGCCTTGCCATGCATTGTCTGGGTGAGCCGGCGGTCAGAATTCGCAAGAAACTCCCGGTGCGTGAGCTGTCGCGGTATTCGCTGCGTGACGATCTGGAAGGGGAGGGTGAGCGCCTGTTTCAGGCTGGCGAGGTCGAAGCCGTCGATACTGTCGACCATATCGAGATTCGCATGTTTGGGGCGTTTCGCGCCGAGCGCGACGGGTTTCCCATCACGGACAAGATGTGGCGCCGCAAGAAAGCGGCAACGCTTGCCGAGCGGCTTGCGCTGGGCATGGATGCGCTGGTCGATCGCGAGACGCTGGCTATGGAGCTGTGGCCCCATGCCGAGTTCAACAGCGCCCGCAACAACCTGTACTCGACGATATCGCGCCTGCGTTCGGCCTTGGGGCCGACGCCGGACGGCAAGTCGTGCGTACTGATCCAAAATGAATGCATTGGGCTCAACGGTGACTATGTTAAGACCGATGTGCGGCTGTTTGATCAGATAAGCCGCGAAGTTTTGGGAAATCGCACGGGTGCGCGCGGCCCCCATTTAGTTGAGCTGTGCCTTAAGATTGAGCAGCTTTATGCCGGACCGCTGTATGTTCCCAATGGCTGTAATCCAACCTACTTTTTGCGCATGCGGCGCATTATGCAGTCAAAGTACATCGATTGCATGATTAAGGGGGCAAATGCCGCTCTAGAAGAAAACGATCTGCAGTCGGCGATTTGGCTGGCAGAGTCGGGGCTTCGGCAGGAAACGGCGCGTGAGGATATGGTGCGCTGCGCCATGCGCGTCTACAGTGCGGCGGGGCGGCGACGCGATATCGTTGAGCTATACAGCGGGCATATGCACCATCTGAGGGAGCAGGTCAATGGCGTGCCCGAGCCCGAGACGCGGCGTCTATACGAGCGCTTGGTGGAGGGGCGGCTCAATCGCGTGCTGGTCGAGCGATAAAAAACGGGCGCCCGAAGTACTTGGGCGCCCGTAAGCTTGCTATGTGTTTACTCGTCGGATCATTGGCTCTTAGACGAGCTTGATCTTCTCGATGTCCTTGCGCGAGGACTCGCGATACAGCGAGAACTTGCGGCCGATGACCTGGACGACCTCGGCGTGGCAGCGCTCAGCGAGCTCTTCGGCGGCCTCGCGGGCGGAAAGGCTGGAGCCATCGAGCACGGAGCACTTAACGAGCTCGTGCTTCTCCAGGTAGGCGACCGTCTGCTCGACGGTGCCCTCGTTGACGTCGGACTTGCCGATGATGATGGCGGGGTTGAGATGATGGGCCATGCTGCGAAGCTGCTTGACCTGGGCTCCTGTCAGTGCCATGGGTTCTCGCTTTCTATGTATGGGGCGCCCCGCGACGGGGCCTTAATCTACGTGAGCTGTCCCACGATAGCGCAGGAACGGCGCGGTGTGGAGCGCGTTTGCCCAGTTCAAAAAGAATGCGGATGCCGAGCGAGTGGGCGGTGCGGGCTGCGAACAGGCTATGAGCTGGGCGCGGAGACCGGCTCCCATGCAATAAATGCCCAACGAACCTTGCGGACATGATCGAGCATATAGCGCCCCTGCGGCACGCCCTTGGAGCCCGGCTCGCCGGCATGGGGGTTCTCGATCATGTGTTGGGCGATGTAGTCGCGCAGACGGTCGACCTTATCCTCGTTGCCATGCTCAAGCATGCGGGAAAAGTCCGCCACGCCTGCCTCAAGGCTATCGAAGGTATCGCGACGAGGCGATTCAAAGTACGTAACCTGCGGCAGGGCGCCCATTTGAATGAGGATGTTGAAGGCGTACACAAAGCCATTACTGCAGGTAACCGAGGCACCGATAGCGTTCATCAAGTGCAGATCATAGCGCGGGCTGGAGTTGGCAACCATCGTGACAGCACAACGCCGACGAGCCGTACGGTCAAGCTTGGCAAGCGCACCTTTTAGATTGGTCGTCGTAACCGACCGACTGGCAAAGGCAACATCCACCGCTTTCGCGACCGGTCCAACCAAATCCCAATCATCATCCCAAGCGAGCTCAAGCGGCGTAATGCGATCCTCGAGCCCATAGTACTCAATGCCGGCATCAAGCGTGCCCAGCATGGCAGGGGAAAAATCAGCGGCAATCACGGGATGCCCGTCTTGCGCAAGCGGAATAGCAATCGACCCAGCTCCACATCCCATATCCAGCACCGACTCGCCGGGCTCAAGCGTCAACAGCTTTATAAAATCCCGGGCATACGGAGCAGTCTCAAGCGGCCGAAAATGCCGGGCCCGCTTATCCCATTCAAAAGAATCATCAGCTCGCCGCCGAGCAGCCTGCATCTGCATCCACTCCTGGTTCCAATCTGTGGAAAGCAGCTCAGAACGATTCTCCCCATCAACCACGGGCCAACCTCCTAGCAACAAAAAAGCGACTCCTCCCAAAAGAAGAGCCGCAACCAGCATATATCAGAAAGAGCCGTTCCAACGCCAAACCGCCCTCACAACCAAGGCGGGCAGGAGCGAAGCGACTGCCATACGGGATAGAACCCAACTGAGGTCCCGTTGTGCGGGAGCCCCGGGGAGGGCAAATATATAAGGTCGATCGCGAGTTCCGCACGAGCCGGAGAGCACTTAATGTGCTCTCCGT
>UQHO01000031.1 GCA_900540995.1 uncultured Collinsella sp. | reverse complement strand
CCCTGCCGTCACTTTGTTCGAGCTGTTGTTGTTCCTCGCCGCTTCCGCGGCTCGAGATCCCCGTTCTCCGTGGCGGGGTTGTCTGATGGTTCTTGCTGAAGCTCTACCTTTTGCTGAAAGAAAAACGGGGAACGCATCTGCATCCCCCGTTTTTGTTGCGATTACTCTAGGTCAATAAATTTGGTGCTTAGGATCTTGCCATCTTTTACGAGCATTCTGGCCATGGTGGGGCCTCGGGTGCCTCTGGGGTAGCTGGCGCTACCCGGGTTGAGGACTAAGCAGCGGCCCACTTGGGCTTCTTTGGTTACGTGGGTGTGGCCGTTGATGGCTACGTCTACGGATCCCACCGGAAGGTCTTCGCGGTAGTGGGCTACGGCGAATTTGAGGCCTTCGTAGGTAAAGAGCGCAAGACGGTCTACATCGGGGCCGTAGTCGCGGTAGTAATCGTTGTTGCCCAGTACGGCCCGCACGGGAGCGATGGTGCATAGGTGCTCGTAGTCCATCTCTGACGTGAGGTCGCCGGCGTGGATAATCAGGTCTGCGCCCTCAAGCTCATCCAGAAGCGCAGGCGAAAGATAGCCGTGGGTGTCCGAGATGATGTCGATGCGCTTGGCGCTTGCACTGTTCATGGGATCCCTTCCGCAAAAAACGATTCAGCAGATACATACAAAAAAGGCCCCACGGCTCCGCAGACGATGGGTCTACAGGGCTGCGGGGCCAGTGTGCTAGAGACTCAGGGCCTTCTTAAGCGGCACGACGCGGCGGCGCGAAACCGGCACGCGTTCGTCGACGCCCGTAATGCCCAGCTGGATGGCGCCCGAGGGCACCGTCTCGACGTCCGTAACGCACGCCAAGTTGACGATATAGCGGCGGTGAACACGGAAGAAGCCAAAGTCACAGAGCTTGGCCTCAAACTGCGCCAGCGAGGTCGTCGACAAAAAGCGATCATCGACGGTATAGATGCAGGAGTAATCGTCCTTGGCCATGATAAAGCGAATGTCGTCCACGGGAATGAGCACCTTGCGGCCGCCCTTTTCCACCGGGATACGCTCGATGGTCACCTTGCTGTCCGTAACCGGCTTGGAGCGTTGCATGACCTTCTCAATCGCGCGATCCAAGCGAGCTTCCTCGACCGGCTTCATCAGATAATCGACGGCATCCACGTCGAATGCCTCGACCGCATGGTCACTATACGCAGTCACAAACACGATCGCCGGCGGATTTTTGAGCTTATGCAGCGCCTCGGCAAGTTGCAGGCCCGAGGCACCGGGCATCGAGATATCGAGAAACACGACATCCACGCGACTTTCCATAAGCATCTCGATGGCGGAGCGGACGCTCGACGCCTCCGTGATCGTGCCGATCTTGCCCGTTTGCTCGAGCAGGAAGCGAAGCTCCGAGCGAGCCGGCGCCTCGTCATCCACAATCATCGCACGCAGCATAGGGATAAAACCTTTCGTCAACTAACTACGCCGGGCATCCGTCGCATGACGTTGAGCCCGTAGCCTTTTATTTTACTCTTGAATGTCGAAGATGCTCTCTGACAAATCAAGATGAAGGAGCACTTTGGTGCCCTTGCCCGGCGCCGATTCGACACGCGTATAGGAGTGCGGCCCATAAAAGCGATGGATGCGCTCCGAAATATTGTGCATGGCCACACCGGCGCCGCCACCCTGGGGAGAGCTGGCGTCGGGACGGGCAGAGCGCTCGTCAAACAGTCTGGCGGCGGTACCCTCATCCATGCCCACGCCATTATCGGCCACGGCAATCAAGATTGCATCCTCGCCGTCTTGGTGAACGGTCACGTCGATCCTCAGGGCGTCGTCATCGCCCATACCATGACGCACGGCGTTCTCGACAATCGGCTGGATCACGAACGCCGGCACCAGCGTATCTTCCACGTCCTCGGACACATCGAACGTCGCAAGCACGCGGTCCTCGCCAAAGCGGGCCTTCTCAAAGGTAAGGTAGCGCTTGGTCTGTGCAACCTCGCGCGAGACCGGAATAAGCGATCCCGAGTTGTCGAGCGTGGCACGATAGAACGATGAGAACTCACGAAGCAGTTCGCGGGCCCGCAGCGGGTCGGTGCGCGTAAACGATGCAATGGTGTTCAGCGTGTTGAACAGGAAGTGCGGGTTAATCTGCGCTTGCAGCGCACGCACCTCGGCGCGCGCCGTGAGTTCCTTTTGCACCTCGAGCTCGTGGATGGCGAGCTGCGTGGACAAGATCTCGGCAAAGCCCGAGGCAAGCGCGTACTGGGTACGGTCGACGGCGCGCGGGGTCTTGTAGTAGAACTTGAGCGTGCCGACGGTACGATCGCCCACCTTGATGGGGGCGATAATGCCGGCGGGGACTTGGTTGTGCGAGCCGTCCGAACCCACGACATTCACCATACGGTTGAACGACTGCACGATGCCATGTTCGATAACGTAGCGTGTGGCAAGCGTGTGGATGGGAGAATCTGGCAGTAGTTTTTCCTCAAACTCTCCCGCGCAGGCAAGCACGTTGCCCTCGTCGGTGATGGCCACCGTCATGGCGCGCGTCTCGGGCAAAATGCGCCGGCACACCAAACGCGCCGACTCCTGGGTCAGGCCGCCCTTAATATCCTCGAGCATGGCAGAGGCCACCGAGAGCGTCTCCTCGGTATATTGCGAGCGCACCGAATCGGGGTTGAGCGTCAAAAAGATAAAGATGCACAGAAAGATGCACAGCAGCGCGCATGCGACAACCGTCGCGATGGGCTCGATTCCGGTCGCCAGGGCAAAGACAAAGTACACCAGCACGCAGATGGCGCAGGCGACGGCGATGATGCGAAAAATTGATATTGAACTATCGCGCTGGGCGCGGCGGTCGATCATTCGGCCCCCTCCAGGATACTGATCAGTTGTGCGTCTCGCCAAAGCCCATCCATAATCTTGGGCCAAAAGCTCTGGAAACGCAGGTAGCTTGCGGCGTTTTGTCGCGCATACGCCTTGGCCTCGTCGATACCGTGGCGCCAGATGCGCAGGTAGCCCTCGTGCTCGCGGGTAAACACGCTGCGGACCATGGCGGTCTTGCGCACGCGGTCGTCGAGCTCGCGCGAGATCCACGGGCCTGGGTAGGGCATGAGCGATGCCGCCGTAACGGGAATGAGCTCCTTCTGGTGCGCGGCGAACGTCAGCTTGGCCCGCTCGTAGTACCAACGGTACACGTCCTGCATAAAGCGCGGCGAGCGCTTTTCGGACTCCGGGGGCAGATGACGCACAGTCCACTCGTTATCGAACCACACGTCGTAGCCAAACATGCGCATGTTAAACAGGTAGTCGAGGTCCTCGCCACGGGTGATAAACGGGTCGAAGGCCACACGGGTAAAGGCGCGGGCATGCAGGGCCATCAGGCCACCGCACACGTAGTTGGAACGCGAGATGCGGGTACCCGAAAGCGCCTTTTTCATCCAGCGATTGAACTCGATGCGCTTGGTCCACCAGCGATGACAGATACCCGCCTTGTCCGTAGGGGCCAGCGGCGATCCATCGCGATCGTAGAAGTAGCCGCTTTTGACCAAGATCGGCAAGCCCTGGCGCGTCTGCTGCCCCAGTGCATATGTCGCACGCTTCATAAAGTCGGCGTCGATGACGGTCTCGTCGTCATCCAAAAAGACAACCGCATCGTGCCCCAGCACCGCCGCGCAGGCAAGGCCCATGTTACGGATGGCACCGTAGCCTCGCAGGCTCACGCACTCGCCCGAACCCTTGGGCGCAATCTGCGCCACTCGGTCGGCGATACGCGATGCCTGAGTATTGGTGACAACGGTGACCTTGAGCGTAGGATGTGCGTTGACGATATCGTGCACGCGCAACGACACATCGGCTGTGGCAGAAACGGGGCAAACCACCAGCAAGATAATACGTGGAATGTCGCGCACCTGCTCGAGCGAGGTCAGGCAGCGGTCGAGTTCGGGATTGGCGGCGTTGAGTCGCGTCGAATGATCGTAGGTGCCAGGGGCGTTTGCGCGAGCGTCATCGCCCGCCCAATACGTTGGAATCACGACCGTGGCGTTCATGCCTTACCCTCCCTGCAACACAAAAACGGGGCGCCGCCAAACACAGGCGACGCCCCGCGACCTAGCTGACTCCATCATACCCACTTGGGCTAATCATTGTTCGGAAGTCAGAATGTTTATTGCGGATACTTCCAAAAGAGTACCGCGGATAGGCACAATAGCCGCCCGGCACTCGTTTTTCCTCGCTATGCCGGCTGGGCCATGCGAGACAGGCGAACCAGCAGGATAAAGCCCACCACCAGCAGCACGCCGATGGACAGGACGCCCAGCGAGGGGTTGCCGGTCAGCGAGGTGACAACCGACACCAGGAAGGTGCCCATAACGCTTGCATAGCGGCCAAAGATATCAAAGAAGCCGTAGTACTCGTTGGACTTTTCCTTGGGGATAATGCGGCCAAAGTAGCTGCGGCTGAGCGCCTGCACGCCGCCCTGGAACAGGCCGACGAGGATGGCGAGCACCCAGAACTCGAAGGCGGTCTTAAGGAAGAACGCAGCGAAGAGCACGATACCCATATAGGCGGCGACGGCCACCATGATCATGTTAAGCGTGCCCACGCGGCCGGCGAGCTTGCCGTAGATAATGGCGGACGGGAAGGCCACGAACTGCGTGACGAGCAGCGCCAGCACCAGCTGGGTCGAATCGATGCCCAAGGCCGAACCGTAGCTGGTGGCCATGGAGATGACCGTGTGGACGCCGTCGATATAGAAGAAGAAGGCGATCATGTAGACCAGCACGGTCTTGTTGTGGGCAATCTCACGCATGGTGTGTCCCACCTCGGAAAACACGCCGCCCACGATGTGACCGATAGTGTCCTCGGGACCGCGCTCGCGACCGTACTTTTGCTTATAGGTGCGAATGAGCGGCAGGGTAAAGATGAGCCACCAGGCACCAGTGATGATAAACGACAGACGCGTTGCCAGCATGGTGGGGACGCCAAGAGCGGGGCCACCCATGATGAGCGCCAGGCAGATGACGAACGGCACGGTGGAACCGATATAGCCCCAGGCATAGCCCGAGCTGGACACGGCGTCCATGCGCTCGTCGGTGGTAATGTCAGGCAGCATGGCGTCGTAGAACGTCATAGAAGAGTTAAGGCCGATGGTGCACAGCACGTACACGGTCAAAAATGCCATGGCGGACATTGGGATAGCCTGCGCCAGGCAAAGCACCAGGCCCGTGAGGAAGAAGCCCAAGAAGAACTTGATCTTGTTGCCTGCGTAGTCAGCAAGCGCGCCCAGAATGGGCATGAGCATGGCAATGACCAGCGAGGCGATCGTCTGCGCATTGCCCCAGGCGACCACCAGGTCGGCCGAGGAAGCGCCGGTATTGATGGCGTTAAAGTAAATGGGCACCACCGAGGTATTGAGCAGCACAAGGGCCGAATTGCCCACATCATACATAACCCAGTTACGCTCGAGCTTGGTGTATTTCATGGACAGGGACCCTTCGTATTCGCCCGATATGCAGTTAGTTCATCGTACCCCAATTGTCCAGAACCGCCGGTAAGGATTCGGCAAAGGGGCACGCACGGGCCCTATTCCTCGCGGTCGAACTCCTCATCGGCATTGAGCACGCGACCGCTGTAGTTGACGTGACTGGTCACGGCATCCATGTCACCGGTCTCGATAAAACGTGCGACCGTGCACTCGTAATCGACCAGCGCGCGATCAAAGACCTCGGGGAAACTCTCGTTCGAGACCTCGTCGGTAAAGGGATTCTTCCATGTCAGATGGCCCAGGTTACCGGTGCGCTCGGGCAGCTCCGTCGTCACGCGATGGGCAAGACCGTCGAGCAGCGAGTAGTCGTGCACCAAGCCCTCAACCAGCGAGATCGCGCGCGTCTTTGCGGAGCCGGCCGGCTCAATCGCGCGGTAAAGTCGCTGCATATTGGCAACGGCAGCACCGTACTCCCCCGCCGGAATGTCAATGCCGTACACGCGTCCGGCAACATAGCTCATCAGCACGCCGGCCACGCGATTGATGCGATCGGTGGTGACGATCTCGCCCGCCGGCGGGTAATCGTCGACCGTAGCGCCATCGCGTTTAAGCTGCAGCATCAGTACATCCAGGTCGCTCTCGATCACGGCATGGACCTGACTGCTCGAATTCTCAAGCTCTGAATCGGACTCCACGATGCCAAACTGCTGCTCATAGACAAAAGGATGGGCGTTGCGGTCGAGCACGTAATGAGACAGCAGGCCCAGCGCAAAGGCACGACCCAAGCTGGCGTCGCGCGGCAGCAGATGCGACACGCCGTCGCGCAGACACGCGAACTGGCGAGACATGCGCGACCGATGCATGACCTGCGCCAGCAGCGTGCAGTCGGAAACACGCGGTGTCAGAATGTGAAAGAAAAACGGGTCGGGGCCTTGGTTGCCCAAGATAAAGGCAATGCGCTCTTCATCGGACGTGATGACGCCCTGCGGAAGACGGTCGATGCTTTCCTCGCCAAACAGATGATGGGTGATAAGCGCGGGCATGATGATCCTTTCGATTTCATTCGATGCCACCCATTATGCCCACCGCGCGCCCATGCCAAACCTGCGATGGCAAACGACGGCACGCAGACCGTCTACGCAAGCCCCAAGTGTGCTTTAACCTCGGCAGCGCGACGGCGGGACACGGGCACCGTCGAGCTCACGCGGTCGAGTCTGAGCTCCATCAACCCCGTGGAGCCAATCTCAACATTGTGCACGTCTTCCAAATTGACCAGATAGCTGCGATGAACGCGAATAAAGCCCTCGGAGGCCAGGCGCCGCTCGAGCGAGGAAATCGACTCATTGATCAGATATGTTCCCTCGGCGCAGACGGCGTTGCAAAAATCGGCGCGCGCCTCAAAGAAACAGACATCCGCCACAGGGATAAACACCTTTTTGCCACCGCGATCCACCGTCAGGCGCAAGGGCTGGCGCGGAGCATGGACGGCACGGCGAGCGCCCAGGGCAGCCTCGATCTTGTCGAGCGCCTTTGACAATCGAGCATCCTCGACCGGCTTGACGACGTAATCGACGGCATCGAGGTTATAGGCATCGGCCGCATACTCGGCAAATGCCGTCACAAACACCACGACCGGCGGCGTCTTTAGGTTCTGCAGCGTCTCGGCAAGCTCAATTCCCGAGCGACCGGGCATGGTAATGTCTAAAAACAGCACGTCGGGTTTGTTCGACAGAATCGACTCCACGGCTTCGGTGACATTACCCGCCTCGGCAATCTGGCCCACACGCGCATCCTTTTCCAGCAGATAGCGTAGCTCGGCCCTAATGGGAGGCTCGTCATCAACCACCAAGATGTTCCAGCCTTCGGACATATGCGCTTCCCCTCTTTTTTCTCTCAACCCAACCGCGTGCTACACCGTCAACGGCGCGGGCTCATGCGGCTCGCCGTTCAACTCTACGATGACCTGCGTTCCCACGCCCTCCTGGGACTTCACGCGCATACCAGAATCTTCTCCGTAAAAGAAATGGATGCGCTGAAGCACGTTGAAGAGCGCCAGGCCGCAGCCTCGCTTGACGGAGCCGTCGGCGGTAATGCTTTCGGGCTCCTCTCGGCGATGCTGCTCAAACAGATGCGCGCAGACTTCTTCGCTCATCCCGATGCCGTCATCTTCGACGATGATCTCCAAGCCGTCATCGGTCTCGAAAGCCCTAACACGAATAGAAAGCGGCTCGGTCTCGCGCTGCGCATGCTTGATGCAGTTTTCGAGCAGCGGCTGCAAGATAAACGGCGGCACCAGGCTGTCGCGCACCTCAAAGTCGATGTCGACCGAAACGCGCAGACGGCCGTCGCCATACCGGGCCTGCATAAGATTGATATAGCGAGTGCCCTGTTCCACCTCGTGCTCGAGCGTGGTGAGCGTATCGGAGTCAGAAAGCGTCTGACGATAGTAGTTGGAGAAGTCGATCAGCAACGATCGCGCCTTGTCGGGCTCGGTTCGAACGAGCGACACGATCGTGCTAATGGTATTGAATAGAAAATGCGGATCGACCTGCGACTGCAGGGCACGAAGCTCAACGCGGGCTGTGAGCTCGTCCTGGCGCTCGAGCTCAAAGCTGGCGAGCTGCGTGGAGATGAGATCGGCAAAGCCCGAGGCAAGGGCCGTCTGGCGCATATCGATGCTGCTCAGACGGGGATAATACAGCTCGAGCGTGCCCACGCAATGCCCGCGCACGGTAAGCGGTGCGACAATGCCGGCGCGCAGGCGGGGAAAATAGCCACCCGTCTCGGTCGAGGCATCGCGCGAAAACACGCTTTGCTCGCCCGTCTCGATGACGTTGAGCGTGGTCTTGAGCACAACCGGGGTGCCGGCGGGACACTTTGCCGAATCCTCGCCCCAGCTTGCCAACACCTGCTTGCCGTCGGTAAAGCAGATGGCAGAGGCGATAGTTTCGGACAGGATGATCTTAGAGGCGCCCAGGGCAGCTTCGGGCGTAAGGCCGCGCGACGTGTAGGCGAATATTTTTGAAGCGATGGCGAGCGTGCGGTCGGTTGCGCTCGATGTGAGGTCGTCGGGAACGACAAAGACGTACGAGAAGAAGAAGCACAGCATGACCAAGCCGGCAATGACGACAACGGCCGGAACGGGATTGGGATTATCGGTTAGATCCCAGATGAGCAGCAGGATAAGCAGCGGAACGACAATACCGAGCAAGATGGCTTGAACCACATGCTGAGCGGTACGAAAGACCTTAGTAGAGTTGTAGCTCTTGCCCAGAATCAGCCTATTGAGATCCACCGTCATCTCCTTCTTACTGACGCACCCCATAGCAATAAAGAGGGCCGCAAGCGACCCTCTCCATTGCATTATGCAATCAAATACCGTGTTTTACATCAAGCCATCGATGAACGGTAGCTTAGGCGCTGTACTTGTTTGCCTCGCCGAAGGTGCCGGCCTCGACAATCCAGCCGTCCTTCATGATGACGTCCATGTTGTCGGTGTTGAGCACGTGGATGTCGGCGGCGACGTCACCGTTGACGACCAGCAGGTCGGCGCACTTGCCGGCCTCGATGGAACCGGTCTCGTCCTCGATATGGCACATCTTGGCACCGTTGAGGGTGGCACAGGTGATGGTCTCGACCGGGGTGAAGCCGATCTTGTCGACGAACTCGTACATCTCCTCGATGGAGCAGTTGCCGTACGGGGTGACGAAGGAGAAGGAGTCGGAGCCGATCGTCATGACGACGCCGCGCTTCTTGGCCTCGCGCAGGCAGTCGTAGTTGCGCTGCAGCTCCTTCTCGACCAGGGTGCCCTCGTACTTGTCGTGCAGTTCGGGGACGTAGACGGGCGGATAGGTGGCGTACCAGGTGGGCAGGAAGGCGATCGTCGGAGTGAAGAAGGTGCCCTGCTCGGCCATGAGGTCCATGGTGCGCTCATCGATATCGAAGCCGTGAATCAGCTGCTCGCAGCCAAAGCGGACGGAATCGTAGGCAGCGGCGTGGTTGTTGTAGCAGTGGCTCCACACGGGAATGCCGACCATCTTGGCCTCTTCGACCACGGCCTGGATCTCCTCGGAGCAGTAGTGCTGGTCGCGACCGGAGTCCCAGCGCCAGATGCCGCCACCGGTAGCCCAGATCTTGATGGCATCGGGGTTCTCGCGCAGGCGACGACGGACAGCCTTGCGCAGATCCCAAGGACCGTCGACCTGGTCACCCCAGGGGTGCGATTCCTTGTTGAGCTCCTGGGTGCAGTGGTGGGAGTCGCCGTGGCCGGCAACGCGGCAGAAGCCAAGACCGGTGGCCAGAACGCGCGGGCCCTTAAAGACGCCCTTGTCGATGCAGTCGCGAATCTGGATGCCAAAGCGGCCGATCTCGCAGACGGTGGTGAGGCCGTGGGTGAGGCAGTCATAGGCCTGCTTGACGGCGACGGCCTGCTTCTCGAGGAGCGGCTGCATGACCCAGTCGGTGTCATCGTCGGTCAGGTTGCCCGAGAAGTGCAAGTGGGTGTCAATCAGGCCGGGAAGGACGGTCTTGCCGGCGGCGTCGATGACCTCAACGCCCTCGGGAAGGTCCTGCATGACGCCGGCATACTCGATCTTGCCGTTGTCGTCGACCAGAACGAGGGAGTTCTCGACCGGCTCGGCGCCGGTACCGTCGATGAGCTTGCCGCCAACGATTGCGTACTTAGTGGACATGGTTCCTCCTTATGGATCCATATAGTGGGCGAGGCCATGTTGGGTTATGGCCTCACAAAGCTACCCAAGTGGTGCCGGGTTCGGTGCGCGGAAGAGAGGGGTCCGCGCACCCGATCCGCCCCGGCTAGGCGTTATTTTTTGCGGGAATTGGTGAAGGCCATGAGGGCCAGGCCAACGGCCAGCCAGCCGATCACGATGCTCCACTCCACCATGTTGAGGGAGGCGGGAGAGAACGGGACCACGAGCAGGCCAATGATGACGGCGCAGGCAGCGACAGCGAGGCTGATGCCAAACTTGCCGCCGGGCACCTCGTAGGGACGAGGCAGGTCGGGCTCGGTGAAGCGCATGCGCAGGCAAGCGAGGGCGACCATGCCGCAGGAGAAGATGAAGGCGAGAGCCGACACGTTGGTCAGAGGGATGAGCATGTTCTTGCCCAGGAACGGACCGACGACGGTGATGACGCCCAGAACGACGCAGGCAAGCTTGGGAGCGCCGGACTTGGGGTCGACCTCGGCGAACTGTTCGGGCAGCTGGCCCTTGCGGCCCATGGCGAGCATGATGCGGCTCGTGGCGCCGTAGAAGGAGTTCATCGGGCCCATGGGTCCAAGCGTGGCGATGACGAGCATGGCCAGGTACAGGAGCATGTTGATGCCCTTGAGGCAGGCGAGCGCGGGAACCGGGCTCTTAACAAACTCATGCCAGTCGAGGATGGTGCCGAACGAGTAGATACAGACCATGTAGAAGCCACCGGCGGCCAGCAGTGCCAAGGAGATGATCTTGCCGAACTTGTTCCAGTTGAGGCCCTCGGCAGCTTCCTCAGCCTGCTGAGGAATGGTGTCGAAACCGGCGTAGAAGAACGGGGTCAGAACCAGGACCGACACGATGCCAGCAAACAGGCTGGTGCTCTCGGTGGCGGCCTTGCCGCCGCCAGCGCCGGTGACCTGGGAGAACACGGGCATGGCGTTGTCCGGCGAGCCGGTGAATAGCGAGACGCCCATGGCAAGCAGCATGCCGCAAAGCAGAGCCTTGGTCAGGAAGGCCTGGAGCTTGGCGGCCGAGCTGGCACCGCGGAAGTTGAGGAAGATGACGTAGACTGCAAAGCCGAGCGCGATCAGCGTCGGGAACAGGTAAACGTCGGCGCCCAGGATGGTGTAGAGCTTGACGGCGCGCAGCCACTCAAGACCGGGCAGGCTGCCGAACATCTCGGACACGAGGGTCGAGATGGCGATGGCCTCCCACGGGCACAGGATGCCGTTGCCCAGGGCCAAAAGCCATCCGGTGATGTAGCTCAGCGTACGGCCAAAGCTACGATCGACATACTCAACGATGCCGCCCGAGATGGGGATAGCAGCCGTGAGCTCACCGAAAACAGCTCCGACGGGCACGAGGAAGATTGCACCCAAGAGGAATGCGATCATAGCGGGAACGGGACCGCCGCCCACGACCATCCAGTCGCCGACCTGCAGAACCCAACCGGTACCGATGATGGCACCAAAGCCGATGGTGAAGAAGTTCCAGAGCGAAAGCGTTTTCTTCATGCCGCCGTTATCCTCGACTGCAACCTCTGCGTTCTTGTCCGCCATTGTTCCCCTCCTTTCCTTATTGACGCCCCTTGGCGTCACCCCTTGCGCGGCCTGTTTTGCCGCGCGCTTTTATTTCGTGGCTTTAAGATACGGCCTTGGCATTGCATTGCCGTCCAAGGCTCGACCGAAGGCAGAACTGCAAAACGAGCGGCGCCGTTTTTGGGACGAACGGCGAGAGACGTCATTCGTCTTGGACACTTTCATCTTGTCTGTTTTTGAATACCCGTTGCCGTGACGCTTGGCGCGCGGCGCGGCAACGTTCGTACCATTTGTCAGGCTTTTGGTGCGCATACCCATGTGTCGTGCATCTTTTTATGTAGGATAGACAAGTTACACATGAGGCAAGGTGATTCAAATGGCATACGGATACAATGACGGCGACCAACGGCCACAAAGCGTGCGCCTTGCCGGCCGCACCACGCCAACGCCCAGAAGCACCTCCGACAACGACAACCCGCAGCGCCCCCAAGAGCAGCTCGGGGCTTCTTCGCGGCAACAAAGCCGTACCGTGCAGCAGCCAGACCGCATGAGTACGAGCACACGCCAACGCCAGACCGACACATCGCAGCCACGCCGCTACGATCGCCGTAAGACCGACTACTACGTTAAGCGCTCCTTTTCGCGACCTCAACGCGATCGCGGCAATTCCGCCCCTCGCCCCGCGTCGCATACCACAAGTCACGCGCTTCCGGCCCGCCGCCTACGCCTTGCGTTTTGCTCCATCGCCGCCTGCCTCGTCTTTGTGTTTTTGGGATCCTGTATCTCTCACGGATCAGCCGGTCTCGAGCCCACTGCCGAGGACAAGCTGCTTAAAGCTCCCGTCGCACCCGGTTACTCCTTTGCGTTCTCGACCCCACGCTCGCAGTGGCAGGCCGGCACCATGCCCCACATCTACCAAATTGACCCCGCATGGTCGGAGCTGCCCTATGCCGGTGGCACTATTCGCGAAAACGCTTGCGGTCCCACTTGCCTCACCATGGTCTATATCTTTAAGACCGGCCATACCGATAAGACGCCGGTCGATATATGCGCACTGGCCGAAGCCGGCAACTACGCCCCCACTGGTGCCACCGAGTGGTCGTTTATGACAGGCGGTGCGTGGCAGCTGGGGCTCAACGGAACACAGCTCTATAACAATCGCGAATCGATTACCCAAGCACTTCGCTCGGGTGCGCCCGTCATCGCCGCAGTGCGCCCCGGCACGTTTACCAACGTAGGCCACTATATCGTGCTCTACGGCATCGACGATGCCAACCAGATTGGCGTCTACGACCCCAACTCGGCCAGCCGCAGCGCCCGCCGCTGGGGCGTGGTGGAGGTCCTCAACGAAGTCGAAGCCATGTGGGCCTACTACTAGTCATTTAAGAACGTCCCCAATGACTAGGTGAATAGCAAAAGCCCCGCAGTCGGAGCGGACTGCGGGACTCATGAAGAGAGGCTAGTTTGTGGGCGCTTTGCCTGGCGCCCACGAGAGATGCAACAGAGTAGAGACTACTCGTGGATGCGGGTACCGGAGAGACCGGCCATGGTCTCGGCGGCCTTGTCCAGGGCGCCGATGATGCAGGTGCGGCCCTTGCGGGAACGGGCAAACTTGATGGCAGCACGGACCTTGGGCTCCATGGAACCCTTGCCAAACTGGCCCTCGTCGGCCAGGCGCTCGGCCTCGTCGGCGGTGAGGTCCTCGAGCTCCTCCTGGTTGGGCTTGCCAAAGTTGATGGCGACATGCTCAACGGCGGTCAGCAGGAACAGGACGTCGGCGTCGCAGTCCTCGGCCAGCAGCTCGCCGCCCAGGTCCTTGTCGATAACGGCGGGAACGCCCTTGTAGCAACCCTTGTTCTCGTAGTCGCGGACGACGGGGATGCCGCCGCCACCGCAGGCGATGACGATGAACTCGTTGTCGAGCAGGTTGAGGATGGAGTCAGCCTCGACGATCTTCTTGGGGTCGGGGGAGGCGACGACGCGACGCCAGCCGCGGCCGGAGTCCTCGACGAAGACCTTGGAGGGATCCTCGGCCATGAACTCCTTGGCCTGCTCCTCGGTGTAGAAGGGGCCGATCGGCTTGGTCGGGTTCTTGAACGCGGGATCATCCGGATCGCACTCGATCTGGGTGACGACGGTGGCGGCGTGCCAACGCTTATAGCGCTTGTGCATCTCGCGGCCGATGCCCTGCTGCAGGTGATAACCAATGTAGCCCTGGGACATGGCGCCGCACTCGGGCAGCGGCATCTCGGGGGTACCGATGGCATCGTGGGCAGCGGCGAAGGCGTTCTGGATCATGCCGACCTGCGGGCCGTTGCCGTGGGTGATGATGATCTCGTTGCCCTGCTCGATGAGACCGAGGAGAGCGTGGGCGGTGTTGCTCACGGCCTCGATCTGCTCGACGGGGTTGTTGCCGAGGGCGTTGCCGCCAAGGGCGACGACAATACGATCGGGCTTGCCAAGAGGCTTAGACATTGCTGGAATCCTTTCTGTAAAAGGCCTACAACCCATTAATAACCCGCGTCCGTGCGATACGCGAGTTTATTAAGGTTTATATTCTCTTTATCGCTCATTTTATTCATTTTGAAAATAGCGGAACGGTGAACGGTCGTTTTTATCCGCTCAGCGTACAGAACCCCAGCTCAGACATATCTACGCCATTTACGTGCGACTTTATTTAAATAGAGCGGGGATTAGACGGGATTATGCAAACTACATCTTTGCTAAACACAAAACAGACAGCGCAAAATCTTACTCGCACTATACGAGATTCTATGCACTTATAGGACGAGTATGCACCCCTGCAAAAACAAGCGGCTTTTCATCCATCAAAAAGGAATACGGCGCCGCAACAACCAAGTCCCCCTCCATACCCAAAGTGGCGCGCCTTTCGCGGCAAAGCCGCGAAACAGCGAAGGGGACAAAAGGCCCCACCAACCACGTCCTTCATTCAGCCCCACAATCCGAGGACGTAGTCGTAGCAGGATCTGAGGGCTAACCTTCGCGGACACTCCGCAGGACGAAAGAACCCCCGCCGCACGTAGTGCGCAGCGGGGGTTCTTTCATGTCCGAGGACGTCCGCGAAGGTTAGCCCTCAGATCCTGCGGCGGGAGACCTAGGCCTCGTTGTACACCGTCTTGAGCTTCAGCAGATGAGCGTAGCGGTCCATAGCGGCCTGCTCGTTTTCCTTGAAGAGCTCCTCGGCGCGCTCGGGGAAGGAACGCGTCAGCGAAGCGTAACGGGCCTCGTTCATCAGGAACTCCTGATAACCGCCCGCGGGCTCCTTGGAATCGAGCGAGAACTTCTTGCCGGCAGCAGCCTCGGGGTTGAAGCGGAAGAGGTTCCAGTAACCGCACTCGACAGCCTTCTTCATCTCGGCCTGGCAGTTCTGCATGCCGCCCTTCTTGATGGAGTGCATCTCGCAGGGGCTGTAGCCGATGATGAGGGACGGGCCGTCGTAGGCCTCAGCCTCGTGGATGGCCTTGAGGGTCTGAGCCGGGTTGGCGCCCATGGCGACCTGCGCCACGTAGACGTAGCCGTAGCTCATGGCAATCTCGGCCAGGGACTTCTTCTTGGTCACCTTGCCGGCAGCGGCGAACTGAGCGACCTGGCCCAGGTTCGAGGCCTTGGAGGCCTGACCGCCGGTGTTGGAGTAAACCTCGGTGTCGAAGACGAAGACGTTGACATTGTGGCCGGAAGCCAGGACGTGGTCCAGGCCACCGAAGCCGATGTCATAGGCCCAACCGTCGCCGCCGAAGATCCAGAAGGACTTCTTGGTGAGGTAAGCCTTGTCGGCGAGGATTGCCTTGGAGGCGTCGCAGCCGCACTTCTCGAGCTCGGCAACGTAGGCAGCGGCAGCGGTCTTGGAGGCCTCGGCGTCGTTGACGGAGTCGAGCCAAGCCTGACCGGCGGCCTTGAGCTCGTCGGACGGACCATCGGCAGCGATGATGTCCTGGGTGGCGGCGATCAGCTTGTGCTGGACGGCCTCGTAGCCCACGGCCATGCCCAGACCGTGCTCGGCATTGTCCTCGAACAGGGAGTTGTTCCACGCCGGGCCGTGACCGTCCTTGTCCTTGCAGTAAGGAGCGGTGGCAGCGGGGTTGCCCCAAATGGAGGAGCAGCCGGTGGCGTTGGAGATGAACATGCGGTCGCCGGCGACCTGGGTCACCAGACGTGCATAGGCGGTCTCGGCGCAGCCGGCGCAGGAGCCGGAGAACTCCAGGTAGGGCTGCTTAAACTGGCTGCCCTTGACGTTGGCCGCGATGAGCTCCTTCTTCTCGGAGACGTTCTCGACCATGTAGTCCCAAACGGGCTGCTGGTCCATTTCCTGCTCGGTGGGAACCATCTCGAGGGCGCCCTTGGGGCAGACCTTGACGCAGTTGGTGCAGCCCATGCAGTCGAGCGGGGACACGGCCATGGTGAACTTCATGCCCTTGGCCTTGGGGCCCATGGCGTCGAGCGTGCGGGTAGCCTCGGGCGCGGCGGCAGCCTCGTCCTCGGTCATCGCGAACGGACGGATGGTGGCATGCGGGCACACATAGGCGCACTGGTTGCACTGGATGCACTTGGTCTCGTCCCAGTGAGGAACGACGACGGCAACGCCGCGCTTCTCGTATGCGGAGGCGCCCAGCTCAAACTGGCCGTCGGCGCAATCGACGAAGGCAGAAACAGGCAGGCTGTCGCCATCCATGCGATCGATGGGCTCGAGCAGGTTCTTGACCTGCTGGGCGATGGCGGACTTGGTCTCCTCGGAAAGCTCGACGGGAGCGGCGTCCTCGGCGGTTGCCCAGTCGGCCGGGACCTCGAACTTACGGAAGGCGGTAGCGCCGGCATCGATGGCCTTGTGGTTGGCGTCGACGATGGCCTGGCCCTTCTTCATGTAGGACTTGGTAGCAGCGTCCTTCATGTACTGCAGGGCATCCTCGGCGGGCAGGACCTTGGCCAGCGCGAAGAAGGCGGACTGGAGCACCGTGTTGGTGCGCTTGCCCATGCCGACCTTGGCGGCCAGGTCGATAGCGTCGATCAGGTAGACGTTGACATTGTTGTTCGCGATGTAGCGCTTGGCCACGGCGGGCATGTGCTCGGCGAACTCCTCGTCGCTCCACTGGCAGTTGACCAGGAAGGTGCCGCCCGGCTTGACGTCGCGGACCATCTTGAAGCCCTTGACGATGTAGCTGGGGTTGTGGCAAGCGACGAAGTCGGCCTTGGTCACGTAGTACGGCGAGCGGATCGGGGAATCGCCAAAGCGCAGGTGCGAGACGGTGACGCCGCCGGTCTTCTTGGAGTCGTACTGGAAGTAGGCCTGGACGTACTTGTCGGTGTGATCGCCGATGATCTTGATCGAGTTCTTGTTGGCGCCGACGGTACCGTCGCCACCCAGACCCCAGAACTTGCACTCGATGGTGCCGGGGGCTGCGGTGTTGGGCGCATCCTCGGCCTCGGGCAGGCTCAGGTTGGTCACGTCATCGACAATGCCGATGGTGAACTCGCGCTTGGGCTCGTCGGCCTTGAGCTCCTCGAAGACAGCGAACGCGGACGCGGGAGGCGTGTCCTTGCTGCCCAGACCGTAACGGCCTCCGACGACCTTGATGCCCGTCTTGCCGGCCTCGTAGAGAGCGGAGACAACATCCTGGTAGAGCGGCTCGCCGATGGAACCCGGCTCCTTGGTGCGGTCCATGACGGCGATCTTCTGGACGGTCTCGGGGAGAACGTCGACGAAGTGCTTGATGGAGAACGGACGGAACAGACGAACCTTGACCAGGCCAACCTTCTCGCCGTGAGCGTTGAGGTAGTCGATGACTTCCTCGAGCACGTCGCAGAAGGAGCCCATGCACACGACGACGCGATCAGCATCGGGAGCGCCGTAGTAGTTGAACAGGCCGTAATCGGTGCCGAGCTTCTCGTTGATCTTCTTCATGTAGCCCTCGACGACGGCGGGAAGCTCGTCGTAGACCTTGTTACAGGCCTCGCGGTTCTGGAAGAAGATGTCGCCGTTCTCGTGGCTGCCGCGGGTGTGCGGGTGCTCAGGGTTGAGCGCGTGGTCGCGGAAAGCCTGGACGGCGTCCATGTCGCACATCTCGGCCAGATCCTTGTAGTCCCACATGGCGACCTTCTGGATCTCGTGGCTGGTGCGGAAGCCGTCGAAGAAGTTGAGGAACGGGGTCTTGCCCTCGATGGCGGCAAGGTGAGCCACCGGCGAGAGGTCCATGACCTCCTGGACATTGCCCTCGGCGAGCATGGCGAAACCGGTCTGGCGGCAGGCCATGACGTCGGAGTGATCACCGAAGATGTTCAGGGCGTGCGAAGCGACGCAACGCGCGGAGACGTGGAAAACGCCCGGGAGCTGCTCGCCCGCGATCTTGTACATGTTCGGGATCATCAGGAGCAGACCCTGAGAAGCCGTGTAGGTGGTGGTCAGAGCGCCGGCGCCCAGCGAACCGTGAACGGTACCGGCTGCACCTGCCTCGGACTCCATCTCGACGACCTTGACCGGGGTGCCGAAGATGTTCTTGCGACCCTGGGCCGCCCACTGGTCGACATGGTCGGCCATCGGGCTGGACGGCGTAATGGGATAGATTCCCGCTACCTCGGTGTACGCATACGAAACATATGCGGCCGCCTCGTTGCCGTCCATAGACTTAAACTTACGCGCCATATACCCCTCTCCTCTCATATAGGTATACAGGCCCCGGCGATCGCCGGGATGTTGGCGTGATGGGATTTTCGTTGTTGCTTCCAATCATCTGGCAGGCAGACTCAGCAGCAGGTACATGGCGTGGAGAGAAGGCATGCCAAGGCAAGGGGCGGCTGTACGCGCTCCACAGGCCCAGCTACCCGTCTTGCACATGACCGAGCGCCGCAAAGGCCGCATGCCGGATGCTCCCGGGCACGCCCCGGCGATGGGAAGCGCCCGCAACGGAAATCCGCATGCGGGTTTATTGTACCCCGCCGTCAAGTGTAATTTCGGCAAATATAGGTGGACGGGTGAAGGTTTACCTCGGGTGACTATCGAATGCTCAGCGCCGAGCAAAATGTCCCCCGTGAACCATACGGCAGTTGCGGTGAAATAGGGACTGTTTTTGCTGCTCAGAGCCTTAGACAGTCCGTATTTCACCGCAACTTATTGAGGGTTGGCTAGAGGGCACCGAAGAGGATGGCGTAGGTGGTGGAGCCGCCGAGTTTGAGCTCGTCGCCGGGATTGAGCTGGGCGGAACGGCCGGGCTCGACCTGGATGCAGACGCTCGTGACCCCGTTTACCACCACGGTTCCGTTGGTAGACGACAGGTCCTCGACATGCCAGGTATTTTGAGCATCGCACCAGATGTGGGCATGGCGAGCCGAGACGTCATCGCCGACGTCGGTGATATCGCCCTCCCCCGTTGCCAGCGCGCCGATCTCGACACCTTCCTCGCTCGGCTGAATCCAGCGCGGGGCACTCACCACAAAGCCGTTTTGCACGCGCAGCAGGCCCAACGGATGCGCCGGCGCGGGCTCGCGTTCGCCCGTGGTCGTCGACATGCCAAGCGAACGCGGTGTGGACGTGCCTCCGCCACAGGTCGCGTGCGCATAGTCGATAGCATAGGTCACCGAGGACCTGACATCTGCCGAGCAGCCCACGGCGACAAACAGCACCAGCACGGCTTCGGCGCGCTCGGCAGGCATAAGCTCTCCCGCCTGGGACAGACGATCGAGCGCGTTGCGATAGAGATTCGTATCCTGGTGACATTCCTCGAGCGCACGCACCATCGGTTCACCAGCGGGACCGCACACCATATTGATCACGGCCGTGGAGTCCATGGGATTGCGCTGGCGCAGTGCCAGCTGCGACATAATGCGCGCGGCCGAGGTCCCGTAATCGGCAAAGAAACGCTGCTGAAGCGTACCGACCGGCGCGCGAACGATAAAGCGCGAGACCCAGGAGCGATCGGCGGCCCGGCTCTGAGGGCTGCGACCGTCGGCAAGCGGACGGGACGAGAGCACCAAGCCGCACAGCTCGATATGACTCAGATGGGCCGCGCGTTTAAAGATGTCAAACATGGCCCCGCATGGGGTGAGCTCAACTTGAGATGCCATGACCTAGGCCTCCTTAGTCGTAGAAATAGAGTCGGACGATGCATCGACGGGTCCGCCGAAGACGCGGGCGGCTGCGGCTCCACCGGCAAGCGGTGTTGCCATCTGGCCTTTTGTGCGTCGCGGTGCCAAAGCAGGCAGCTCAAAGGCAAAACCAGTCGCCAGCAAAAACCACGTCAGCGCATAGGTTGCAATCAGGGCGGCAACGAGACCGCTCATCACGGCGCGCTGGGAAAACACGGTACACGCCGCCGCGACCAGCACCGGAACTTCACAGGCAGAAAGCGCAAGCACGCCCTGCAGGAATCCCGAACGGCGATCGCGCGCGAGAGCCCCCGCGACAACACCCGCCACGCCCGGCAGCGCCAATGCCAGTGCGGCAATGATACCCGGCAGCGGCCCGGACCACACAAGCGGCCCCAAACTCAGCGTCATACGGGCGCCCGTCGCCAGCAGCGCAGCCGACACCACGACCGCAGTCCAAACCACGCCGCAGACGACTGTCGCGCCGATCATCGCCGCGCGGCGCACGGCACGGCCGGACGCATCCATGGGGCACGGCGTGAGCGGCTCGCCGCGGAGCGAACGACCGACATTTTGCGCATAGTGGTCACAAAACGCCGAGAACGCCGCCTCGACCGCCGCCGGCTCGGGACGATCTTTTTGATGGCTGGACAGACAGGCCATCACCACATCGAACAGCTGGGCGTCGACAAACGCCAACGCATCGCGCAGCTCCTCGGAATCCGGCTCGAGCCCCAGCTGCTGGGCCTGCTCGGCCGCGGCGAGCGCCACATCGGGCTCGCGACGAAGGAGCTGGGTCAAGTCGCATCCAGGCGCGTGGGCGCCGACGGGATAATCGGGCGGAGCGTCCATCTTAAGACGATAGGGACTGGCGATGTCACGCGTCTTCTTGCGCGAACCCGAGGTGCCCGAAGCACTCGGCGTCGCCTCGTACGGCGCGACGCCGGCAATGAGCTCGTAGACCGTGCTCGCCGCCGCATACACGTCGATTGCCGGCGACATACGCAAAACGCGCAGGTCAACGATATCGTCGCTAAGCATCTCGGGCGGAGCGTAGGCAACCGTCGCGCGGCGCAGCGTGGCATAGCGCTCGGTAAAGGACGCTTTGCCGCCGGCTCCCGCCACGGCCGATGCGGGCTCGAGCGCCAACGACGAGCCAAAGTCGATCAAGCACAGGTCGAAGCTGCCCTCGGCGAGTTGTTGGTCGAGCGGCAGACGCGCCGTTCGCACCATAATGTTCGCGGGCGAGATATCGCGATGGACAAAGCCCTCGCCCACCAGGTTCATGCGGCACAGAAGATCGAACAGATCGCGGCCCAGGCGCGCCGCCACAAGCGGCGACAAGCGCCCGGCATCGTCTACGGCGAGTCGTGAGCGCAGACGGGCGAGCGTCTCGCCCTCGACCCATTCCATAACAATCGCGGGCACACCATCGACTTCGCCCCATCCATAGAGGCGGGGAAAGCCCTTAAGGCCCGAAAGGGCGCGGTGGCATTCGTATTCCTCGCGAAACGCCGCTTTAAACTTGGCGACCAGCGCCTCGTGAGCAGCATCGTCGTCAAACTCATCGCGCGTCGGCAAAATGAGCTGCTTGAGCGCCACGGCCTCGCCCTGGGCGTTGACGGCGCGCGTCACGCGGCCGATACCGCCACGGCGCATGGTAGTGTCATCGGCAAAGAGCATGGAAAAGCGACGCATATAGGCAGGCAGCTCGTCCTGGCCGAGCGCGACAGCGGGCTCAAATCCGTCGACGCGCGCCAGACGCAGGCCAACCATGGGATCGCAGCCGAGCGATTGGGCTGCAGTGGGTGCAAGATCGGTCATCATAGGGCAAGCGCCGCCACATTGTTGTTGAAGTTACTGAGCGCGACATCGTCATCGCCGTAATGCCCGACCCATTGGCACAGGTTGGTATAGCAACCCCACAGATTGGCGTACTGCTGATACCACTTTGACTTGGGCGAAAATGTCTGGCGACCAAACTCGGCGCGGATGACAAACATCTCCCCGACCAAGCTGTCGCACGGTCTGGGATCCCCTGTAGAGTTATAGGTCGAGACCACTTCATTGGCGCGAGAAACGTAGCCGTCGAGCATGTTGTACTTGGTCACGAGCCAGCTGTGGATGCTCTCCTCCTCAGCTGCCGAGAGTCCGTCAGAGCTCGCGTCGTTACCAGCGTTGCCGCCTGTCGAGCCGCCGCTCCCAGACCCGCCGGCAGAGGAGTCCGACCCGGACCCACCGCCCGCGCTCGCCGAATCCGAGCTGGAGCCGGAGCTAGAGGCATCCGAGCCGCCGGGCTTCCCCGACTGCTGCGTATCCTGTCCCTTTTGCTGCTCGGCCTTGTTCACAACGGACGAAACGCTGTTATTGGAAAGACGATTGATGATCTTGGTGTTGGTGAGCACGATTGTCTTGCCGTTTGGCAGCGTAACCTCGTTCTCCGGAGCCTCGGCGCCATCTGCGCCGTCAACACCAAACACAACGTGCGCGACCACGCTCGCCCAGGCATATCCGGTTGTAGTTCCCAGGTCACCTTTTGCCTTGCTTCCCACATGGGTCTCGCGTGCGGCATGTGCCTGTATCATGGACGGCACGGTCATGCCATAGGCAGAAACGCCAGCTATGACCAGCACCAGCGAGCAAGACAGCAGTGCGTACGCCCGCGGCGCTAAGCCCAGTCGGCGTCGCATGCGCACCGCGGCGCCGCGCTTTGTCTGAGTGCCACCGGGCCGCATGCGTTCTCCTCCAACAAAAACACGCCGCTCGGGAGCGGCGCATTCATTCGAATCCATATTTGAGTGTATCAGCGAACCCAAAAGGTTGCGCAACGAATGGGCAAATTAAGGATGCGAGTGGAAGCATCCATGCGATAAGCGGATACAAAGCATCTTTGTTGCACAACAAACTTACAGTCGCACGGGAAAATTATGACTACCCCGTGCGTCGCGAGGAAAACATACGGCAGGAGCAGGCTCGCCACCTAAATCGTGCGACGGGCCTCGATGGCGCGCCCGAGCGTAAGCTCGTCGGCATACTCCAGGTCGCCGCCCACGGGCAGGCCGCTCGCCAGACGCGACACCTCAACGCCCAGTGGCTTGATAGTGCGGGCCAGGTAGCTCGCCGTGGTCTCGCCCTCGATGTTGGGGTTGGTGGCGATGATGACCTCGTGGATGTCCTCGTGACCCAAGCGTGCCAGCAGCTCGCGAATGTGCAGCTGCTCGGGGCCAATCTTGTCCATGGGGCTGATCACGCCGCCCAATACGTGGTAGAGACCGTGGTAGCTGCCCGTGCGCTCGATCGCCTGGACGTCGCGCGGCTCGCCCACCACGCAAATGCGAGTGGTGTCGCGCATCGAATCCTGGCAGATGGAGCACTCGTCGGCCGTGGCGTAGTTAAAGCAGCGGCTGCAAAAGTGAACCTCCTGCTTAACCTCCAGGATGGCCTCGGCCAGGCGGCGCGCCTCCTCGGCGTCAGCCTCCAACAGGTAATAGGCGATGCGCTGAGCTGACTTGGGACCAATGCCCGGCAGGCGGCCCAGCTCATCGAGCAGTTTTTGCAGACTGTGATTCGCACTCATATATATGCGTGTCTTAGAACGGCATGCCCGGGATGTTGAGGCCGCCGGTGATGGCGCCCATCTGCTTGTTGGCGAGCTCGTTGACGCCGCGGACGGCCTCGTTGACGGCAGCCATGATCATGTCCTGCAGCATATCGACGTCCTCGGGATCGAGGGCATCGGGGTCGATGGTAAGGTTGACGAGCTCCATCTCGCCGTTAACGGTCACCTTGACCATACCGCCGCCGGCAGAGGCGTCGACGGTCTGGGACTTGAGGTTCTCCTGCGCGGCGGCAAGCTGCTCCTGCATCTTGCGAGCCTGCTTCATCATCTGCTGCATGTTCATACCGGCCATGATGGCTCCTTTACGTGCGGCCGCACGCCGAGCTGCAAGGGCAGCCGGAGCGCGGCAGGACTTTCAAACTCAAAAATCGTACCACGGCGCGGGGCAAGCAAGCGGGGCGGACACGCTACCTCAGTCGATATACATGTCCTGGAGTGCAAACCGCACCCAAAGATTATGCGAAGTTGAATAATTCGCATCTGCATAATATTGAAAGCTAAATCTTGTAGAGCCGGAATCCGACATTTTCTGCATCCAGCTAGATAACAAAATGCCGAACCGCTGCTCGAGGCGGCGCTCATGATGGCAGGGTATAATTTGATTGTCACAGACAGCAATTTGGAGGTGCCCCCATGAATGCCCCCGACGCGCTCCAAAACATCCGCTCAAAACACCCCGTTGCATATGTGGTTCTCTATCTCTTTGTCGGCTGGGCATTACTGGTTGTCATCACCCATGCTATAGCCTTTGGAGCAGAACTGCTGATAGCCAGCTCGGACCAGCCCGTCGTCAAATGGGAAGCGACCGATGAGTGCACCGACGGGACCCGGACCGTTTACTACAACAGCCCGTCCCTTTACCAAGAGCTCAAGGTCAAGATAAAGGACTCCAAGATTGTCGGTGCCGAACCAGGCGCTTTCTTGACAATCGGAGCAACCCTCGACGCCGAGCAAGTCGAGTACACGGACAGCCGCGCGACGTATCGTGTCGACCTCAGCACCCTAGGCCGACCGTCACGCACTTGTCTGCTCGAATGCGATATACGCGGCACCACGCTGCACATGTCCGAAATACAGATGCGCCCGGACAAAAGAAAGTGATATATGGCCAAGTCGAAACAGACTAGGCATTAGGCATAGACTCGGCCGCCTTCGTAGGCAAAACGCAGGATGAGCGGGGCATTGTTACGCACGAAATCATCGAGTTCTTTGAGGTCCGCTTCGCTAAAGCCCTCGTGTGACACCCAATTGAATGCCGGCAAGATACACTCCGCCGTGTCAAAACCCCAATCGCGCGGGCGCTCCACAACAACCTTCACCGTGTTGTCCTCCCGGACTTCGGAATACGAAACCTGCGTATCGTCCTCAAGGCGGACATATTCCCACATCATAAGCTCGCTCCGTTCAAAGGGTTCTCTTCTTGAGCAGTATACCCGCCTGCGCAGCTACTCCACCGGTTTGAAGATGGTGGCCTGGCCGAAGACGCTGCGGATGAGGGCTTTGGCCTCGTCCTCGGTCTGCGGGATGCTCGGGGCTGCACCCTGGTGGCCGAAGGGGCTGCCCGCACCAGGGTTGGACTCCCAGGGAGCTGCAGGAGCGTCCCCCTCTTTGGGGGCAGTTGCGGCGGGCTTGGGCGCGGGCGTCGCACCCGGCACGTCGAACGGGGGCAGATCGCCCCCGCCTGCATCGGCGGCAAAACCGGCGACCATGGCATCGTCGTAGGGCACCTGCTCGGATTCCCACGGTGCAGACTGCGCGGACGGCTGAGCCTTGGGAGCGGACGCGCGCTCGGGCGCGCGGGGCGCAGGCTCAGTCGGGAGCTTGCCCGTGGCGGGAGCGCCGGCAGGGTTGTCCGAGCGCAGCCAGGGGGCCTTGCCCAGGTCGGATGACTTGGGCGCAGGCGCAGCGGCAGACTTGGGCGCGGGGACCGAAGCAGCCGATTTGGCCGCGGCTGGCTTAGGCGCCGACGGGGTCGATGCCGCTACCGGTGCCGCTTGCTGCTGCGGCGCGCTGGCGCTCGAGGATACAGGGGCCGCCGAGGACACGGGCTGCGGGTCCGCAGATGCCGCAGCCCGTGCAGATGGAGAATGCTCCTCATGTTGAGGAGCCGGCGTGCCACCTCCATCCAGGACGTAGTCGACGGTGCGACGACCGAAGACCGCGCAGACCGTCGGCAGGACCACCGACTGCGTATCGGCGCGACCGAGCATCTTGATGGCAAAGGTCGAGCCCGCGGGGAACGAGACCGTGAGCTTGGAGCCGTCGTCGGCCGTGGCGCGGGCGTTGAGCAAAAGCCCTGCGTAGGAAGCCTGACGCGCCTTGACACGCTCGACGACCTCGGCCCATTTGCGCTGCAGCTCTCCGGCATCCTCGACCGCGGGCGTCTCGGCAGCACCGGCGGCAGCAACCTGGGCGGCGGTGTTGGGCTGGGGCTTAGGTGCCGGAGCGGTGGCAGGCGCGGGGGTCGCAACGGGCTGAGGCGTCGGAGCCGGCGCAGACTGAGGTGCAGACGCTGCAGACTTGGAAGCCGACACGGACGCAGAACGGGGCGCAGGCTGAGCCGCCGGAGCGGCAGCACCACGGTCCCAAGGCATACCGCCCTGGCGCGCGGACGTATCAGCGGGGGTAGCAGATGCCGCCGGAGCGGCAGCTCGGGCACCCGAGATAAGCGTCGGCTGCTGGGCGGCAGCGGGTACGGATGCTGCAGGCGCGGCGGCCTGAGCAGCAGCCACGCTCGCCGGCACCGCGGCATTGG
>UQHO01000030.1 GCA_900540995.1 uncultured Collinsella sp. | reverse complement strand
AGATAGCTCGCCCCCCCCCCCCCCCCGGCCGGTCCGCCGTTCGGTAGAACGGCGGAACAAAACGCTTTAGTGGGCTGGATTGCGATGCAGTGCTGGTTGTTGCTACAGTAGCGGGGCGTGCCGGGGGTCCGGTGCGCCCTGTTTTTATTTGACCATGAGGCGGCACGCAGCCATACGCGTGCGGACACCACGCCCAGATTGAGTGCGAGGATGCCCTATGGCCCAGAATGCCGTTGATGAAATCGAAAACATGCCCGATGGCCCTGTCGCACGGGAGGACCTGGGCGCCGGCGGCACCTCCCGCGGCGCTGGCGCGCGTTCGCCGTTCTTCTGGAAGGTCTTGTTGCTATCGGTGGCGGTCATCTGGGGTTATTCCTTTACCACCATGAAAGATGCGCTCGACACCATTCCGGTGTTCGAGCTGCTCTACGTTCGCTTCCTTCCGGCTTCGCTGGTTATGTTCGTCATCTTCCACAAACGCATCATCGCGCACTTTAATGCCCGCAACCTGATCGTCGGACTTGGTATGGGCGCACTTATGTGGGGCGCGTATGGTTTGCAGACGATTGGCCTGGCACAGACCACGGCGGGCAAGAGTGCATTTTTGACGGGTACCTATTGCATCCTCGTGCCGTTTGCGAGCTACGTCTTAAGCGGCGAAAAGCTTACCCGTTACAACTTGGGCGCCGCGTTGCTGTGCCTGGCGGGCATTGGCCTGGTGGCGCTCGATAGTGTCGAGTTCAATGTCGGCGATGTCATCACACTGGGCGGCGCGGTCTTCTTTGCCATCCAGATGGCGGTGACCGCCAAGTACGGTCGCAAAATGGACATCAACGTCATCACGTTTTGGATGTTTGTGGGCAACGGCGTCTTGAGCTTGGCAACGTCGCTGCTATTCGAGACCCAAGCGCCCGCGTCCGTGTGGACGCCGAGCTTTATCTGCGTAATGGCCTTTCTCTCGGTGGGCTGCACGTGCGTGGCGCTGCTCATCCAAAACGTCGGCTTGGCGCACGTCCCGGCCTCGACGGGCTCACTGCTGCTTTCGATGGAGTCGCCATCGGGCGTGTTGTTTTCGGTGCTGCTGATGGGGGAGGCGCTCACCTCGCGCCTGCTTGCCGGCTTTGCGCTCATCTTCCTGTCGATCATTTTGAGTGAGACGCATTTCGATTTCTTGCGCCGAAAATCTCGCCCGCAATTGTAAACAACTTGTTGCGCCGCCCTCCCAGGGCGGCATTTTTTATGTCATGCCCTTACAGTTGTGCCTTGCACTTTACGCTATCAAAGTGCGTGCTGCAAAAACGTTACTGGAGGGCATCTATGGCACCAGCTCTGTCCGATTTTCAACCGCAACCAGCGCCTCAGACTACCACGGCGGCGCAGACCGCTATCGGTGACGGTCTTGTCGCAGAAGCTCAGGCTTTTGCAGACGAGCTCGCTGCGTGGCGACACGATCTACACCAGATGCCCGAGCTCGGTAACAATCTTCCGCAGACGTCTGTCTATATCCAGGCACGTCTGGACGAGATGGACATCCCCCATACCACGCTCGTCGACGGTTCCTGCGTCGTTGGCCTGATCGGTGCCGGTGCGGCCGCGGCCGCTCAGGGCAATGGCACGTGCAAGGACGAGCAGGCCGGAACGGTCGTCATGCTCCGAGGCGATATGGATGCCCTGCCCGTTGTCGAGGAATCCGGCGAGCCCTTTGCATCCACCAATGGCTGCATGCATGCTTGCGGTCACGATATGCACGCGACGGCGCTGCTTGGTGCGGCGCGCCTGCTCAAGGCCCGCGAGGCCGAGCTCGTCGACGCCAATGCCACCGTCAAACTGCTGTTCCAGCCGGGCGAGGAGACCTTTGAGGGAGCACGCGCTGCCATCGCCGACGGCTTGCTCGAGAACCCGCGCCCTCAGGCGGCCTTTGCCATGCATGTCAACAGCCAGTCGCCGCTTGGCCTGGTGCTCTACGGCAGTCCGGCGCTTTCGGGCGTGTACGGTTTCCGCATCACGCTCCAGGGCAAGGGCGGCCATGGCTCGAGCCCCGAGATCTGCATCGACCCCATCACGGCCGGCGTCCATGTGCACCTGGCGCTCCAGGAGCTTATCTCCCGCGAGGTGCCGGCGGCCAAGGAAGTCGCACTTACCGTTGGTAAGTTTGCTGGCGGCTTGGCGGCCAACGTCATCCCCGACACCTGTGTGCTCGAGGGAACGCTGCGTGGCTTCGATGTCGAGCTCATGGAGCACCTCAAGGAGCGTATCGCCGAGGTCGTCAACGGCGTTGCCACGACCTATCGTACGCCGGCGACCATCGAGACGCTTTCGGATGTTCCGCCGCTTGTACTCGACAGCGATATGACTCAGGCGTCGCTTGGCTACGTGGGCGCAGTGCTGCCCAAGGCGGCTTTCTTGCCGCTTTTCCATGCCATGGCGAGTGAGGACTTCGCGCTTATCTCGAGCGAGATTCCGAGTGCGTACTTTACCGTGGGCGCGGCCGTAACCGACACGGACGAACACTTTGCCCAGCACCATCCCAAGGCACGTTTTAGCGATGCCGAGCTTCCCCTTGGCGCCGCGGCCTATGCCGCCGTCGCTTTGGGCTATATCGCCGACCACCGGTAGCACCCAACCTTGCCTTTCAAGTCTGCGGGCATGGCCATAAGGCCTATGTCCTTGTCTTTCAAGGCAATCTTGGGCACTACCGGCGCCCGGCGCCGGCTATTCGTCTGTTAAATAAGGAGCAGTATGTCCCAGCAACGTAAGTTCTTCCCCGGCTGGCTCGTGGTGACCTCCGGCTTCGTGATTATGGCCACGTGCTACACGATTTTCGTCAACTGCATGAGCCTGTTCCAGCCGCTCATCGTCAGCGACCTCGGGATTACGCTTGCCCAGTACAACATCTCCAACGCTATCTCCACCGTGGTGAGCGTCGTGGGTTCGCTCGTTATCGGCCATGTTGCCGATAAGGTGAGTGGCCGCATATTGGGCTCGCTCACCGTTATCGCTACCTCGGCGGTGCTTGCCGGCATGAGCTTTGTCGGTGAGCTGTGGCAGGTCTACGTGCTCTTTGCCGTTTCGGGCTGCTTCGCTGTGGCCTCGACCCGCCTGCTCATCAGCCTAGTGACCGCCAACTGGTTTACCGCCAAGCGAGGCCTTGCCATCTCCATCGCACTTTCGGGCTCGGGCTTTGGCGGCGCTATTCTCTCGCCGATCGTGAGCTCGCTTATCGTGAGTGTGGGCTGGCGCTCTGCGTTCCTGGTACTCGCTGCCGTCTGCATGGTGGCGGCACTGCCCATCACGGCCTATTCCTTCCGCACCAAGCCTTCCGAGATCGGCCTTAAGCCGCTCGGCGAGAACCCGGGCGATCCGTCCGTCTCGACGGCTGGCGACAAGGACGAGCACGCGGCGCCCGAGGTTAGCGTCGGCTGGTCTCGTATCAAGAAGAGCCCGGCGTTTTGGCTGCTTGTCGTCGCCTTCCTCTTTATGGGTCTCGTTAACGGCGCCATCTTGCCCAACCAGGTCACCAACATGACGAGTGTTACCGTCAACGGCGCCAAGATTGTCACGGGCGGCCACGATCCCATGTGGGCGGGTACCGTACTTTCGGCCTACATGGTTACCGTCGTTATCGCCAAAATTTCGCTCGGTGCGATCTATGACCGCTTTGGCCTGCGCTTTGGCAATATCCTTGGCTCCGTTGCGTGCATTATCGCCTGCGTGGCGCTGTGCTTCCCGACGACGGACCTCGGTCCTATTGTCGCCGCTGTGAGCTTTGGTATCGGAACGTGCATGGGCACCATCACGCCTACCATCGCCGCGTCCAAGCAGTTTGGCATGGCCGACCTCGGCAAGGTCACGGGCACTATCACCTCGCTCGAGATGGTCGGCGGCACCGTGGGCGCCATTGTCTCGGGCGTGCTGTTCGATGCCACGGGCTCCTTTGCGAGCACCTGGATCGTGTGCCTGGCGTGCTCCGTGGTCATGCTCGTATTCCTGCTGGCCTCGGAGCCCATCGCCGCCAAGCTGCGCGCAAGCGTGGCGGGGGAGTAGACGCCCGTCGCTCTTTTCTGTTCGCCCCGTTCTGTCCGTGGCCGCCTTGGAAGCCGAATGGATGCTCGTACCATCATTCGGTTTCCAAGGCGGCTACGGGCCTACGAAATGATCCCTTTTCCTCCGTCCCCTTCGGACCACGTGATCCCTTGGGGATGGAGGAATAGGGATCACATACAGCGGCGGCGCGTCTGGCCGAACGAGTCCCCATACCCTCGTTCGGTCAGACGCGCCGCCGCTGTTTGTGTTTGTGCCGTATAATGACCGTTACCTATGACGCGATACAAAAGAAAGGTGTTTGCCCATGCAGGCACAGAAGGCGGAGGGAACCCGCGACCTTATCGGCGCCGAGATGCGCGCCTGGCAAAAGATGCAGCAGATTGCGGCCGGCGTGTTCGAGCCGTTTGGTTTTAAACCCATCGAGACGCCCGCAATCGAGCAGGTGGACGTGTTTGTCCACGGTATCGGCCAGTCGACCGACGTCGTGCGCAAGGAAATGTTCCGCGTGTTCAGCGGTGCCAACCTGGAGCGCGTCTTTACCGAGGGCACCGACACCAAACTCAAGCCCAAGCAGCGCCTGGCGCTTCGCCCCGAGGGCACGGCCGGCGTGGTGCGCGCCGTCGTCGAGAACAACCTGGTGCCCCAGGGCTCCACGCCGTTTAAGGCGTACTACGCCGAGGCCATGTTCCGCGGCGAGCGTCCCCAGAAGGGCCGCCTGCGCCAGTTCCACCAGGTGGGCATCGAGTGGCTCGGTGCTCCCGATCCGGCGGCAGACGCCGAGTGCATCATCATGCTCATGGAGTTCTACAAGCGCCTGGGCTTCGATCTTTCCAAGCTTCGTCTGCTCATCAACTCGATGGGTGACGCCCAGTGCCGTCCGGCCTATCGCGAGCAGGTTAAGCAGTTCATTCTCGATCACGCAGACGAGATGTGCGATGAGTGCCGCGAGCGCGCCGAGCTCAACCCGCTGCGCGCCTTCGACTGCAAGAACGACCACTGCCGCGAGATCATGGCCGAGGCCCCGCTGATGGGCGACAACCTGTGCGACGAGTGCCGCGAGCACTACGAGCAGGTCAAGCGCTATCTGGATGCCGCCGGTATCGAGTATGTCGAGGATCCCACCCTGGTGCGTGGTCTGGACTACTACACCCGCACTGTCTTTGAGGTCGAGGCCCCTGGCGCCGGCGTCGGCTCTATCGGCGGCGGCGGCCGCTATGACGGCCTGGTCGAGCTCGAGGGTGGCAAGCCCACGGCGGGCGTCGGCTTTGCTGTCGGTTTTGAGCGCGCCCTGCTGGCCCTGCAGGCCTTTGGCAGCGATCTGGGTGCCGAGGAGGCCCCTTGCGTCTATGTCGCCAACGCCGGCAAGGAGCTGCGCCAGAACGTCTTTGCCATTACGCAAGAGCTTCGCGCCGCAGGCATCGTGACCGAGGCCGACTATCAGGGCCGTTCGCTCAAGGCTCAGTTTAAGCAGGCCGATAAGGTGGGCGCCAAGCTCATCCTGGTCCTGGGCGGCGACGAGCTTGCCGCCGGCAAGGTCAAGGTGCGCGACATGCAGAGCCACGACGAGGTACTGGTCGATTTGGCCAACGTTGTCGAGGCGGTTCGCGAGCGCCTGTAGCGCATCTTTTTGAGCTGCGGGCCTGCTAACGTGCCCTGCTCATGGAGAGTAATTGTTACGGGGGTGTTTCGCTTTTATGCGGAATGCCCCCGTTTACGTATGCCGTCCACCGAGAAATACGACCATTTAGAGCAAAAACCCTTGCAATGCAGAAAATACTTTTGTGTGGTAAAGCGCAATCAGCGTCGAAAGTTTTTGCCGAGTGCCTATAATGAATACCGCATGTTACGTGCATAGAAGGAGGAATGGGAGGAAACGTGGCTGAGAACCTAAGCAACCAGTCTGTACCCGAAGCCGCGGCGCGCGTCGCTGCCGTGGTCAACCGCCTCGTTAACCGAATCGGCTCGAATGCCGAGTCCAGGGAGCGTCTCGCCGAGATCGAGATCCCCGAGGAGCTGCGCGACAATCTGGCGCTGTTCCTGCGCCTGGAGCGTCGTGTGCTTAGCGAGTATGATCCTGAGATCGCGGACCTGTTCGACAAGATCCTGTCGGCCGAGATTGTGGCCAATGCCGGCAACCCCGGTACCCGCGCTGCCGACGAGGCCGTCGACGAGCAGGGCGTGCCCACCGCCGACGAGTCCACCGCCGTGGCGTTCCGTGAGGTCGTCGATCTGATCGACAGCTTGCCGCTCGATAAGCAGCAGGTCATCGTTCGCGCCTTTACGAGCTTCTTCCACCTGGCAAACCTGTCGGAGGAGAACTACCGTGTGGCGCAGCTGCGCGAGCGCGAGGCCGGTGCGTCGACCGATACCGAGGTCGATCCCGCCAACGAGCTCACCGTCGCTTATCACCAGCTGGTGAATGAGCTGGGCGTCGAGGGCGCCAACGAACTGCTCGGCAAGCTTGAGTTCCATCCCGTCTTTACCGCGCATCCCACCGAGGCCCGTCGCAAGGCCGTCGAGGGCAAGATTCGCCGTATCTCCAACCTGCTGGAGGAGCGTCCCCGTCTGGGCGGCTCCGACCTGGTGGAGAACGAGCGCCATATGCTGCAGGAGATTGACGCCCTGGTGCGTACGAGCCCCATCGCGCTCAAGAAGCCCACGCCGGTCGAGGAAGCCGATACCATCATTGACATCTTCGATAACACGCTGTTCGACGTCATCCCCGTTATCTATCGTCGCTTTGACGACTGGGTGCTGGGCGACAAGGCCGGCACCGTGCCGCCGCTGTGCCCGGCGTTCTTCCATCCCGGCAGCTGGATCGGTTCCGACCGCGACGGTAACCCCAACGTCACCGCCAAGGTGAGCCGTGAGGTCGCCGCCAAGTACTTCACCCACATGGTGCTCAAGCTCGAGGACAAGTGCCGCCGCATCGGCCGCAACCTCACGCTCGAGGCCACCTACAGCAAGCCGTCTGCCGAGCTCATCAACCTGTGGAACCATCAGGTCGAGATGAGCACCCAGTACACCGCACGTGCTGAGCTGATCTCCGAGCACGAGCCGCATCGCGCCGTCATGCTCGTCATGGCCGACCGTCTGAACGCCACCGTGCGCCGTATCACCGACACCATGTACCACAGCGCCGATGAGTTCCTGGAGGATCTGCGCGTCGTCCAGCGCTCGCTGGCTGCCTGCGGTGCCGTCCGTGCTGCCTACGGCCCGGTCCAGACCATCATCTGGCAGGTCGAGTCCTTCGGCTTCCATATGGTCGAGATGGAGTTCCGTCAGCACTCCGTGGTGCACGCCCGCGCCCTCAAGGATATTCACGAGAACGGTATCCATGGCGATCTGCAGCCCATGACGCGCGAGGTCATCGATACCTTCCGCGCTATCGGCTCCATCCAAAAGCGCTACGGCAAGAAGATGGCGCACCGCTACATCATCTCGTTCACCAAGAGCGCCCAGCATGTGGCCGACGTCTTTGAGCTTGCCCACCTGTCCTTTGCACACGAGGAGGATGTCCCCGAGCTCGACGTGATCCCGCTGTTCGAGCAGCTCGAGGACCTCGAGGGCTGCGTCGACGTGCTCGACCAGATGCTTACGCTGCCCGTGGTGCAAAAGCGTCTTGCCCAGACCAACCGCCGCATGGAGGTCATGCTGGGCTATTCCGACTCCTCCAAGGATGCCGGTCCTACCACGGCCATGCTCGCGCTGCATTCCGCGCAGGAGCTCATCGCCAAGTGGGCCGAGAAGAACGATATCGACCTGGTGCTCATGCACGGTCGCGGCGGTGCCGTGGGCCGTGGCGGCGGCCCGGCCAACAAGGCCGTGCTGGCGCAGCCCAAGGGTTCGGTCAACTGCTTCTTTAAGCTCACCGAGCAGGGCGAGGTCATCTTTGCCCGTTACGGCAACCGCACGCTGGCTCAGCGCCACGTTGAGTCCGTTGCCGCCGCAACGCTTTTGCAGTCGGCCCCGAGTGTCGAGAAGACCAACACCGAGACCACGCAGAAGTTCTGGGATATGGCCGAGAAGCTTAACGCCGCAAGCCACGAGCGCTATCTGGACCTGCTGAACACCGAGGACTTTACACCGTGGTTCTCGACCGTGACGCCGCTGACCGAGGTCGGTCTGCTGCCGATCGGCTCACGTCCCGCCAAGCGCGGTCTGGGCGCCAAGTCGCTCGATGACCTGCGTACCATTCCGTGGATCTTCAGCTGGAGCCAGGCGCGCATTAACCTGGCCGCTTGGTACGGCCTGGGCACCGCTTGCGAGCAGTTGGGCGATCTTGACCAGCTCAAGGCTGCCTACCAGGAATGGCCGTTCTTCCGCACCTTTATCGACAACATCGAGATGTCGATCGCCAAGACCGATCAGCGCATCGCCAAGATGTATCTGCACCTGGGCGATCGCCAGGATCTGTCCGAGAAGGTCTTTACCGAGATGCAGCTCACGCGTAAGTGGGTCCTTGCCATCGTCGGTGACGAGTGGCCGCTGCAGCGCCGTCGCGTGCTCGGCTGTGCCGTTCGCGTGCGCAACCCCTACGTCGACGCTCTGTCCATCGCCCAGGTCCGCGCCCTTCGCGAGGTGCGTATGAACCAGGACGAGATGGCCGAGGAGAAGAAGGCCGAGTACATGAGCCTGATTCTTTCGACTGTGACCGGCGTCTCGGCAGGTCTGCAGAACACGGGGTAATCGATAGCCCTGTGGTCGCTGTCCGGGGCCGCCGTATGTTTGCTTTCCGGCGCGTCCTCGGACATGCAAGAAGCCCTCGCTGCGCACTTCGTGCGGCGAGGGCTTTTTGCGTCCTGCGGAGTGCGCCGGAAAGCAAACATACGGCGGCCCCTGCGATGTCCGGTCTTCGGCGGATTACTGGCTGGGTAAAAGATGGCGCGCTTCGCGCATTTTGGATGGGGTCTGTCCCGGCGGCGCGTTTGGCGCTTCGCGCCTAGCGTCTTATCGATCGGGATTGAGATGCATTTGGCGCTTCTGACCTTGTGACTGTAGCGGCCGCGGTCCCGTTTGGGATCGCGGCCGTTTTGTTGTGGGTCAAATATGAACGTTGTGTTAATGAGTCGGTGGACGGTGGTGTTTTTCGGTGGGCGGCGTATCCTTCCAAAGGTTTATCTAGTGTGTCAGTTGAAAGGAAGAGGGCGCTCGTCATTGTTTGAATGTGAACTGCCGTTTGACCACAAGACGTTGCATTTGGAGCTCGAGGATAAGAACTTCGCGGGTGTGATGGAGGGTCATCAAAACGAGTTTAAGACCACGAAATCGCAGGAAGAGCTGGTAGAGGAGTCGCTTGCCAACCCTTATGGCTCGCCTTCACTCGAGGAGCTTTGTGCTGGCAAAAAGGATATTGTCATCATTAGCTCCGACCATACGCGTCCCGTTCCCTCGCGTGTGACGATGCCTATTCTGCTGCATCACATCCATTCCGCTGCGCCTGAGGCGCGCGTGCGTATTTTGGTTGCTACGGGTATGCATCGTCCGTCGACGCACGAGGAGCTCGTCAACAAGTACGGCGAGGAGATCGTTGCCAACGAGGAAATCGTTATGCACGTCGCGACTGACGACAGCATGATGAAAAAGATCGGCACCCTGCCTTCTGGTGGCGAGTGCATCATCAACAAGATTGCCGCCGATTGCGATCTGCTGCTTGCCGAGGGCTTTATTGAGCCGCACTTCTTTGCTGGTTTTTCTGGTAGCCGCAAGTCCGTCCTGCCTGGCATCGCCAGCTACAAGACCATCATGTACAACCATAACGGTCAGTTTGTGAATGATTCCCATTCGCGTGCCGGCAACCTGTGCCACAACCACGTGAGCGAGGACATGTTTGCCGCTGCCGAGATGGCTCACCTTGCCTTTGTGCTCAACGTGGTGCTCAACGGCAAGCACGAGGTCATTGGCTCCTTCGCCGGCGACATCCATAAGGCACACGAGGCTGGCTGCGAGTTCGTAAAGAGCCTTGCCGGCGTTGAGCCCGTCGAGTGCGAGATTGCCATCACCACCAACGGCGGCTACCCGCTCGACCAGAACATCTACCAGGCCGTGAAGGGCATGTGCTCTGCCGAGGCCACGCTTCCCGAGGGCGGTGTGATCATCGACGTCGCCGGTTGTGCCGACGGTCACGGCGGCGAGGGCTTCTATCACAACATCGCCGACAACGATCCGGCAGAGTTTGAGCGCGCCTGTATCGACCGTCCTAAGGACGAGACCCTGCCCGACCAGTGGACGAGCCAGATCTTTGCCCGCATCCTGGCGCATCACCCTGTGATCATGGTCACCGACCTGTGCGATCACCAGATGATCAAGGATATGCACATGACGCCGGTCAACACCCTCGAGGAGGCGCTCAAGCTCGCCTTTGAGATGAAGGGTGCCGATGCCAAGGTGGCCGTCATTCCCGATGGCCTGGGCGTTGTTGTCGCTCAGCACTAGCGCGCGGACTAAACGAATCGTTTATAACCGACAAGAAAGATAAGGTTTTATGCTTACCAAACTCCTCTGCGAATTCGGCGCAACGGCCCTCATGATCATCTTTGGCGTGGGCGTGCACTGCGATACCGTGCTCAAGGGCACCAAGTATCAGGGCTCCGGCCACATGTTTGCCATCACTACCTGGTCTTTTGGCATCTCGGTCTGCCTGTTTGTCTTTGGCGGCGCCGTGTGCATGAACCCGGCTATGGTGCTTGCCCAGTGCATCGTAGGCCTGGTGCCGTGGAGCAGCTGCATCCCCTTCATGATTGCCGATATGCTCGGCGGCTTTGTGGGCGCTGTAATCGCTTGGCTTATGTATGCCGATGAGTTCAAGGCTTCCGAGGGCGTCGTCGACCCCGTTGCCCAGCGCAACATCTTCTCGACCAACCCCACCACCGAGGGCACGAACTATGCTCGCAACTTCTTCTGCGAGGCTATCTGCACCTTCGTGTTCATCAGCGCTATTCTCGCCGCTGCTAGCCGCGCTGGTGAGAACGTTCTGATGCTCGCTATCTGCGTCGGCCTGATCGTTTGGGCCGTTGGCATGGGCATGGGCGGCATCACCGGCTTCGCCATGAACCAGGCTCGTGACCTTGGTCCTCGCATGGCTTATCAGGTGCTGCCGATCAAGAACAAGGCCGACAACAACTGGAAGTACGGCCTGCTTGTTCCTGGCATTGCTCCGTTTGTTGGTGCCGCTCTGGCCGCGCTGTTTGTGCATGGTTTCTTGGGTATGTTCTAGTCTGAGGCTACATATATTGTTCGCCGTCCGCATGGGGTAACTTCCCAGCGCGTCCTCGGACATGCAAAAAGGCTCGCTGCGCACTTCGTGCGGCGAGCCTTTTTGCGTCCTGCGGAATGCGCTGGGAAGTTACCCCATGCGGACGGCTGCGGGATTTTAGTCGCGTTGGAACAAGCAACCCAACGTATATATCTGAATTTGGATGGGAGGGGCTTGTTGCTGATAGGGGCGCTGGGCTGTTGTCGACACTTTGGGATGCGTGGCGTCATGAGCGGAGCGGAACTTTGGAATGGGATCCGCACTTTGGGATTGGGCTCCCACCTTGGGAAGGGATAGTTACTTAGCTGAAGAGGGGTTTTATGGCTGAGAGGTAGTCTTTGGCTACTTCGGCCTTATCTGCTTGGAAGTTGTGCCAGGCCCACCATTGGACCATTCCTACGAAGCTTGAGGCTATGTGGTGTAGCAGGAAGCTTCGGTCCATGGTGGCGGCGGGACCGTTTGGGTCGGTAGGGACGGTTTCGGCTGCTCGTGACATGATGGTCTTGCGTAGGCAGTCGGCGAAGACGCGTGAGCCGGCGCCGGCTACGAGGGCTCGTACGCCTTGACGGCGTTCCCAGAGGTTGTTGAGGATATGCTCGACCTGCACGAGCGGGTCGTCGAGTGGCGTGCCATCGTCGTCGAGGGCGTGGGTGCAGATGTCGCTCACGAGCTCGGACAGTAGGTAGTCTTTGCTCTTGAAGAGGCCGTAGAACGTGGCCCGACCCACATGGGCGCGAGCGATGATGTCGCCGACGGTAATCTTGCCGTAATCCTCTTCGCGTAGCAGCTCGGAGAACGCTGCAACGATGGCAGCGCGACTTTTTTCTTTGCGGGCATCCATGGCTATGCATCCACGTGAACGAGTAGACAACGGAGCGTGCCGGAGCAACCCTCGTAGGGGCGCTTGCCGGCGCCGTAGCCGACGGCTTCGATGCGGTAGCGTGAGGGCAGTTGGTCGGACGTGCGCAGCGCGGTGACGATGGCGGCGCCCGTGGGCGTCACGAGCTCGCCGGCGACCGGTGCGGGCGTGAGGGCGATATTGCCTGCTTGGCATAGGTTGACGACGGCGGGCACCGGGATGGGCATAAGGCCGTGGGCGCAGCGAATGGTTCCGTGGCCCTCGGAGAGCGACTCGACGACAATCTCCTCGATGCCCAGGTCGTCGAGGCAGATGGCGACCGAGCAGATGTCAACGATGGAGTCGATGGCGCCCACCTCGTGGAACATGACGGTCTCGGGCGTTTTGCCGTGGGCCTTGGCCTCGGCGGCGGCGAGCGCGGTAAAGATGGCGAGCGCACGACGCTTAGCGCCATCGCTTAGCTGCGAGCCGTCGATGATGGCGGTGACGTCCGCCAAAGAACGATGGTGATGGTGGTGGGCGTGATGATGGCCCTCGTGGCCATGGCCGTGGTCGTGCGCGTGCTCATGGCAGTGCTCGTGCTCACCATGGTCATGATGGTGGTGCTCGTGCGCGTGCTCGGCAGCTGCTTCGTTGCCGTAGAGCCAGGCCATATCGTGATCGTGGTTCTCGAGCTCCTCTGCAAGCTGGACGTTGAAATCGCAGACGTCGATGCCATGCTTGTTTGCACGCGTGACGGCGATCGTAAAGCCGTCGACCGGCAGCGTGGCGAGCTGTTCGCGCAGGTGCTCCTCGCTGGCGCCCAGATCGAGCAGGGATGCGACGGTCATATCGCCGCTGATGCCCGAGGTGCCGTCGATGATAAGCGTGTGCTGATGGTTGGACATGGAATGCTCCTTAACGGGCGCGGGGTGTGCCGGCGCTTAGATGATTGATAAGACTTGCCTGGTAGGCGGCACCAAAGCCGTTGTCGATATTGACGACCGAGACGCCGCTGGCGCAGGAATTGAGCATGGCGAGCAGTGCTGCCACGCCGCCAAAGCTTGCACCGTAGCCCACGCTCGTGGGAACGGCGATGACCGGACAGCTCACCAGGCCGCCGATGACGCTCGCCAGGGCGCCTTCCATGCCGGCGATGGCGATGACCACCTGTGCCTGGGCAAGTTCCTCGGCATGAGCGAGCAGGCGGTGCAGGCCGGCGACGCCCACGTCGTAAAGACGATCGACTTCGTTGCCGTAGAACTCGGCCGTCAGTGCGGCCTCTTCGGCGACGGGCAGGTCGCTCGTGCCGGCGCAGGCCACGACGATGCGTCCGTTACCGGTGGGGGAGGGCATGCCGTCCACAAGGGCGAGCTGTGCGTTCGGGACATAACCCAGGTCGATAGCGTCATCAAGAAGCTCCGCGGTGTGCGCGGCCTTATCGGCATCGAGGCGCGTGACCAAAACGCGCTCTTGGCCTGCATCGCGCAGCGCTTCGATAATGGCGGCAATCTGCTCGGCGGTTTTACCGGCGCCGTAGACAACCTCGCCGGCTCCCTGTCGCACGCCGCGCGAAAGATCGAGCTGTGCAAAGCCCAGGTCGGCGGTTGGCGCCGTCTGGATGCGCGTGAGGGCATCGGCCGGTGCAACGCATCCGTCTGCCACGTCACTTAGCAATTGCTCAAGATCTCGTTTGTCCATATAAGTTCCCTTCGACGCAGAAAAGTTTAGCACGCGAAGGGTTGTTTCCGAACATTAGAGCATAATTGTTCGGAAATCTGACATGTCAGATTAGATGAAGTTGTGAGGCAAACTGACTAGTCGCGCAGGATGATGTCCATGGCGAGCATCAGGTTGCGCTCGTCGATGGCAAACGGGGCGGCTTCGCGCGTCTTGGGCTTAGCACAAAACGCGATGCCCGTGCCCGCGGCCTGAATCATGGGGATGTCGTTGGCGCCGTCGCCGATCGCGACGGTGTGTGCCATGTCGACACCGCACTCAACCGCCCAATCCAGCAGCTGGATGAGCTTGGATTCCTTGGTCACGATGTCTGCCGCCAGCTTACCGGTGAGCTTGCCGTCCACGACCTCCAGGCGGTTAGCGAGGCAAAAGTCGATGCCCGCGGCGGCCACGATCTTATCGGCGACCTCGTGGAAGCCACCGCTTACCACGCCGACCTTCCAGCCCTTGCTGTGTGCCGAGCGCACAAGCTCCAGCACGCCGGGGGTAAACGTCACGCGCTCAAAGGTACGCTCGAACACACTCTCGTCCAAGCCGGCAAGCAGCCCCACGCGCTCCTCGAGCGCCTGCTTAAAGTCCAGTTCGCCGCGCATGGCGCGCTCAGTGATCTTCGCCACTTGCTCGCCTACGCCGGCCTCCTCGCCCAACAGGTCGATGACCTCCTGGTTGATGAGCGTGGAGTCGATATCCATAACGATGAGGCGTGCGGTCATGAGGGGCCTTTCCGAGTGCAGTTGTATTGGGGCACATTGTCGCACGTGGCGCGCCTTGGCGACGGCTGCGGTGCGTCAATTGTTTCGTCTCCGTCAAGTCTTTGGGTAAGAGCTACTTTTTCGCGGCACATCGACGCGGGTGCGATAACATAGAACGCCATGTCTGGCTGCGCGGTTTACGCAGGCTGGGCAAATCTGTACGACGCCGCCCGGAACGACACGGGGCGGCACAGATCCATAAAGGAGGATCACTGGTATGAGCCAGACCCGTCCCATCGATGAGCATTCCATGCACACCCGTACCTGCGGCGAGCTTCGCTTCGAGAACGTGGGCGAAGAGGTCACCCTCACCGGTTGGGTGAGCCGTCGCCGTGACCACGGCGGCCTTATTTTCTGCGACCTTCGCGACCGCGAGGGCATCACGCAGCTCACCTTCGACCCCGAGCACTCCGACGGCGACGCCTTTAAGATCGCCGAGACCATGCGTCCCGAGTGGCCCATCAAGATCCACGGCGTCGTGCGCGCCCGTGGCGAGGAGACCACCAACACCAAGCTCGCGACCGGCGAGATTGAGGTCCTGACCGACCACGCCGAGGTGCTCAACACGTCCGTCACCCCGCCGTTCCAGATCGAGGACGGCATCGAGACCAGCGAGGACACCCGTCTGCGCTATCGCTATCTGGACCTCCGTCGTCCCGAGATGATGGCCAACCTCAAGCTGCGCTCCGACTTTACCTTTGCCATTCGCGAGGCGCTGCACAACCGTGAGTTCATGGAGGTTGAGACGCCCTCCCTGTTTAAGTCCACGCCCGAGGGCGCCCGCGATTTCATCGTCCCCAGCCGTATTCAGCCGGGCAACTTCTACGCCCTGCCGCAGTCCCCGCAGCTCCTGAAGCAGCTGCTCATGGTCGGTGGCGTCGAGCGCTACTACCAGGTTGCCAAGTGCTTCCGCGACGAGGACCTGCGTGCCGACCGTCAGCCCGAGTTCACCCAGGTCGATATCGAGATGTCCTTCGTGGACCAGAATGACGTCATGAGCGCGCTCGAGGAGGTCCTGGCCGACGCCTTCGGCCGCATGGGCGTCGAGATGCCCACGCCGCTGCGTCGCATGGACTACTGGGAGGCCATGGACACCTATGGCTCCGACAAGCCCGATACCCGCTATGGCATGCACCTGGTCGACCTGACCGACATCTTTGCCAACTCCAAGTTCAAGGTCTTTGCGACTGCCGCAAACGAGGAGGGCTCTGCCGTCAAGGCCATTAACGCCAAGGGCGCCGGTGCCTGGGCACGTGCCAAGATCGATAAGCTCGCCGGCGTGGCCTCCACGTTTGGCGCCAAGGGCCTGGCATGGATCGCCTTCCGCGAGGACGGCTCCATCAACAGCCCCATCGTCAAGTTCTTCTCGGACGAGGAGATGGCCGCTCTGCGCGAGCGCATGGACGTCGAGCCCGGCGACCTTGTGATGTTCGCCGCCGGCCCGCGCCTGCTCTCCGACGAGATCCTGGGCGGCATGCGTTCGCACATGGCCAACGCACTCGAGATCAAGCGCGAGGGCCACGACTTCCTGTGGGTCGTCAATTTCCCGCTGTTCCATTGGGACGAGGACCGCAAGGCCTATGCTGCCGAGCATCAGCCCTTTACCCTGCCGACCGAGACCGACATCGCCAAGATCGAGGCCGATCCGCTGGCGGCCGGTTCGTGCACCTACGACTTTGTCATGGACGGCTTTGAGGCCGGCGGTGGCGGTATGCGTATCCACAGCGCCGAGATGCAGATGTCCATGCTCAAGCTCCTGGGCTTTACCGAGGAGCGCGCCGAGTCTCAGTTTGGCTTCCTCATGGAGGCCCTCAAGTTTGGTGCGCCCCCGATGGGCGGTTTCGCTCTGGGCCTGGACCGCGTGTGCATGCTGCTCACCGGTTCCGACTCCATCCGCGACGTCATGGCGTTCCCTAAGACGGCCAGCGGCTCCGACCTTATGTCGGGCGCTCCGAGTGCCGTTTCCGGAGCCCAGCTCAAGGACGTCAGCCTGCGCCTGATGTAGGCAAACGGCTACATATTGCCCGTTGCGAGGGAAGGACGCGCTCCTTCCCTCGTTTTTTGTGGGACGGGGGTGCGCGCCGGTAACGTACAATAACTACCACGTGGCTGGGTTTGCCGGCCGAATGTGCGATGTCGTGGGAGGGGACATGGTCGAGTTTACAAAGACGATTAAAGATCCGTTGGGATTACATGCCCGCCCGGTTGCGCTGCTCTATGACATCATTGCCAAGCATCGTAGCGACGTGTCAGTCAGTATCGGCGATCGCCACACGGATGGCCGCGACGTTATAGGGCTCATGGCACTCTGCGGCGAATGTGGCGAAGACGTCGTGTTCCGCGTTTCGGGCGTGGATGAGGCCTCCTGCGTCACGTCGATCAGGAACCTCTCGCTTTAACCGTAACAATGTGACAAAGGGACAGTCCCTTTGTCACATTTATATTGGTATCAAAAGGCACCGCAAAGAGATGGTCTTTGCGGTGCCTCTTTTGTTTCGTATAGGAAACTTTTTCGAAATCTGAATGGGGACCCTTTCCAAAAAGTTAACCACGTGTTAGTTTATTATAGCGAACATAGGCGTGGTTAACTTTTACCGCGTCGATGTTGAGGACGAACTGACGTTAGGAGCCACTCATGTCTTGCGGACCGCAGATGCCGGCCATGCCGCTTTCGATGGTAAAAGCGGGCGAAACCGTGCGCGTGTCTCGTGTAAAGGGCAATGAGGACATGAAGCACCACCTCAAGGACCTCGGCTTTGTCGAGGGCAACGAAATCCACGTGGTGAGCTCGAGTGGCGCCAATATCATCGTCACTGTGCTGGGCGCACGCTTTGGCATCGATTCCAAGGTCGCCATGCACATCATGACCGTCGGTTAGTCGACGGTATTTCTGTACGCACTGAAAGGGGGACAAGTAAATGAAGACGTTAGGTGACGTTAAGGTGGGCGAGAGCTCCACCATCGTCAAGCTTCACGGTGAGGGTGCGCTTCGCCGCCACCTTATGGACCTGGGGCTCATCAAGGGCACTTCGTTCAAGGTCGTGAAGGTTGCACCGCTCGGTGATCCGGTCGAGATCAACGTGCGCGGCTACGAGCTTTCCATCCGCAAGGAGGAGGCCGCCGTCGTCGAGGTTCAGTAAGGACTCGCGGCGCATATTTCTGCAGATAAAGTTAGGTTTCTCTAACTTAATGCAGCATCTTTGAAGCACATTATCCAGCCTGCGCGGAGAAAGCAGCGCAGGCACACAAGGAAGAAGGATTGAATGGCGGATTCTCAGATCCATGTCGCGCTGGCGGGTAACCCCAACTGCGGCAAGACCACGCTTTTCAACCTGATCACCGGCGCCAACGGCTACGTTGGCAACTGGCCCGGCGTCACGGTTGAGAAAAAGGAGGCCAAGCTCCTAAGCGACAAGAACGTTACCATCACGGACCTCCCCGGCATCTACTCGCTTTCCCCCTACAGCCCCGAGGAGCAATGCTCGCGCGATTACCTCATGAGCGGCGAGCCCGATGTGGTCGTCCAAGTTGTCGACGCCACTAACCTCGAGCGCAACCTGTACCTGGCGCTTCAGGTTATCGAGACCGGCCTGCCCGTGGTCGTTGCCCTCAACATGGCCGACTTGGTCGAGAAGAACGGTGACAAGATCGACACCGACAAGCTGTCCAAGAAGCTCGGCTGCCCGGTCATGATGATCTCGGCTCTTAAGAACAAGGGTATCAAGGAGCTGTTCGAGCAGGTTAAGAAGTCCGCCGCTTCCAAGGGCCAGGTGCCGGAGCACAAGTTCGACTCCTCCATCGAGGACGTTCTGGACCACATCGAGAACAACCTTCCGGCGAGCGTTCCCGCCAACAAGCGCCGCTATTACGCCGTCAAGCTGTTCGAGCGCGACGCGGACGCCTGCAAGCTCATCAACCTCACCAAGGAGAAGGCCGCTCGCGTGGAGCAGCTGGTCGCCCAGTGCGAGCAGGACTGCGACGACGACGCCGAGTCCATCATCACCGGCGAGCGTTACGGCGTGATTGCCCACATCATTGACGAGTGCCTCACCAAGGCTCCGGCAAAGATGAGCACCTCCGAGAAGATCGACCGCGTGGTTACCAACCGTATCCTGGGCCTGCCGATCTTTGTGGTCATCATGTTCTGCGTGTACTACATCGCCGTTTCTACCTTGGGCGGCACGGTGACCGACTTCACCAACGACCAGCTCTTTGGTACCGACGGTTGGTATGTGCTCGGCCAGGGTCGCGACGCCTACGACGCGGCCGTCGAGGCTGCGGGCGACAATGCCGACTCGGTCGACCCGGCACAGTACGGCCCCTATGTCCCCGGCATCACCACCGTGGTGCACGACGCCCTTGTGGCGGGCGGCACCGAGGACGGTGGCTTGGTCGATTCGCTGGTCTGCGACGGCATCGTCGGCGGTTTGGGTGCCATCTTCGGCTTTGTGCCGCAGATGTTCCTGCTCTTTGTGATGCTGTCCTTCCTGGAGGACTGCGGCTACATGGCCCGCGTCGCCTTCATCATGGACCGCGTGTTCCGCCGCTTTGGCCTGTCCGGTAAGTCCTTTATCCCCATGCTCGTGTCCTCGGGCTGCGGCGTCCCCGGCGTCATGGCCACCAAGACCATCGAGAACGAGAAGGACCGCCGCATGACGGTCATGACCACCACGTTTATTCCCTGTGGCGCCAAGCTGCCGATCATTGCCCTGCTCATGGGTTCCATCATCGGCGATTCTTCTACCACTGCCGCATGGATCAGCCCGCTCTTCTACTTCCTGGGCGTCTTTGCCGTCATTGCTTCGGGCCTCATGCTCAAGAAGACCAAGCTCTTCGCCGGCCGCCCGACCCCGTTTGTCATGGAGCTCCCCGCTTACCACTTCCCTGCGATCCGCTCTTGGGCGCTGCACGTTTGGGAGCGCTGCTGGGCCTTTATCAAGAAGGCCGGCACGGTCATCTTTGCCTCCACTGTCGTGGTTTGGTTCCTTTCCAACTTTGGTAGCTACAACGGCTCTTTTGGCTTCCTGCCTGCGATGGACGGCATCCCCGAGGAGTTCATGGACTACTCCGTGCTTGCCATGCTCGGCAACCTGGTCGCTTGGATCTTCGCCCCGCTCGGCTTTAGCACCTGGCAGGCCACCGCGCTGACCGTCTCGGGTCTCGTCGCTAAGGAGAACGTCGTCGCCACCGCCGGCTCGCTGCTGTCGGTTGCCGACGCCGCCGAGACCGATCCGAGCTTGTGGACCGCGTTCGCCGGCATGTTCCCGACCATGGGCGCTTGCGTTGCCTTTGGCGCTTTCAACCTGCTGTGCGCTCCGTGCTTTGCCGCCATGGGCACCATCCGCAACCAGATGGACTCCGGCAAGTGGACTGCGATTGCCATCGGTTACGAGTGCGCCTTCGCTTGGGTTATCGGCCTGTTCATCAACCAGTTCTACAACCTGCTTGTGTTGGGACAGTTTGGTATCTGGACGATTGTGGCCATCGTGCTGCTAGTTGCGATGCTCTTTCAGATCTTCCGTCCCATGCCCAAGCATGCATGGACCGACGAGGACGAGACCAACACTGCTTCCGCCGCAGTTTCCGCTTAAGTCCGAATAAGGATTAACCCCTTTCCACAAGCCCGGGTGTCCCAGCGACACTCGGGCTTTTTGGTGGGGGAGATGTGGCGTTTCCGCAGATAAAACTGACCAAAATAAACCTATCCCTTTTTGGTAGGTGGAGAATGGGGTAAAGTAAGTGGTGGTTAACTAGAGGAGGCTTGCTATGGCACCTATCGATATTGTTGTACTGGCTGTTATCGGCGTTGCGTTTGTCGCCGTGTGCGTGCGCATCTACCGCAAGGGCACCTGCGCTGACTGCGCTCAGGGTGGCGTTTGCACCGGGCATTGCTCCAACAAAAAGACGTGCGCCGCACTTAAGGGCGTGGACAAAATCGCCGAAGACTTGGGTCGCGGTATCAAATAAGGTCCGGACATCCAAGCGCTCCGCGGGCATCCGTTCGCGGGGCGCTTTGTGCATTTGAGGGAGAGCACGGCGAGTCGAAGAGTATTTTTGGGGTATCGTTAACTGGACTATTAATTGGCAACTTATCTATAACGGAGTAACCGCATGAGCGCTCGCGTAACCATGAAGGACATAGCCGCCGAGCTTGGCGTTTCCATCAATACCGTGCACAAGGCCCTGACGGGAAAGGCCGGCGTGAGCGAATCCGTGCGCGCCAAGGTGAACACTAAGGCCGAGGCCATGGGCTATCACCGCAACACAAGTGCCTCAAGCCTGCGCCGCAAGGATATCAATCTGGTGTTTTGCCTGCCCCGCGCATCGCGCGAGGGAGCGTACTTTTTCCGTTACCTGTGGGAAGGCTGCAATCGCTTTGAACAGGAGGTCATCGACCAGGGCATTACGGTTGAGCGTGTTGAATTTGGCGTGGGCGGTTACGCTGACGCGCTCGAGCAAATCGACGAGCGTTTGCAGGTGGGCGAGAAGATCGATGGCTTGCTCGCCTATGCGCCGGGCGACGATCGTGCGACTGAGCTTTTGGGGCAGATCGCCGAGGCGGGCGTGACGATTGAGCTTGTCGACGGCGACCGTCCGCATTTGAATCGTTTGGGTGCGAGCTTGGCCGATTATTCGACGGCAGGCAGCCTTATGGCCGAGCAGGCGGCAAACCTGGTCCATGCTTCTGGGGCCGACGCCCGCGTGCTCCTTTTGACAGGCGACCCATATACCGATTCGCACTATCTAACCGCCCGCGCCTTCCACAATTACCTGCGCGAACGTGATATTCCATGGCAGGTTGAGGATCTTGCAGGTGCCCATGCGCAAGTCAAACAACTCGAGCATGAGCTCGAAAAGCGCTTGGGTGCGCCGGACGCCCCCGAACTTATCTGTAGCGTTTTTGCCGTTGGTTCCGAAGTGGTTGCCGATGCGCTTGTCTCGAGCGGCAAGGCCGGTCAGGTTATGGTGATCGGCAACGACCTGTTTCCCGAAAGCGCCCTGGCCTTGCGCCGCGGTATCTTTACCAATATTGTCTATAAGGACCCGACGAGCCTGGCGTATCGCGGCGCTAAGACGCTGGGCGATTATCTGCTGTGGGGAAGGACCCCGACGGTGCCCGTCCAGAAGGGCGCCGTCGAGATGGTATTTGCCAGCAATGTCGACCGCTACTGCGAACTTGCGGGTATTTAGCCGATTGAGCAGGTACCCCCTCTTGCGACGTGCATTTTTGGGAGTATTCAGCATTGGCATGCCCTGAATGAGGTGCAGAACGACTGTTTTAAGTGTCCCCGATGGCGTAATTTGCCATCGGGGACACTTTTTATGCCGATCGGGCGCTATCTGCGTTCCAAATAGGACGCTGAGGATGGCGCACGGCGCGCTCCAATGCTGAATACTCCCAAAAATGTACGTCGGGACATGACCCACCTGAGCAAAAGCGCTCAAGTTCGGTGTTCGGGGACGCCAACCAGTCCGCAATACATGCAAGTCACAGCTCCAGCAACCGTTGAACGGGCAAAATCTACCGTTCACCCCGTGGTAGTTAGGTGAACGTTCACCTTTTGAGGTGCAATGGATTAGTATAGTGAACGTTCACCTAAAGGATAACGAGCGCGTCGTGCGCCCGCCTTGCCAGCAAAGGGGCTGTTTGATGAAAAACTTTATGGACGATCAGGATTTCCTGCTGAGCACCAAGACCGGTGAGGAGCTGTTCCACAACTTTGCCGAGGGCATGCCCATCGTCGACTACCACTGCCACATTTCCCCCAAGGAGATCTGGGAGGACAAGCGTTTCGAGAACATCACCGAGGTTTGGCTGGGCGGCGACCACTACAAGTGGCGCCTGATGCGTGCCAACGGCGTCGACGAGCGTTTTATCACTGGCGACGCCCCTGCTCGCGAGAAGTTCCAAAAGTGGGCCGAGACCCTGGGTCGCTGCGTCGGCAACCCCGTCTTTGAGTGGAGCCACCTGGAGCTTAAGCGCTACTTTGGCTACGAGGGCGTCCTCAACGGCAAGACTGCCCAGGAGGTTTGGGACCTTGCCAACGCCAAGCTCGCCGAGGCCAGCTTCACCTGCCGCAACCTGATCAAGCAGTCCAACGTCCGCATGATCTGCACTACTGACGACCCCGCCGACAGCTTTGAGTGGCACAAGAAGATTGCAGCCGACGACAGCTTTGACGTTCAGGTCGTTCCCGCCATGCGCCCCGACGCCGCCCTGCGCATCGAGCGCGGCCAGGAGTTTGCCGACTACTGCAAGCGCCTCTCCGAGGTTGCCGGCGTTGAGGTCAGCGACTTCGAGGGCATGAAGGCTGCCATCTCCAAGCGCTACGACGTTGCTCACGAGCTGGGCTGCCGCGCCTCCGACCACGCACTCGATTACGTTATGTACGTCCCGGCTACCGCCGACGAGATCGAGGCCATCTTTGCCAAGGGCCTGGCTGCTGAGCCGCTCACCGAGGAAGAAGTCCTCAAGTACAAGACTGCCTTTATGCAGTTCGTTGCCGGTGAGTATGTCCGTCTGGGCTGGGCCATGCAGCTGCACTTTGGTTGCAAGCGCGACAACAACCGCGCCATGTTTGCCAAGCTCGGTCCCGACACCGGCTACGACTGCATCTCCAACTACACGCCGTCCGACCAGCTCGCCGATTTCCTCAACTCCATCCAGGAGACCTGCGGCCTGCCCAAGACCATCCTGTACAGCCTGAACCCCATCGATAACACCATGATCGATACCGTCATGGGCTGCTTCCAGGAGGCTCCGACCGCCGGTAAGATCCAGAACGGCTCCGCCTGGTGGTTCAACGACAACGAGGTCGGCATGCGCGAGCAACTCACGGCTCTGGCTAACGAGGGCGTGCTGGGCAACTTTGTGGGCATGCTTACCGACTCCCGCTCTTTCCTGTCCTATCCGCGCCACGAGTACTTCCGTCGCGTGCTGTGCAGCGTGATCGGCGAGTGGGTCGAGCAGGGCAAGTACCCGGCCGACATGGAGCTGCTGGGCAGTATCGTGCGCGACATCAGCTACAACAATGCGGTCCGCTACTTTGGCTTTGACCTGGACACCGTCGAGGCCTAAGCCCGCGTCGAATCACATCGAACCCTGGGCGCCGTTGCCACACGCGGAGCCCCGTTTTGCTTGCACGCTAACAGACATCTAAGGAGACACATAGATGGAGAACATCAGCTACGATGCGCTCGAGAAGATCGGCTACAAGGGCTATTTGCTGCCCAAGGATGCTCCCGAGAAGGTTCTGCAGTTTGGCGAGGGCAATTTCCTGCGCGCCTTCGTCGACCGCTTCTTTGACATGGGCAACGAGGCCACCGGCTGGAACGGCAAGGTCGTCATGGTGCAGCCCATCAGCGGGGCCTTTGGCTTTGCCGACGGTATCAATGCCCAGGACGACCTGTACACCGTGCTGGTGCGCGGCAAGGAGAACGGCAACACGGTTGACGAGTCCCGCGTGATCAGCGCCTGCAGCCGCTGCCTCAACCCGTATCGTGAGGACGACTACCGCGCCATGATGGAGGTCGCCGTTTCCGACGACCTGGAGATTGTCGTCTCCAACACCACCGAGGCCGGTATCGCCTACGATCCGTCCTGCAAGGCCGACGACATGCCCCCCGCGAGCTTCCCTGCCAAGCTTGCCCAGGTACTCCATGCCCGCTGGGCTGCCGGCAAGCAGGGCGTCATCGTGCTCGCCTGCGAGCTCATCGACCATAACGGCGAGGAGCTGCTGCGCATCATGAACCAGTACGTGAGCGACTGGGGCTGGGAGGACGAGTTTTCGCAGTGGATGGCCAACGACTGCACCGTCTGCACCACGCTCGTCGACACCATCGTTCCGGGTCGCATCCGCGATCCCAAGGAGGCCGCTGCCGTGGCCGAGCGCTTGGGCTACGAGGATCCCTTCCTGGCCGTGCGCGAGCCCTTCCAGATGTGGGGCATCCAGGGCGACGAGTCGCTTGCCGAGAAGCTTCCCTTCGTGAAGGCCGGTCTGCCGGGTGTCTTTGTGACCCCCGACGTCACCCCATACAAGAAGCGCAAGGTCCGCATCCTCAACGGTGCCCACACCGCCTTCGTTCCGGGTTCCTGGGTTGCCGGCTTTGATATCGTGCGCGACTGCATGCATGACGAGACCATTCGCGGCTTCATGAACACCATGCTCTACGACGAGGTCATTCCGACGCTTGCCGCCGACTTGGATGTCGAGGACTGCAAGGCCTTTGCCGCCGCTGTCGAGAATCGCTTCGACAACCCGTTTATCGACCACGCGCTACTCTCCATTTGCCTCAACTCCACGGCTAAGTGGCGCGCTCGCGACCTGCCCACGCTCAAGGACTACGTTGCCGAGACCGGCAACCTGCCCAAGTGCCTGGCCACGAGCCTCGCTACGCTCATCTCCTTCTACACGCAGGAGCTCGTGTCCCGCGAGGGCGACGGCCTGCACCTGCGTCGCTCCGACGGCACCGAGTACACCGCTCAGGACGACGCCTTCGTGCTCGACTTCTACGCCGCCCATGCCGGCGCCGACGATGCCCAGCTGGTGCACGACGTGCTCACCAACGAGCAGATGTGGGGCGAGGACCTTACGCAGATCGCAGGTCTTGAGGAGTTTGTCGTCAGCGTGCTCGCCGTCGTGCGTGCCGAGGGCGCCAAGCAGGCCTTCGCCAACGCTCAGGCGTAAATTTCCGGCGCAGACGCGGGCGCGGGACGGCGTGCCCGCGTCTCGACTTCTGCTCAACCTGTAGGGTTAGGACCATTTGCAATGAACACTATCCAGATCAATCCGGCCGACAACGTGATCGTCGCGCTGTCGCCGCTTGCCAAGGGCACCGCCGTCGCGGTTCCCGGGGTGGGCGAGGTCGTGGCCGCGGAGGATATTCCGCAGGGTCATAAGATGGCCGTGCGCTCGATTGCCGCGGGGGAGGACGTCATCAAGTACGGCCTTCCTATCGGCCATGTGACGGGCGATGTCCAGCCCGGTCAGTGGCTTCATACACATAATGTCAAGACCAACCTTTCGGGCGAGGTCGAGTACACCTACAACCCCACACATCCGGTCGTGGATCCCGTTGAGCCCGAGACCTTTATGGGGTTCCGCCGCGCCGACGGTCGTGCCGCGACGCGTAATGAGCTGTGGATCATCCCCACGGTCGGCTGTGTCAACGAAGTCGCCCGTGCCATGTGTGAGCAGGCCCAGGATCTGGTCGATGGCTCGCTGGAGGGTGTTTACTACTTCCCGCATCCCTTTGGCTGCTCGCAGACCGGCGCCGACCATGCCCAGACGCGTCGTCTGCTGGTGGCGCTCTCGCGTCATCCTAATGCGGCCGGCGTGCTATTCCTGTCGCTCGGTTGCGAGAACTGCACGCACCAGCAGGTGCTCGACGAGCTCGGTGACTTTGATCACGAGCGCGTTCGTTTTCTCACCTGCCAAGATGTAGCCGACGAGCAGATCGAGGGCCACAAGATTCTGGCCGAGCTGGCAGACCTCGCCAAGCAGGCCAAGCGCGAGCCCATTCCGGCCTCCGAGCTGGTTATTGGCCTTAAGTGCGGCGGCTCCGACGGCCTTTCGGGCATTACCGCCAATCCCACGATCGGTCGCGTGAGTGATATGGTTGTCGCCCGCGGCGGCACGTCGGTGCTTACCGAGGTGCCCGAGATGTTTGGCGCCGAGAGTATCCTGCTCGATCGTTGTGAGAACGAGCAGGTCTTTAACGCCGCTTCCGACATGCTCAATGGCTTTAAGGGCTACTTTATTAGCCACGGCGAGGTCGTCTACGAGAACCCGAGCCCCGGCAACAAGGACGGCGGTATTACCACGCTCGAGGACAAGAGCTGCGGCTGCGTGCAAAAAGGCGGGTCTGCCCCCATCGTCGACGTGCTGCCGTATGCCGGCCAGGCAACTAAACACGGCCTGAACATGCTGTGCGGTCCGGGCAACGACATGGTATCCACCACGGCGTTGACGGCTGCCGGCTGGCCCCGGGGTCTTTTCTCCACCCGGCCACGACGC
>UQHO01000029.1 GCA_900540995.1 uncultured Collinsella sp. | reverse complement strand
CTCGCACGGAGAGCACATTAAGTGCTCTCCGGCTCGTGCGGAACTCGCGATCGACTTCACATGCCGCCGCGCGGCCGGGGCGAACGCTGATCCCAAGGTTTTCAAAAAAGCGGTCGGCGCGCAGTGCGCCGACCGCCGATATAAGGGGGCTGATAGTTTTCAACCAGAGAGGGCTACTTACTCGTCTAGGAGATCCTCTGGTATGTCGTTGCCGTCGCCTAGGTCGACGGGGGCTTCCTCGGTGCTAGTTGCGGCTGCATCCTCGGTGCCTTCGCCTTCGGGCTTTTCTTTGGCCGCCGTCATGCGGGCTACGGCGCATACGCGGTCGTTGTCGTCGACGGTCATCATCTTGACGCCCTGGGTGGCTCGGCCGGTTTGGCTGATCTCGTCGGTCTTGACGCGAATGACCGTCGCGCCTTCCGTCACGATGAACAGCTCGTGCTGCGGGCCCACCGTCTTCATGGCCGCGAGGTTGCCCTTGCGCTCGGTCATCTGGATGGTGTAGACGCCCTGGCCGCCGCGGTTCTGCTCCGGGTAGTCCGCGACCGGTGTGCGCTTGCCGTAGCCGCGCTCGGTGATGACGAACAGGTCGCCGTTGCCGTTGGTGACCTCCATACCCAGAACGCTCACGCTGTCCTTCATGCCGATGCCGCGAACGCCGCTGGTATCGCGACCGGTGGCGCGCACCTGGTCCTCGGGGAACATGATCGCCTTGCCCGCGGTGGTGGCCATGATGATCTTGTCACCCTCGCGCACACGGCGCACAGCGAGCAGCGCGTCGTCATCCCTCAGGTTGATGGCGATCAGGCCGTCGCGACGGCTGCGGTCATAGGCGCTCATCACAGTCTTCTTGACCATGCCGCTCTTGGTGGCAAACATCAGGAACTCGTCGGCGGGGAACTCGCGGCAGCTGATGACGCTCGCGATCTTCTCGCCTTCCTCGAAGGGCAGCAGGTTGACGATCGCGGTGCCGCGCGCCTGGCGCGTGCCGACCGGCAGCTCGTGCACCTTCAGGCGATAGACCTTGCCCTTGCTCGAGAAGAACAGCACGTACTCGTGCGTGGACGCGATGAACATCTCGTCGATGACATCGTCCTCTTTGAGGTTGACGCCCGACACGCCCTTGCCGCCGCGCTTCTGGGCGCGATAGGCAGCCACCGGGATACGCTTCACATAGCCGGTGTGGGTGATGGTCACGACCATGTCCTCGTCGGCGATGAGGTCCTCCACATCCAGGTCCTTCTCGACCTGGCTGATCTCGGTGCGGCGCTTATCGCCAAACTTCTTGGAGATCTCGCGCATCTCTTCCTTGATGACGCCCAGGATCTTCTCCTCGTGCGCCAGCAGGTCCTCGTAGTAGGCGATGGCGCGGCGCAGACCGTCCAGCTCTTCCTGAATCTTGTCGCGCTCCAGGCCGGTCAGGCGGCGCAGCTTCATCTCGAGGATGGCCGTGGTCTGCTCGGGCGTAAAGCCAAAGCGCTCGATCAGGCGGCTGCTGGCCTCGGAGTCGGTCTGCGAGGAACGGATGATGCTGATGACCTCGTCGATATGGTCAAGGGCCATCAGGTAGCCCTCGAGGATATGCGCGCGGGCCTGGGCCTTCTTAAGGTCGAAGCGGGTGCGTCGGGTGACGACGTCGACCTGGTGGTCGATGTAGTGCTGCAGCATCTCGCGCAGGCTCAGGCATTTGGGAACGCCGTTGACGAGCGCCAGGTTGTTGGCGCCGAAGGTCGTCTGCAGCGAGGTGTACTTGTACAGGTTGTTGAGCACGACCTGCGGGATGACGCCCTTCTTGAGTTCGATGACCAGACGGATACCCTTCTGGTTGGACTCATCGCGCATATCCGAGATGCCCTCGATGCGCTTGTCGTTGACGAGCTGGGCGATCTTCTCCTGCAGGGTGCCCTTGTTGACCATGTAGGGAATCTCGGTAAAGACCAGGCGGCTGCGGCCGGTCTTGGTGGACTCCACGTGAGCCTTGGCGCGCACGGTAATGGAGCCGCGGCCGGTCTCGTAGCTCTGCCTAATGCCGGCGCTGCCCATGATGATGGCGCCGGTGGGGAAGTCCGGACCGGGCATGATCTGCATGAGCTCGTCGACGGTGGCGTCGGGGTTGTCGATCAGGTAACAGGTGGCCTCGATCGCCTCGGTGAGGTTGTGCGGGGCGATGTTGGTGGCCATGCCGACGGCGATGCCCTGGCTACCGTTGACCAGCAGGTTGGGGAAGCGCGCAGGCAGTGCCACGGGCTCGGCGAGCGATTCGTCGTAGTTGGGCTGCCAGTCGACGGTATCCTTCTGCAGGTCACGCAGCAGTTCCATGGCGGGCTTGGCCAGGCGGCTCTCGGTGTAACGCATGGCTGCCGCGCCGTCGCCGTCGATGTTACCGAAGTTGCCGTGACCGTCGATGAGCGGCGTGCGCATGGAGAACCACTGCGCCAGGCGGACCATGGCCTCGTAGACCGCGGAATCGCCGTGCGGGTGGTACTTACCGATAACTTCGCCGACCGTCCAGGCCGACTTCTTGTGCGGGCGGTTGGGGTAGATGCCGCTCTCGTTCATCGCGTACAGGATGCGGCGGTGCACCGGCTTTAAGCCATCGCGCACGTCCGGCAGGGCGCGCGCCGTGATGACCGACATCGAATACTCGATAAACGACTGCTTCATCTCGCGGCCAAACTCCGAAATCTGGAGCTGGCCGCCGTTGATATCCTCGCCGGCCGAGGCGCCACGATCGACTTCGCCAAAGCTCTCCTCGAGCTCACCGTCGTCGTCCTCTTCCTCGTCATCATCGGCATCGGGGTTATAGGCGTCAGGATCGCCGTCCTCGCCCTGCTCAGCGCGGGCAAGCAGGCGCTTCAGATCGTCGGGCATGCCGGCATCGCCGGCCTCGCCCATACCCTCGTTATTGTTGATATCGTCTGCCACGTTACCTCCTCTTAAGCGTCAAGGAATCGTGCATCATGTGCGTGCTTCTCGATGTACTCACGGCGATAGCCGACCTCGGAACCCATCAGCTCGCGCACGGCGCGGTCTGCCACCACGGCGTCCTCGATCGATACGCGCTGCAGGATGCGGGTCTTGGGGTCCATCGTCGTCGAGGCAAGCTGCTTGGGGTCCATCTCGCCCAGGCCCTTGTAGCGCTGGACGGTATAGCCCTTGCGCTTCTTGGTGATCTTGCCGTCCTTGGCCTTGCCGTCCTCGTCGTTGTCGTCAGGGTTCAGGCCCAGACTCTGGATGGTGTCGCGCAGGATCTCGTCTTCGGGCTGGCGGCCGTTGGGATACACGTAGTGGATCTTGTTGCGCACCTTAATGCCAAAGATGGGCGGACAGGCAACATAGACGTAGCCGGCATCGATCAGCGGACGCATGTACTTGTAGAAGAACGTCAGCAGCAGGATGCGGATGTGCGCACCGTCGACGTCTGCATCGGTCATGATGATGATCTTGTGGTAGCGCGCCTTGGTGATATCGAAGTCGCCGCCGTCGCCGGCGCTCGTCGTGACGCCGCAGCCGATCGCGGTAATCAGCGACTGGATGGTGTCACTCGAGAACGCACGATGGTCACCAACGCGCTCGACGTTCAGAATCTTGCCGCGCAGGGGCAGAATCGCCTGGATGTCTCGGCGACGGCCGTCCTTGGCCGAACCGCCTGCCGAGTCGCCCTCTACGATGAAGAGCTCGGTCAGCTCGGCATCGCGTACCGAGCAGTCAGCGAGCTTACCGGGCAGGGACGCCGTCTCGAGCAGGCTCTTGCGACGGGTCGCCTCGCGCGCCTTGCGGGCAGCGTTTCGCGCCTTGCAGGCCTGTTGCGCCTTCTTGACGATCTCGCGAGCGGGCTTGGGATGCTCCTCGAGGTAATCGGCGAGGCCGTCGGTCACGATCTTGAGCGTGAGCGCGCGCATATAGGAGCTACCGAGCTTGGCCTTGGTCTGCCCCTCAAACTGCGGATCGGGCAGCTTGACCGAGATAACGGCCGAAAGGCCCTCGCGCACATCGTCGCCGGTCAGGTTGGCGTCTTTTTCCTTGAGCAGGTTCTGTTTGCGCGCGTAGTCGTTGATCACGCGGGTGAGCGCGGTGCGGAAGCCCTCAAGGTGCATGCCGCCCTCGGGAGTGTAGATGTCGTTGGCAAACGACATGACGTTCTCGCCGTAGCCGCTATTCCACTGCAGGGAAACCTCGACCTCGCCCATCTTGGTCACAGGCGCGTCCGGGTCCGATTTGCCCTCGATGTAGATGGGCTCCTTAAAGGCTTCGGGGACGTCCTTGCCCTCGTTGAGGAACTTGACGAAGTCGGTGATGCCGCCCTCGTAGCAAAACTCCTCCACGTGGGGAGTCGCATCGCGCTCGTCGGTCAGCACGATTTTGAGGTTCTTATTGAGGAACGCCGTCTCCTGCAGACGGTTGTGCAGTGTATCGAAATCGTAGACGCAGGTCTCGAAGATCTCGTCGTCGGGCCAGAAGGTGACGGTGGTGCCCGTCGAATCCGAGGTGCCCACGACCTCCATCTTCTTGACGGTCTTGCCGCGCGAGAACTCCATCTCGTAGGTGTTGCCATCGCGACGAACCTGAACGACCACGCGCTTGGACAGCGCGTTGACGACGGAGATGCCCACGCCGTGCAGGCCACCCGAGACCTTATAGGCCGAGTTATCGAACTTACCGCCGGCGTGCAGGATCGTCATGACGACCTCGAGCGTCGGGATCTTTTTAACAGGGTGCTCGTCGACGGGGATGCCGCGCCCGTTGTCGACGACCGTGATGGAGTTGTCGGCGTGGACCGTCACCTGGATCTCGGTGCAGAAACCGGCCATGGCCTCGTCGACGGAGTTGTCAACGATCTCCCACACCAGGTGATGCAGACCGCTGGCGCTCGTCGAGCCGATATACATGCCCGGGCGCTTACGAACGGCCTCGAGACCTTCGAGAATCTTAATCTCGCCGCCATCGTAATCGTTTTCGTTTGCCACACGTCCTCCTTCAGTCAAGAAAATGTGTACAGCCTTACTAGTTTATCGTAAAAAAATACCCTCGGGAACGAGGGTATTTGGCTCTACAAGGCCACCAGATGCGATTTAAGGCTCTTTTTTGCTTTGCACGCCCTTGGCCCACTCGGCACTGGCTCTCATGGCATTCTCGAGGGCCTCGCGCAGTTTTTGGTCTTCGATGGGCGCCACTTGGCGCTCGATCTCGGTACGCTCGGCCTCACTTAGGTCAGCGTGCGGGGCCGGCGGTCGCTCGGTCGCCGCCGGGCGCAGGCGTTCCTTGGCGGCGGGCGGCGTGTGACCGGGCGCGGTGGTTTTGAACACCAGGCCGTCCACATGCGCACCGGCGCGCTCCATGCGCGCGCGGATGATCTCGCGCAACAGCGTCATTTCCTGCGTCCACGAGGGCGAGTCGAGATACACCAGCAGCTCATTGGACTCGGGCAGGTAGCGCAGTCCCGTCACATGCCGTCCCTCGCGCGTGCCCGAGCACACCGCGTTCCATGCGCGATAGACCGTGCGCGACTCCTCGGCAGCCTCCATCTGCGCACGGCGCTCGGAGGTCGCAGCCGCCAGGATGCGCTGGCGCTCTGCGTTCAAAAACCCGCTGAAGGCGACTGTCTCGCTCTCGCGCTCGTAATTAGCACGTCTCACCCATGCTCACCACCTTGGCTCGATCAAGCAGGTCATCGGTAAAGTACCCCAGGTTGGTCGTAGTTATGACCGTCTGGATATCATCGCCGATCAGCCGCAGGAAAGCGCCGCGACGCTCGCCGTCGAGCTCGCTCATCACGTCGTCCAGAAGCAGCAGTGGGGCGGTGCCCAGGACATCGCGAGCCACGGCGACCTCGGCCACCTTCCAGGACAGCACCAGCGTGCGCTGCTGTCCTTGGCTGGCAAATGAACGGGCGGAGCGACCCGCCACGGTAAACTCAATCTCGTCGCGATGCGGTCCCACCAACGTCACGCCGCGGCGAATTTCCTCGTCGGCATGCTCGTCAAGGGCAGCCAGCATGCACTCGTACGCCCAACCCTTCAGCTCTTCGCGATCCTCGACCTGGGGCAAATCCCCCAGCGTGGACGCATAGGTCACGTTGGCGGCCTCACCTGACGCCACTTGCCCGTAGGCAGTGTGCACATGGCCCGCCAGCCGGTCGAGCAGGGCTAACCGGTGCACGAGCAGGGCCGAGCCCGCGCGGGCAATCGAATCGTTCCACGCGCCGAGCATCTCGCGGCAGCACCAGGTCTCCTTGAGCAAGGCGTTACGCTGGGTCACGCAGCGCCCATAGGTGCTCGCAAGATCGGCATAGCGTGCGCTCAGCTGCATGCCAAAGTCATCGAGGGCGGCGCGGCGCACACTGGCGCCTCGCTTAACCATGTCCAGATGGTCGGGGCAAAACAGCACACTCGGCAGAACCCCGCGCACACCAGCGGCAGAGCATCTCTTGCCGTTGCGGCTAAACGAGCGCTTACCGTCCTCCGCGCTCAATCCCATATCAAGCACGCGGCCGTCGCCCTCGAGCCTCAGCTCGATCTTGCACGAGCCCACGCCGTCATGGACGAGCTCCGCTGCGGTCGGATGCCTAAACGAGGCGCCGCTCGTCAGCAGCTGCAGCGCCTCTATGAGATTGGTCTTTCCCGCCGCGTTGGGTCCCGCAAGTATCGTCACGCCCTCGTCCAGGGCAAGGCGATAGCTATCGAAGCTGCGGTAGTGCGCGACGGAAAGATCGCGGGCGAACATGGTCATAGCGCAGCGCTAGATGCGGACCGGCATGACCAGGTACAGGTAGTTGATCTTATCGTAGGACTTAAAGATGCCCGCCTGCGAGTAGCTCTTGAGCTCCAGCGTGATCTCCTTCTCCTTGGACAGGGCATTGAGGCAGCCGAAGATGTAATGGTAGTTGAAGGCGATGGTACCCGACTCGCCCTCGGCCTCGACATCGATCGTCTCCTGCGCAAGGTCCTGGTCATTGGAAATGGAGGACAGGCCCATCTGCCCGTTCTCGACATCGATCTCGAACTTGACGGCGGGGTTGGCGCTCGCGATAACGGCCACGCGCTTGAGGGCGGCGTTAAAAGCGGCGACGTCGATCTTGACGCTCGTCACGCACGAATCGGGGATGAGCTGCTTATAGTTGGGGTACACGCCCTCGATGCGGCGCGACACGTAGGTGGTGTTGCCGGCCTCAAAGACGACCTGGGTGTCGGTAGCCCCGATCATGATGGTCGCCTGGCTGGCCATGATGTTCAGCGCGTCGTTAAAGGCGTCGGCCGGAACGTTGAGTTCAAAGGAGCCCTCGAGGGTTGAGGTCTCGACCTGTGTATCGCACACGGCCAAGCGGAAGGAATCGGTCGCCACCAGGCGCACGGTGTTGTTCTCGACCTTCATGTGCACGCCGCCCAGGATGGGGCGGGCCTTGTCGGTCGAGGTGACGCGCCACACGCGGCCGACCATTTCGGACAAGACATCGGTCGGCAGCTCCACGGCACTCTCGATGGCATAGGCCGGAAACTCGGGGAAGTCATTGGCATCGAGCGTGTTCAGCCTAAAAGAGCTCTTCTCGCAACCAATCAGCACCTGGCGCTCGGACAGCTCAAAGGTGACCGGGGCATCGGGGAGGGTCTTGGTGATATTGGAGAGCATCTTACAGGGGATAACCATCTCGCCCTCTTCTTCGACATGCGCCGCGATGCGATGACGGATCGAGATGGTGTAGTTAGAGGTCTGGAATTCCAAGATGCCGTCTTGGGCCTTAACGAGCACGCCCGACAGGATGGGGAGGGTGGATGCCGAAGCGACACCCTTCATAACGACGCCGATGGCTTGTGTAAGCGAGCTCTGGCTGACGGTGAACTTCATCTTTTAATACCTTTCTATAGATATAAATATCTTAATAATAGTAATAGCACTGACGAAACTGTTGATTACTCCCAAAGACGCAGGTCAGACCCAGAAAGAGAATCGACAGCAACCTGTGTGCAACAGGGGTGGTTTTCCACGTTCAAAACCTGCGCAAAACTTTTCATCACCGCAGGTTGGGTTTTAGACACCTTATGCCCGTGGTTTCGACAAGTTTTCAACAGGTGTCTCTATTTCCCTACGAGCGCAGTGTAATTTTATCGCGCAGCGACTTGAGGTCTTCGGTGACGGTGCGGTCTTCCTGGATCATCTTCTGGACCTTTTTGTAGCTCGTACTGACGGTCGAGTGGTTGCGGTTGCCAAATTCGGCGCCCACCGCCGTGGTCGTCATCTCGCACATCTCGATGGCCAGGTAGATAGCGATATGGCGTGCTTTGGCGATATTGGCGTTGCGACGCGGGCCGATGAGCTCCTCGTGCGTCACGCCGTACTGCTCTTCGATGACGGACTGAACCGTCTGGACGTTGATCTTTTTGGCCGATGTGTCGAAGTACTGACTGGCGATGGCGTCGATATCGTCAAAGGTGAGCTCCCCGCCCTCGCGCTCGCGGTCGCCCGCCTCGCCGGCGCAGCGCTCGCAAAAGCTCTCGAGTTCGCGGATGTTGGTGCCCGAGACCTCGGCCATGTGTTTAAAGTGCTCGTCGGTCAGGTGCCCGCTGTCGCCCCCATAGGCCGCCAGCAGCGAGTCGTCGCCTGCCTCGGGAGCGGCGACGATGGTGTTCTCGTAATAGCGCTGCAAGATCTTGTATTTCATCTCGTAGCTGGGCTCTGCGACCAGGCAGAGCATGCCGGCGTTGAAGCGGCTGGTCAGACGCTCGTCCATGCTCAGGTCCTTGGGGGCGCGGTCTGCCGCGATGACGACCTTCTTGTTGTTGCGGATGAACTCGTCCATGAGCTGGAAAAAGTAGTCCACGCTCGCGCGCTTGCCGATGATGTTTTGGATGTCATCGATGATGAGCACGTCCACGCCGTGGTACGCCTGCATGATGGGGGCGTTGCTCTTCTTTTGGCGGTCGAACTCGGTCATCAGGTCGTCCAGATATGCCTGGGAGTTGGCATACTTGACCTTGATCTCGGGCGACTTCTCGGCGAGCTCGTTTTTGATAGCAAGCAGCAGGTGCGTCTTGCCCAGGCCCGATTTGCCGTAGATGAACAGTGATGTGCACGTGCCGCGCTCGTCCGCGAGGGCGGCAAACTTGAGTGCCGAGCGATAGGCATGGCTGTTCTCGGGGCCGTAGACAAAGTTCTCAAAGGTAAATTTTGAGTTCGCGGCGAGCGGGGCTCCATCCGTATTCTGCTCGGCCGGTACGGTCGGTGCTGGCATGGGTGAAGCGGGGGTCGCAGCTTGCGTGGACTTAGTCGGCGCTCCGCCCTTCATCTGGTTCATCATGCGACGAAAATCATCGGCCGAGAGCGTGTTCTTGATTGCAATGCCCGAATCCGCGCCCGCCGCTGCGTCGTGAGCGATGGGCATGTGCGTGACGGGTGCGTTCGTTGACGTCGCAGCGGCGGTCGGCAACGGTGCCATGGTTTCACGGGAAACATCGCTGTGCTGGTGCTCGATTGTCGGCACGTCGCCTGCGGAGGCCGGCACCGCCGGGGAAGCAGCGGGAGCCGTGGCGGATTCCGCTGCGGTGCCTTGCGGTGCCACGATATCGAGCGCGATCGGCGCAAAGGCGATTTCTTCCAGATAGGCCTCAATAGTCGGCTGATGCTTTTTGAGCTGCGCGATGGCAAAGCGCGAGGGGGCCTCGATCGTGAGCGTATCTTCGGTCAGGCTTATGGCGCGCGATTGCCCCAGCATGTTGATGAGGCGTGCATCTTGGCCGTCGCGCTGGCAAAAGGCGATGGCATCCCCCAGGATGATGCTTGCTTCCTCGTCCACTGTCTCTCCCGTTCTTTAGCTCTGAGCTCGCACGCGAGCGGCGCCGAGTTCGGTCAGATGGTATTTCTGGCCATGCTTGATGACCAAGCCGGCCTGCGCCAAGTCATTGAGCGTGCGTGACCAAGTAGGGGCCGAGTTTCCAAACGCCCTCGCCAGATCGGTTGCACCGCACGCTTGATTTTGCGCCAGATAGCCCAGCGCGGCGTTGCCGCGATCGCTTACGAACACGTCCGGTTGTGGCTGCGCATACTGATTTGCTGCATTAGGATACATCATTTGAGCTGCTGGTTGTTGAGAACTCTGCATCGGCGGCATTTGCTGTTGAAAACTTTGAGGCCACTGTTGGTAAGGCTGCAGAGGCATCTGCTGGCCATACCCCAGTGGCGGCATCTGCTGATATGGATATCCCTGTTGGTACGGCTGATAGCCCATTTGCTGGCCATCCGCTGCTCCCGTCGCCTGCTGCATTGCTGCTGCATCCTGATCTGCCAGCGGCATGGCCTCTGGCATGTTTGGCGCCATCGACATCGAAGTCGCCTGGGGCTCTTGTGTGGGAAGCATTCCGGGCTGCTGCATCTGTCCCACGCGGGGCTGCATCTGTTGCGTTGCCATGGGCTGCTGCGCAAAAGCTCCCGGCAGGGGATATGCGGGTTGCTCCGTCTCGGGCCGCACGGCAGCACCGCGCCCGCCGGCGCGTTCGATTTCCTGCACGCGTTTAGGGTCCAGGCTTACCGTAACCACGGTGCCGTTGCCCATGTTGTCCTCGATGGACACCGCCCCGCCGGCGTTTTCCAAATACTCCTGCACCATGGGAAACCCGGCTCCGGTTCCACGGATATAGCGCTTCATCTTGCTGTTTGCGCTGGTAACGCCAAAGTCGAAAGCACGCTCCTTGTCGTCGATGCCGGGTCCTTGATCAGCAAAGCGGATGGTGTCTCCGCCGTCCAGAATCGAGATGATGGGCTCGGCAAAGTGCGCGTGGATAAAGTTTTCGACAATCTCGCGGATGACCATGAGCGAGATATGGCCACCTTGTTCTTTCATGCACTGGTAGACGGTGTTGGTCGTCTCTTCCAAATACGTGCGGACATCTTGCGGATCAATGACGATCACACGCGGTGTCGACAGCATATCGTCATAGACGGCGATGCGCGCGGCGTACATGGCTTTTGGCGCCTGCGTGGTCGTCTGCTCGCCTTCCTCACGCTCTTCGCGCACGCCGGTGATGTGCTCGTTGTCGGGTGCCGGGTCTCCGGAATCGACCATGGTGTAAAAGTCGTCAGACATGCCGCTCGCAATCTTTCAAAAGGTTTCGAACAAATAGTAGCTCACCGTGCAATGTTTCTCATCTTTCGACAACTTTTCAAAACCTGTTGAAAACTTTGGAAAACGGACGAAAAGTTCTCAACATTGCCAACATGACCTGTTGAAAACTCGATGAAATATCGTGAAAAGTTGCCATGCACCGCTAAATCGAGCTCGGCTTATGGGGGAACCGTGTGAACTGCGCAACCTTTTACCTTTGATTTCTTGACATTTGAACATTGATTTCCCTACAATCTTCAAGCTCACGTGTCTATATCTGCGTCCGCGCCCCCGCGGACACTCGAAATGCAGCAGGAGGAACTTAAGATGAAGCGTACGTATCAGCCTAATAAGCGTAAGCGTGCCAAGACCCATGGCTTCCGTGCCCGTATGGCCACTAAGGGTGGTCGTGCCGTGCTCGCCCGTCGTCGCGCCAAGGGCCGCAAGCGTCTCACTGTCTAGCAGCGATACACACATCTCGCATGAAGACTATTAAGTCTCGGCAAGATTTCGAGCATGTGTTCAGTCGGGGGCGTCGTTTCAATCACCCTCTGATTCGAATGACCATATGTGAATCGGTTGGCGAAGGCGGCTCCGGAAGGGTCGCCTTCGTTGGTGCTAAGCGACTCGGTTGTGCCGTCGTGCGCAACCGATCTAAGCGTGTGATGCGCGAGGCCGCCCGCAGCTGCGGATTTCCCGTTGCGGGTTATGACATCATCTTGTTTGCAACTCCCAAGACGAGGATTTCCTCGCCGCAGGAGATGGACAAGGCGTTGCGTTCGCTTATGAAGCGCGCCGGCGTTGCTGGGGAGGAGCGATGAGCAATCACGTTTTGCGACGTGTTGCCATCGCTCCTATTCGCATATATCAACAGGTTATTTCGCCCTTATTGCCTGACGCCTGCATTTATTACCCAACGTGCTCGCAATACGCCGTCCAGGCGATTGAGAAGCACGGTGTTTTGAGAGGCTGCTGGCTTGCCGTGAGGCGCATCGCTCGCTGCAATCCCCTGCACGTCGGCGGTTATGACCCTGTGCCCTAGCGGGCACTCGCTATCGGAGGAAAACTTACATGTGGGATTGGATCGTTAACATCCTTTTCGAGCTGCTCAAGCTCATCCAGACCTTTGCGGTCGACTGGGGCCTGTCCATCATCATCCTGGTGGTCATCATCCGTCTGCTGCTGACGCCGCTCATGCTCAAGTCGACCAAGTCGACGGCTCGCATGCAGGTGCTGCAGCCCAAGATGCTCGAGATCCAGGAGCGCTATGCCGACGATCCTCAGCGTCAGGCCGAGGAGATGCAGAAGTTCTACAGCGAGAACAAGTTCAATCCGCTGTCCGGCTGCCTGCCGCTTCTGATTCAGATGCCTATCCTGTTTGCCCTGTTTACGCTGCTGCGTAACCTGCCGCAGTACTTTAACGAGGGCACGTTCTCGTTCTTCAACATCCTGCCCGACCTGACCACCACGCCGAGCGCTTCCTTTGCTGATGGCTTTATGGTTGCACTGCCAGCGCTGGTCTGCCTGATCCTGTTCGCCGTCCTGACCCTGATTCCGCAGCTCTACATGTCGCGCAACCAGACCGGCCAGCAGGCTCAGAGCATGCGTATGATGGCCGTTGTCATGACGGTCATGATGCTTTGGATGGGCTGGAGCCTTCCCGTTGGTGTTCTGCTGTACTACGACGTCTCGTCTGCTTGGCAGGTTATCCAGCAGATTTTTGTGACACAGAAGGTCATCGACAAGGCGAAGGCCGATGAAGAGGAGCGTCTTAAGAACGCTCCGCTGCAGGTTGAGGTCACTCGTCGCGAGAAGAAGCCGCGCCCGCACAAGAAGAAGTAGTGGGATATCAATCTTATTTAGGTACCTAACTTTTGGAGTACGTTATGTCTGAAGAGATCATCGAGGATATGCTTGAGGAGGTTGCCCCGCAGGTCGCGGGCGATTATCCCGAGATTGCACAGCGCTACAAGGCTGGTGAAGAGCTGACCGATGAGGAGCTCGACACCATTGCCGATGTTGCGATTTCCATCCTGCGTTCCATCCTTTCGCACTTCGATGCCGCCAACTCTCCCATCGATGAGTATGAGGGCGACGAGGGTGAGCTGATTCTGGATGTAACGGCTCCCGATCTTGCTGTTCTCATTGGCCGTCATGGTCGCACCCTTGATGCCCTTCAGGTTATGTTCTCTTTGCTGGTGAGCCGCAAGCTTGGCTTTAGGTATCCGGTTGTAGTGGACGTCGAGGGATACAAGAGCCGCCGTCAGGACAAGGTTGCCTCCATGGCTCAGTCTGCTGCCGAGCGTGCCATTCGCACTCATAAGAGTGTTTCGCTTCCGCCCATGAATGCCTACGAGCGCCGACTGGTTCACATTGCACTTCGTGGCAATGATGCCGTTGATACTCATTCTGAGGGTTCTGACCCTGATCGCCATGTGGTGATTGTTGCTCGATAATCTACTCGAGCTTATGCTAAGGGGACGTGGTTTCCACGTCCCCTTTTTTTGTCAAAAGTTCTCGATACACTGATTTTTGTCAGAAAGGAGCTTTCGTTGTTAGTGCTTACTGATCAGCAGGCTGATGAGATGCTGAGTCGTCTAACTTCCTATTGCAAAGAGTATTCCTTGAGCGTAACTGATGTTGAGCTGAGGAAATGTATTCTGCATTTGGATTTGGTTCTTGAAACAAATAAGACAACGAATCTCACCCGTATTCTTAACGTAGAAGATGCTGCAGTACTTCATATCCTCGACTCACTTGTTTTGCTTCCCTATATCAATAAGGCTCCAGAGGGAGCTTTGCTTGATATGGGAACAGGTGCGGGCTTCCCTGGTGTTCCGTTAACCATAGCCACGCATCGTAAAGCTACTTATATTGACTCTGTTGGCAAGAAGGTTGATGCTGTCAATTCTTTTGTCCATACTCTTGGATTGAAACATGCTCATGCGGTTCATGATCGTCTTGAAGAATATGCTCGAAGCCACAAGAAGCAGTTCTCTGTCGTAACCGCCCGCGCACTGGCTCCTCTACCGATTCTTGTTGAGTATGCGGCTCCGTACCTCAAGGATGGAGGGCTATTTGTTATAACTAAGGGTAATCCTTCGGATGATGAGCTTGCTTCCGGCATGTCAGCAGCTAAGATTTGCGGCTTCACTTTGCTTCTGAATAACGCAATCGATTTGCCTGATGACTTGGGTCACAGGGAGTTCATTGTTCTTAAGAAAAGTCATCCAGCATCCGTTTCATTGCCTCGTGCAAATGGCATGGCAAAGAAGAATCCGCTTGCCTAGATGTTTCACGTGAAACATAATGGATACTAACAACTTGCAGTGTTTCACGTGAAACATGGCGGTTGATATCGAATCGGAATGTTTCACGTGAAACATCCTCCGTTTGACAGCTTTAATACACACCAGGAGGGACCGTGGGATTTCGCGACGTTAAGCGTTCTAAGAGCGCAAAAGACACGCGTATCATTGCAATCATCAATCAAAAAGGCGGCGTCGGTAAGTCAACGACGGCTGTAAACCTTGCAGCAGCACTGGGTGAACAGGGTCGTAAGACTCTGATTGTCGATTTTGATCCGCAGGGAAACAGCACAAGTGGATTCGGAATTGAAAAAGAAGATCTTGATCACTGCATTTATGATGCATTGTTGAATGATGTGCCGGCAGAATCGCTTGTTCTTGATACAAATTGCAAAAAGGTATTCGTAATTCCGGCTACAATTCAGCTTGCAGGCGCCGAAATTGAGCTCGTAAGCGCAATTGCTCGTGAAACCCGCCTCAAAGATTTGCTTGAGCCGATTCAGGACGAGTTCGATTTCATTTTCATTGACTGTCCTCCTTCGCTCGGCTTGCTTACCATCAACGCCTTGACAGCAGCAGACAGCGTTTTGATTCCAATCCAGTGCGAGTATTATGCACTCGAGGGCGTTACGAAGCTGCTTGAGTCAATGAAGATGGTCAAATCACGTCTGAATAAGGGCTTAGACACCTATGGCGTGCTTATGACTATGTATGACTCGCGTACTTCTCTGTCGAATCAGGTTGTTGAGGAGGTTCAATCGTACTTTGGTGACAAGGCGTTTAAAACGCTGATCCCCCGTACGGTTAAAATCTCCGAAGCTCCGTCTTTTGGAGAACCGGTAATTACCTATGCACCTCAAAATAAGGGTGCAAAAGCGTATATGAACCTTGCAAAAGAGGTGATCAAGCGTGCCTAGTGCAAAGAAACGTGGCGGATTGGGACGTGGACTCAATGCTTTGGTCTCAGAGGCCGAGTATGAGACCGGTGGTTCGGCTGCATCCGCTTCAAAGGCTGCATCTGAAACGAAACTACCTATTGAGGATATTGTTCCCAACCCTAACCAGCCGCGAATTCACTTTAACGAAACTGAACTTCGCGAGTTGAGCGAGTCAATCCAAGAACATGGCGTTTTGCAGCCGCTATTGGTTCGCAAGCATGGAAACGGCTATGAGATCATCGCTGGTGAGCGTCGTTACCAGGCGTCAAAGCTTGCTGGTCTTGAGGAGCTGCCTGTCATCATTAAAGATGTTAATGATGAAGAGATGCTTGCTCTTGCTCTTATCGAAAACCTTCAGCGTTCTGATTTGAATCCCGTCGAAGAGGCTAAAGGCTATCGCCAGCTTATCGATGCCAGCGGTATGACCCAGGAAGCATTGTCGAGGGCAGTCAGCAAGTCACGCTCTGCAATTACAAACTCGCTACGCCTTCTCGATCTCCCCGAAGTTGTTCAGCAGATGATTTTTGAGGGCAAACTTACTGCTGGTCATGCACGTGCGATTCTTGCAGTTCCCTATGAGGATGTTCGAATTCGACTTGCAGAGAAGGTTGTTGCGGAGGGCCTTTCCGTAAGAGCGACAGAAAATCTTGCTCCATTGTTTTCTGCCGGAGAGACGCCTAAGACGCCGAGGCCTGCAACGCCTCAGTCTTTTAAAAAGGCTGCGCGTGTACTTCGTCAGGTATTTAATACCAACGTGCGCGTGAAGAGCTCGCGTGGAAAGAATAAGATTGAGATTGAGTTTAAGGACGAGGAAGAGCTCTCTCGTATTCTTGGCGAAATGATTCAGTTTGATCAAGGAGGCCAAGATGAGGAATAAGATTTTAACAGCGATTGCATTGGCGACGACTATCGCAGCTGGTGCCTTTGCTGGATATAAGATCGCGACAGACGATGAACTTAGAGGTCGTTTGCTTCGTGGCGCGCAAGATATCGTCGATACTTCCAAAAAGAAAATGGATGTTATGACAGAAGATGTTGCCATGCGCACTGCTCAGGTAACGAAAAATCCTAAGATTAATCAAGGTTGGGTTAGCAACCAATGGGAAAATGTAGGCTATTAGGTACCTAACAATTACCCTGCATATTTTGAGGGGCCCTTGTCTGATTCATGAGACAAGGGCCCCTTATTTTGTCCGTAAAAAATGGGAAAGGTAGCAGCTGGTCCAAAATTGAGGTCAATAAATGAAACGGCCCCGGTTGCATATCCTGCAACCGGGGCCGTTCGATGTTTCACATGAAACGTATTGGGGTGCGACTCCCCTATGCGTTCTTCTGAACTTTGAAGCGCTGCTTCAGCTGTCCACAAGCGGCGTCAATATCGTTACCACGGGAGTTACGAATCGTGGTCTCGATGCCACGGGACTCAAGACGACGCTGAAGATCCTCAACCTTATGAATCGGCGACGGCTTGAGCGGGCTGCCCTCGATGTCGTTAAGCTGAATCAGGTTAACGTGGCACAGCGTTCCCTCGCAAAAGTCGCAGAGCGCCTGCATCTCGGGATTCGTATCGTTGACGCCTTCGATCATGGCATACTCATAGGTCGGGCGGCGGCCAGTCTTCTCGGTGTAGAGCTGAAGCGCTTCGTGAAGGCGAAGCAGCGTGTACTTCTTAACACCGGGCATGAGCTTATTGCGCGTCGACTGGATGGCGGAATGCAGGGAAACGGCAAGCGTGAACTGCTCGGGGATATCGGCAAATTTGCGAATACCGGGAATAACGCCGCTGGTAGAGACGGTGAGGTGACGAGCGCCGATACCGATGCCATCGGGGTCGTTGAGGATACGCAGTGCCTTGAGAACCTCGTCGTAGTTGGCAAACGGCTCGCCCTGGCCCATGAAGACAACGCTTGTGGCACGCTCGCCAAAGTCGTTGGATACATGAAGCACCTGGTCGACGATCTCTTGAGCGGTCAGAGAGCGCTTGAGGCCGTTGAGACCGGTAGCGCAAAAGGCGCAGCCCATGCCGCAGCCTGCCTGGGTGGAAACGCAGACGGAAAGCTTGTTACGACGGGGCATGCCGACAGTCTCGACGGAAATGCCATCGTGGTACTCGAGCAGATACTTGCGCGAGCCATCTTTGGAAACCTGCTTGGTGAGTTCAGTCGGCGTATCAAAGGCAAAAGCCTCTTTAAGCTGCTCACGGAAAGCCTTGGGAAGGTTGGTCATATCGTCAAACGAACAAACGTTCTTCTCAAAGACCCATTCGATGAGCTGCTTCGCGCGGAAGGCGGGCTGGCCAAGTTCGGCCACGAGCTCGCGAATATCGTTTTGGCTCAAGTCGCGAATGTCCTGAGATTTAGTCCTGGGATTCATGGAAGCCTTTCGATTTTGGGGAAACGTAGAGGGTATCGCTACAATATGGTATCAGCTGCAGAAATTATAGAGGAGGAGTCTGCCCATGCCGGGTAAAAGCCTAGAGAACATGCACGTAGCGGTCTTGGCGGGCGGTCATTCCGCCGAGCGCGAGATCTCGCTCGATTCGGGAAAGAACGTTGTGGTGGCACTGAAGGAAGCCGGCTACACCTCGGTGGAGCTGCTTGACACGGCCGCTGATGACTTTATGGTAACCATGGCGACCGGCGGATTCGATGTGGCATTTATCGCCATGCACGGCGCCGGCGGTGAGGATGGCGCCATGCAGGGTGCCATGGAGACCCTGGGTATCCCCTACACGGCCTCGGGCGTACTTGCCAGCGCCTGCGGTGCCGACAAGGAGGTCTCTAAGCTCCTATACGCCAAGGCGGGCATTCCCATTGCCCCCGGCCTTGCGCTCGAGGTGGGCGATGAAGTCGATATCGATCATATCGTCGAGGTTTGTGGCGAGCGCTGCTTTGTGAAGCCGGCCGTCAACGGTTCCAGCTATGGCATTTCCCTGGTCCATGAGCCCTCCGAGCTGCCCGCGGCAATCGCCAAGGCGTTTGAGTACGGCGACAAAGTGCTGGTCGAGAAGTGCATCGAGGGTACCGAGATCACCGTCGGCGTATACGGCGAAGATGACGTGCGCGCCCTGCCGATTGTCGAGATTCGTAAGCCCGAGGACTGCGAGTTCTACGATCTGGACGTGAAGTATGTCGACCCTACGGATATCCATCGCATTCCGGCGCAGATTTCACCCGAGAATTACGCTCGCGCTCAGGAACTTGCCTGTGCCGCTCACAAGGCCCTCGGTTGCCTGGGTATCTCGCGCAGCGACTTTATTGTGAGCGAGGACGGCCCCGTTATCCTCGAGACCAATACCATTCCCGGCATGACCGATACGTCGCTGTATCCGGATGAGATCCGCCACACCGACGACATGACGTTCCCGCAGGTCTGTGACAGCCTGATCCGTATGGGCCTTCGTCGAGCGGGCATTGCATGCTAATCGAGGACGCGGTTTCGTCAGGAACGCCGCAGTTTGTCATCGACTCCTATGCCACGCTTGCCGACCGCGCCAAAACGCAGTCCTTCGGCCTTATCGAGGAAGATGTGATTGTCCTCGATACCGAGACCACGGGTCTTTCGGTGCAGGACAACGAGCTGATCGAGATCTCGGCGGCCCGTCTTTCGGGCCGCGAGATCGTCGACCGCTTCGATACCTTCGTGCATCCCAAGCAGCCGATTCCCGCCGAGATTACCGAGCTCACGAGCATTACAAATGCCGATGTGGCAGATGCCCCGTCGGCGGTTGAGGCCGTCGCCGCTCTCGCCGATTTTGTCGGTGGCTGCCCGGTGATCGCACACAACGCCACGTTCGACCGCTCGTTTATCGAGTCGGTCAAAGGCGGCGTTAACGTGAGCGATATTTGGATCGATTCGCTGGCGCTGTCGCGCATCGCGCTTCCGCGCCTGGCCTCGCACAAGCTGTCTTTTATGGCCGATCTGTTTGGCTGCGATTCGGTATCACACCGTGCCAATGCCGACGTCGACGCCCTGTGTGGCGTATGGCGCGTGTTGCTCGTGGCGCTCACCGACTTGCCCCAGGGCCTCATGGCGCGCCTAGCCGACATGCATCCGGACGTGCCTTGGTCCTATCGTCCTATCTTCTCATTCTTGGCAGGGCAGAACCCTGGTTCTATCTTCTCTCTCAGCGCCGCTCGTGCTGACGTTCTCAAGGCCGATCGCGCCGACGATCGGGTGGACGCCGATGAACTGCCGGTTCTCAAGATGCCGAGTCGTGAGGAGATTGAGGCAGACTATGCGCCAGGTGGCCTGGTCAATCGCATGTATCCCACCTACGAGCCGCGTGATGAGCAGATCGCGATGGCGCTCGAGGTCCGCGATGCGCTGGTCACGGGCACTCATCGAGTAATTGAGGCAGGCACAGGCGTCGGCAAATCGATGGCCTATCTGGTGCCTTTTGCCGAGGCAGCACGCCGTAACAACATCACGGTTGGTATTGCGACCAAATCGAACAATCTTGCCGACCAGCTCATGTACCATGAGCTGCCAAAACTTGCCGAGCAACTGGACGGTGGTCTGTCGTTTTGCGCTCTCAAGGGGTATGACCACTATCCGTGCCTGCGCAAGCTCGAGCGCATGAGCCGCGGCCAGGTCGAGATCACCACCAAGCGCGATCCGGCGGACACGCTCACGGCGGTCGCGGTCATTATGGCGTACGTCTGCCAATCAGCCGATGGCGACCTCGACTCGCTCGGCATTCGGTGGCGCAGTGTCAACCGTCCCGACTTTACAACGGCCTCGCGCGAGTGTGCTCGTCGCCTCTGCCCGTTTTTCCCTGATAAATGTTTGGTCCACGGCGCTCGCCGTCGTGCGGCGCATGCCGATGTGGTGGTTACCAACCATTCCCTGCTGTTCCGCAATGTCGCGGCCGAGGGCAGGATTTTGCCTCCGATTCGTCATTGGGTAATCGACGAGGCCCATTCCATCGAGCGCGAGGCGCGCCGTCAGTGGGCGCGCGTGGTGTCGGCGGATGAATCGCGCGTTCTGTTTGAGCGCCTGGGTGGCTCGAGCACCGGCGCGCTAAGCCAGGTTTCCCGTGATTTGGCAACCTCCGAGGGCTCTACGCTCTATCTGGGCCTTACTGCCAAGGCGACGTCGACGGTTGCGCGCGCGAGCATGGCAATCGCCGACGTGTTCGATGGCGTTCGCGAGCTCGGCCGCCGTGCGCGTGGGGGCTATGACAATGCCAATCTATGGATTGGCCCCGAGCTGCGCGAATCTGACGACTGGCATGATTTCTTACCGTCGGCCTACGCTGCCATCGACGCATTGGAACAAGCTGACAAGAGCGTCGACGCGCTGGTGCAAGCCGTCGCCGCCGACAAGCCCGAGGTTGTTGTCGACCTGGGTGATATCTCGCGCCGCCTGCACGAGCTGGCCGAGAACCTCAAACTCATCATTGATGGTACCGACGAGCACTACGTGTATTCGCTGCAGGTCAATCGCAGGCTGCGTGCCGGCGGAGAGTCAATGACCGCAGAGCGCATCGACATTGGCGAGGCCTTGGCAACCGAGTGGCTGCCCGAGGTTCACACGGCTATCTTTGCCTCGGCGACCATGACGGTGTCCAAAAGCTTTGAACACTTTAACCATGCGGTCGGCCTCGACCGCATCGGTGCTTCAACATCCTCATCGCTGCACTTGGACTCGAGCTACGACTTCGATTCGAACATGGCCGTAGTCGTTGCGGGCGATATCCCCGATCCGCGCGATCGTGAGAGCTATCTTACGGCGCTCGAGCGCGTGCTGGTCGACGCCCATCTTGCCATGGGCGGATCGGTGCTCACGTTGTTCACCAATCGGCGCGACATGGAAGACCTGTACGCCCGCGTTGAGCCCAAGATGGCCCGTGCGGGTCTGGAGCTCAACTGCCAGCAGCGCAACTCATCTCCGCGTCGCCTACGCGACCGGTTTATCAACGAGCCAACCTCGTCGCTTTTTGCGCTTAAGGCCTTCTGGGAGGGGTTTGACGCCAGCGGCGAGACGCTGCGCTGCGTCATCATTCCCAAGCTGCCGTTCTCGAGCCCCACGGACCCGCTCTCGTGCGAGCGCAACCTGCGCGAAGACCGCGCTTGGGCGCGCTATTCGCTGCCCGAGGCGGTGCTCGAGGTCAAGCAGGCGGCCGGCCGCCTTATCCGCTCGTCGACCGATTGCGGCGTGCTGATTCTGGCCGACCCGCGCCTGGTGACGAAGGGCTACGGGAAGAAGTTCTTAACGTCGCTGCCCACGAGCTCCTACCAGCGCATCGAATCGGCGCAGATCGGTCACTATCTGCAACTGTGGCGCGCACGCCACGAGCGGCGGCGCTAAAGCGGACAGACGAGGGTTTTTGCCATATCGTACAGACGCTTTGACAGGGTGGGGTCATCCAAGATGCGGATGGCTCCGCCCGCTGCGATTATCTGGCTCAGTAGCCAACGCTCGGAGCCGTAATGCACGGTTACCGTTGCCATGTCTGCCCCGCTGCGCTCGATGAGGGTGATGCCGGCCCAGTCCAGATGCTCCGCCATATCGAATGGCATCAAGAGCTTTGCGCTACGCTGCGTCCGGGCAAGGGAATCGTGGAGGGATGCAACGTCTGGTGTGTGAGGCACGACGGAGTCTTCCGTCAGGGTGAGTCCCTCGATTTTATCCATGCGATAGGTGCGCTGCTCATCGACTGCGATGTCCCAGGCAATCAGGTATGTTTGGTCGCCGTTTGCCGTAATGCGCAAGGGGTCGACCAGACGCTCGCGTGGCCGCGCATCGTCCATCGAGCGATACGAGATGCGGCAACGAACACCGTCCTGAATGGCGCAGCTCAGCTGCTGCCAGTGCGACCCGTGGTTGACGGTGTCAAAGACGCGCTGGTTATAGCCGAGCTCTTCGGGCAGAAGGGCATGTCGAATCCGAGCTGCCGTCTGCGGCTCGATCCCCAACGATTCAAGTTCATGGTTGAGCACAGCGCCTTCGGCGGCACTCAGACGCAGCGGTAGCACACGTCCGGCGTCACCGGTGAGGACCACACGCTCGCCGTGGCATTCGCAGATGATGCGTGCACCCGATTCTCGGTCCGCGAGCGTCGAGACGATCTCGAGAATCTCGTCGAGCGACGCCCCCGTGATGTCAAAGCGACTGCAAATCCCGTCTCGAGTCATGCCGTTCTCGCCGGCGGCGTAGAGGGCCTCCATGATGTCGATGGCGCGCGAGAGCCTCTGCTCGCTGGTGAGTTTACGCACGGGCATGCTCGTGCACCGTCCTTTCGATGAGGTGGTTCCACGCCTGTTTGAGCGATTTGGGGGCCATGGGCCTCATGCCGTCCATGGCGTGGACCATGCAAAAAGAGGCGGCGGCTTCAAGATCGCGCACGTCAACGGTCCAGGTCCATCCCGCATCGGTGTGTGCGAGCTCACCTCGCCCGCGCGTGAGGCCGTTGATCATATCGATCTGCGTCTGCGGGGCGAACGAGAACGTAGCTGCAACGGGCGGTTGGTCGGCAAAATCGAATTCAAAGAACAGATAGTCGTTGAGATTGAAGTCCGCAGGGATGACGTAGGCCTTCGAAGGACGCCAAGCGCGAACGATACGGTCGCAGCGGAATGTCCTGATGTCGCCGGTGGCATTGTCGAGACCGCAAAAGTACGCCGAGCCCTCGTGCTCGAACATGCCGTAGACGCAGACGGTACGTTCTTTCTGCTCGCCGCGCCCGTTCTGATATAAAAATCGCAGTGCACAACGATCGGCAAAGGCGCTCCATACCGCATCGACGGTGGGAGAGCGGCGAATCGGTGCTTCGTCCACCGTCGTCCTACCGGTGAGATAGGCAATCTTGGAGCGAATATCGGCAAGCGGCGCGGCAAAGGCGGAAGAGCCGGCCGCTAGTGTCTGGTCGATGGCGTTGAGCAGGATATCGGCGTCGTCAGCGGTGATGAGGCCGCCTGCCGCAAACGTGTGCTTGCGGTCGATAGTCCACGAGCTTTCCTCGGTCTCCTGCGCACCGGCGGGGCGAACCTCCTTGATTAAGATGCCACGCTCGAGCAGTTTGTCACGATCGCGCCGAAACTTGCGCTTATCCGAGTCGATGTTGCCCGAGCCATATCCCAGGTCAGAATCCAAGACGATCTGCTCGGTCGTCAGAGGTTCGGGGGAGCTGTTGAGCACAAAGAAAAGATTGAGGATGCGCTGAGCCGTTTTATCGAAACTGGGCTCCGAATTCCCCTTTTTAATTGTCGCGGTCGCGTCGCTTGCCGTCATAGAGTCCTCGCATGAGAAGGTGGTTTGCTGCCATGATTTTAGTCCGATATGGAGATTAGGCTATATCCTTGTCCGCTCGGGGCGTTAAGATGGCCCGAATTCGGTCGTTTGCGCTCGCTCGGGGTATACTTTCGACTATATACGGTTCTAATGTGCATGCATTGGGCCTATTTGTCGGATTATGGATGTGGAGCGCACATGGCGAACACCCAGAACTATATTAACCACCTGCTGCAGAATACCGGCATTACGCCGGCATGCAGCGAAGAAGAGCGCTTGGCTGCCGAGGATATCGCTCAGATCTTCCGCAACCACGGCTTTGATCCCGAGGTTCAGGAGTTCAATGCCCCGGCGCCCAGTAGGTTGGCATTTGCCGTTACCGGTATTCTTGCGTTTGCCGGCGCCCTACTGATGGGCATCGGCGGCGGCATCGGCTTGGTCGGCACCTTGCTGGCCATTGCCGGCGCCGTTCTTTACGTGCTCGAACGCACGGGCCACCCCGTGGTTTCGCGCCTGGGCAAGACGGGCGTGAGCCAAAATGTCATCGCCCACCACAAGGCCTCGGGCCCGCTCGCGTCTCCGCGCAACCGCCCGGTGGTCGTTGTCGCACACTACGACTCTCCCCGTGCTGAGTTGCTCGCCCGCGAGCCCTATGCTTCTTATCGTGCGCTCATCGCCAAGCTGCTGCCCGTTGCCACGGTTGCCCCTGCTGCCGTTGCCATCTTGCGTATCCTGCCGCTCCCCGGCGCGCTCAAGGTTCTGCTGTGGATTGTCGCGATCCTCGCTTCCCTCGTTGCGCTCGCCAACGCGGCAAACATCATTTCTAACCGCTACATTCTTCCCTATACGTCCGGCGCGGTGTGCAACAAGTCTTCTGTCGCCGCTATGCTCGGCGTTATGGACAACGTTGCTCCCTTCCAGGGCGAAAACGAGTTTCCCGACGATGTTCCGTTCGATACCTATTTTGGGGAGCAGAAGCGTCGTGCCGAGGAGATGGCGCGCGCAGCGGCGGAGTATGCCGCGGCCCAACAGCAAAACGACTACGGCAACACCATCGAGTATGAAGAGCCTACCTACGCCGAGGACGAGTTCGGTCAGCCGATTGCTCCCGACGCTCAGACCGAGCCCGAACAGGGCGAGGCTTTCGACGAGCAGATCGAGGGCTTTGAGGGTGCGTCTGCCGACGAGACGCTGATTGGCGCCATCGTGCCCGAGGATCAGAATCAGGCTGTCCAGGCCGAAGAGTTCAATGACGAGGTTCCCGCTGCCGAGCCGGCGGAGGAGCCTGTCGTGGCCGAGCCCGAGCCCAAGCTCTATCGCAATGCCGCCGGCAACATCCGCTTTGGTTCGGATGCCATCCGTGCGCTCGGAATGCTTCCCGAGTCCTGCACGCTCGATTATGAGGAGGGCGAGGAGCCGACGTTTGAGCCCGAGCCTGCGCCCGTTGTCACCGTGGATGATGAGTCTGCCGCGGTTACCGCTGCCGTTGCCGAGCCCGAGGCGGTGTCCGCGATCGATCCCGCGGCAGGACTGGACATTTTGGCTCCCGCCGCGCCGGCGCAAGACGTTGCGGACGAGTCTGACGACGGTTACGCTGAACAGCCGAGGCGCGTGTCTTACGAGAGCGATACTGATTTCTCGGCCGAGATTCCCGCGGCAACGCCCCATGCCGATATTGCATCCGCGTTCTCTTCGATTGGCGCCAGCGCTTCCAACTTCTTTAAGGGTGCGCTTGCAAAGGGCAAGAAATTTGTCGACGATTTCGAGGAGAAGCGCGCTGCCGCACGCGAGGCTGCCGAGCAGGAGGCTATCGCTCAACAGCAGGCAGCCGAGGCGGCACGCGAGCGCGCAGCGCAGGAGTTCGAGCAGAACGAGACTATGCAGTCCGTGCCCGTCGACGCTGCCGAAGCTACAACGTCCTTTGAGTCCCAGCAACCGGCGTCCGCGGATGTTGTTGAGGCGACGACGTCTTTCGAGGCTCAGCAGCACGTCGATAGCACCGTGTCGTTTGATGCCGCGCAGTTCGATTCCACGATAACGTTTGAAAAGCAAGGCACCGCGATTGCCGAGCCCCTTCCTGTTTCCGATGAGCAGGGCGACGCGGCAGACGATGACGAGCCCATTGATGCTGCCGAAATCCAAGATGCCGCCGAGGACGAGTCCGTCGAGGCCAACTCTGACGAAGAGCAATACGCGGCAGCCGAGCAAGATGATTCGACCGAGGTCGAGCAGGAGGAAGTGCCTGCGGTTTCCGAGGCTCCCGAGACAGATGAGTCGAGGCCTTACTCCACGCAGATTTTCACCATGCCGGCCCCGAGTGGTTCCGGTGCCACGGTTGCCGATGTCGCTCCCACCCAGGACGAAACGGTCGATTCCCTTATGGCCCAGATTTCCTCCCAGGCATCACCGCGTCCGCAGATGAATGTTCCCGATCCGGCGTCGGCTCCGTCGCCCGCGCCTTCCTCGTCTCCGCTGGCTTCAGTCCCCGATCCGTCGCTGCCGTCGATGAAGCAGGCAAACGTTGCGTCTCGTACGTCGCTGTTCGACCTTCCCGACCCCTCTGCACAGGTCAACGACCCCTTTGCTACCGCCCAGGGTCCCGAACCCACATCGGCACCCGTTGCGCCTCCTATGCCCGTTGCGTCGGGCGCTCAGCCGATCGAGACCATTTCGGCTCCCGCCCCGGCGGCACCCAAGTCTCGCAAGCGTGGCCTGGGCGGCCTGTTCGGTCGTAAAAAGAAAAACGAACAGGACAGCATGAGTGATTGGCTGGGCGTCGAAGACGATTACGATGCCAAGAAGTCCGGTCGCGGCATCGGTTCGTGGGATAATTTCGAGGACGATAACGATGGCTGGAAGGGCGGCGCTACGTCTTCCGACGGCGCTTCTTCCGAAGATATGCTCTCGGCTGTCGCCTCTATGGGCGACGATGAGCTGCTCGGTCACGATATCTGGTTTGTGGCAACGGGCGCCTCGGATTGTGATGGCGCCGGCATGAAGGCCTTCTTGGCTTCGCATCGCGATAAGCTCCGCGGCGTCTTCTTCATCAATCTTGAATCCGTCGGCGCCGGTAGGCTTTCGGTGGTGACGGTTGAGGGCGAACAGCAGCTGCTCAAGGGCGATCGCCGCATCATGAATCTGGTCAGCAAGGTGTGCAAGTCGTTCCATGTCGATTGTGGCGCGCTCGAGATGCCCTATGCCAAGACCGATGCCTATGCCGCGCTCGAGGCGAGCCGCCGAGCCCTCACCATCGCCGGCGTGGACGGCACACGTCTGGCTTGCGCTCGTACCGAGGACGACCTGCCCCACAATGTCAACCCGACGAACATTGCCACGGTATCCGAGGTCGTGACCGAGGTTATCCGCCGTTCGTAGACGGAGCTCTAAGGAGTCAACGTGTTTTCGTATATTAAGCGCCATTGGCCTGTCTACGTGATTTTGACCTTGATCGCCATTGCGTTAGGATTTGGGGCGGCCTACATCGTGGGCGCGAAGGGCTCGACCCCCGCCTCCGCAATCAGCGAAGAGGTGGAGCAAGAACAGAGCACGGGTGCCGATGGGATTCCTGAGTCCGAGCAGGCAATCGTTGATGGTGGATCTTCGTCTGCAGAGTAGATACGGCGATTTAAATGATTGAAAGCGGGCGAGCCGGGGGACTGGCTCCCCCCCCACCGCTTTCTTCCTCTCCGATACGCCCCA
>UQHO01000028.1 GCA_900540995.1 uncultured Collinsella sp. | reverse complement strand
CGATATCCTCCCCGGGGGGGGGGGGGGGGCGGCGCAAGCCGTGGCACTGCGATTTGAATAACGCGGCTGGTGGCGACATCCTGCGCCCAGCCATATCAACCCCATTCGAAAGGATCTCCCCATGAAATACCTCATCGCCTCCGACATCCACGGCTCGGCATACTGGGCCGAGCGCCTGGTCGCCGACATCGAATCCGAGCAGCCCGACCGCATCGTGCTGCTGGGCGACCTGCTCTACCACGGTCCGCGCAACGACTTGCCGCGCGATTACGCCCCCAAGCGCGTAATCCCGCTGCTCAACGCCCTGGCCGACCGCATCATCGCGGTGCGCGGCAACTGCGATGCCGAGGTCGACCAGATGGTGCTCGACTTCCCCGTCATGGCCGACTACGCCACGCTGTTCGACGAGACCGGCCGCGAGCTGTTCCTGACGCACGGCCATGTCTTTGGCGCCGGCATGCACAACAGCGTCGACCACGCGCCCGCGTTGCCCGAGGGCTCCGCGCTCGTCTACGGTCATACGCACATCAAGGTCAACGAGGAAAGCGCCGCGCACCCGGGCCTGTGGCTCTTCAACCCCGGTAGCGTGAGCATCCCCAAGGACGGCTCGCACAGCTACGGCATCTACGAGGGCGGCGCGTTCCGCCACGTGATCCTGGAGGAGGAATAGCCATGGCGCAGCACATGGCTCAGCAAAATGCCGAGGGCTCGCGCAATCTGTCCACGCTGGTCGACGCGTCGGCCGAGCTGCAGCATCTGGTGCAGACCGTCTGGCGCTTGCGTCAGCCCGACGGCTGCCCGTGGGACCGCGAGCAGACGCACCGCAGCATTGGCAAGAACATGATCGAGGAGGCCTACGAGGCGCTCGACTGCATCGAGGCGGACGACGCGGTTCACCTGCGCGAGGAGCTGGGTGACGTGCTCATGCAGGTCGTGCTGCATGCGCAGATTGCTGCTGACGCCGGCGAGTTTACGCTGGCCGACGTGGCGCACGATATCGACGCCAAGCTCATCCGCCGTCATCCGCACGTGTTTGGCGATGTAGATGCCGACAGTTCCGACGAGGTACTCAAGATTTGGGACGAGGTTAAGCTTGCCGAGAAAGCCGCCAAGGACAAGGCCGTGGCGGCAGGCGAGGCTGCGCCCGAGGGCCTGCTCGACGGCGTGCCCACGCATCTACCGGCGCTGATGCAGGCGCAGAAGGTGTCGCGCAAGGCGGCTGCCGTGGGCTTTGAGTGGGAGACGGTCCAGGACGTGTGGGACGAGGTCGCCGAGGAGCGTGCCGAGTTTGAGGCCGAGGCCCCTGGCTCGCCCGAGCGCGAAATGGAGTTTGGCGATCTGCTCTTTGCCCTGGTCAACGTTGCACGCAAAGAGGGCATTGACGCCGAGAGTGCCCTTCGTGCCAGCACGGCAAAGTTCCGCCGCCGCTGGGCCGCGATGGAGCGGATGGCGGCCGATGCTCACGTGGATCTTGCCGAGCTTTCGACCCACGGCCTCAACGACCTGTGGGATGCCGCAAAGGCGGAGGAGTAAGACTGCGGGAACGGCGGGCTGACACGCTTCATCGTTCCCGCTAAATTTTTCGAAAATCAAGTGTATCCATCGGCTAACTTAGGGCATAATGCAAAAAGTGCGACATGGCTAACTTATGAACCTGCGCGCCTCTACAGCGTGCAAGCCGCGTCGCCAAGCATTCAACCCGTTTCCAAGTGAGAGGGAGACAACATGAGCGATATTTTGGACGTCTACGGTCGCGAGGTGCTCGACAGCCGCGGCAATCCCACCGTCGAGGTCGAGGTCGTGCTCGAGGACGGCAGCTTTGGCCGTGCAATGGTGCCTTCGGGTGCTTCGACCGGCGCCTTTGAGGCCTGCGAGCTGCGCGATGGCGACAAGGGCCGCTACCTGGGCAAGGGCGTTTCGCAGGCCGTCGAGCATGTCAACAACGAGTGCGCTAATGCCGTCGTGGGCCTCGACGCCTTCGACCAGCGCGCCGTCGATGCCGCGCTGATTGCCGCGGACGGTACCCCCAACAAGACCAAGCTCGGTGCCAACGCCATCCTGGGCGTGTCGCTGGCCGTCGCCCGCGCTGCGGCAGAGTCGGCGGGTCTGTCGCTTTACCAGTACCTGGGCGGCGTCAACGCCCACCTGTTGCCCACGCCTATGATGAACATCCTCAACGGCGGCGTGCATGCCGACAATAACGTTGACTTCCAGGAGTTCATGATCATGCCGGTGGGCGCCCCGAGCTTTGCCGAGGGCCTGCGTTGGTGCGCCGAGGTCTACCACACCCTCAAGGGCGTGCTGCACGAGGCTGGCCTGGGCGGCGGTGTGGGCGACGAGGGCGGCTTTGCCCCCAACCTTAAGACCAATGCCGAGCCGTTCGAGTACATCACCAAGGCCGTGGAGAAGGCCGGCTTTAAGCCCGGCGTCGACTTCATGTACGCCATGGACCCGGCCTCGACCGAGTTCTACAACGCCGAGACCGGCATGTACGAGCTCAAGGGCGAGGGCGTGGAGTACGCGAGCGCCCAGATGGTTGATTACTGGGAGAAGCTCGTCGACACCTATCCCATCATCTCCATCGAGGACGGCATGGCCGAGGAGGACTGGGACGGCTGGGTCGAGCTTACCCGCCGCATTGGCAACAAGGTGCAGCTGGTGGGCGACGACCTGTTCGTCACCAACACCGAGCGTCTCAAGAAGGGCATCGAGCTGGGTGCCGCCAACGCGATCCTGGTCAAGGTCAACCAGATCGGCACGCTCACCGAGTCGCTCGAGGCCATCGAGACCGCCAAGGAGGCCGGTTACGCTTGCATCGTGAGCCACCGCTCCGGCGAGACCGAGGACTCCACGATTGCCGACCTGGTCGTGGGCGTCAACGCCGGCCAGATCAAGTCGGGCGCCCCGTGCCGCAGCGACCGTATCGCCAAGTACAACCAGCTCATCCGCATCGAGGACGAGCTCGAGGGCAGCGCGCACTACGCCGGCAAGGCCGCGTTCTACAACATTCGCTAAACAAGTGGCGCTCGGGGGGCGGGGTTGATTCGGCTCCGTTCCACTTCTGATGGCCGCCATTGGGCGCTGGGCCATATGGCTCAGCGCCTTTTTTATGTCGAGCAAAGGCTGTCGAAGGTGGTGCGCGCGCTCGTGCTATAACTAGAATACTTAGCGCAAACAAACCTCAACCGCACAAGGCGCACATGGATCAGATTTACGACAACAGGTACTATTCCGCCGGTTCGCGTGAGCCGTCGCCTCGCCGTGCGCGCACGGTGCAGCTCGGTGGGTCCGCCTACGCCGGCGCCGACCGCTCCATACAGCGCCCGACAAGTACCTCGCGCCCCAATGCTCAAGTGGATACTTCGACAGATGGACCAGTGCGCCCGGCACGTTCGTCGCATGCTCAGTGCTCGTCGGCTCAAACGCACGATAGGTCGAGCAGGCCCTCGAACCGTTTTTCGGGCTCGGACTTTATGCGCTACGCCAATGACAATGCGGCGGTCAAGGCGATCTATGACTTTACGCATGGCTCTCTGCGCCCGCTGTTTATCGGCATTGTCGTGGCGCTGGCGCTCGTGAGCCTGTATTTTCCCGTACGCGATCTGTACGTGGCTAAGCGCTCGAGCGACATCTTGGCCAAGCAGGTCGAGATTCGTCAGCAATACAATGATGAGATGAAAAAAGACACTGATAAGTGGTTCTCGGAAGAGGGCATTAAGGATTCGGCACGGGGCCTGGGCATGGCGATGCCCGGCGAGAAGAGGATTGAAGTGCTGGGCCTGGACGGCGATTCGGATTCGTCGTCGAGCAAAAAGTCCTCAAACGCCAAGAATGCCAGCGAAGTGGCCAAAGAGATCGAAGAGGTCGGCAAGGACGCACCGTGGTACATCAAGACGCTCGATATGCTGTTTGGATTTAACGGCGTCGAGGGCCAGACGGTCGCGTCCAGCGGCGAGTAGGCGAGTAGCGCCCGGAGGGGAGCCCGCAATGGCAGATTGCAAACGATATAAGGTGGCCGCGATCGACCTGGGAACGGTGTCGTCGCGACTGGTGCTGGCGCAGGTCGAGGACGGGGCGATCGTGGAATCGTCCAAGCATACCGAGATTACCGATCTGGGCGAGGGCGTCGACGCGACGGGCCGCTTTTGCGAGGCGGCTGTCGAGCGTGTGCTCGCTGCGTGTCGCATATTTGTGGATGAGGTGCGTGCCTTTGGGGCCGCGTGCGTCTGCACCACCTGCACGAGTGCCGCGCGCGATGCGTCCAACGCCGCGCTGCTGCTGGACGGCCTGCGCGGGCTGGGGCTCGAACCGCAGGTGATTCCGGGCGAGGTCGAGGCACGCCTGACATTTTTTGGCGTGGCGCACGACTTTGCCGGTGAACGCATTATCGTCGCCGATTCGGGCGGCGGCTCCACGGAGCTCGCGACGGGCGTCTATGCGCCGGAGCGCGGAGTCTTTGCGCTGGAGGGAACGCGCTCGCTGGACATCGGCTGCCGCCGCGTGACCGAGCGGTTTTTCTCGGCACTGCCGCCGTCGACGAACAAGCTTGCGGCTGCCGCCGCGTGGGCGGGCGAGCAGTTCTCCGCCTATTTTGAGGGCCTGCCCAGCGACTTTGAGCGCGCCGAGCGCCTCGTTGCGGTGGGCGGTACCGTCACCACGCTCGTGGCGCTGGTCCACGAACTGGAGCCGTACGACTCGAACTTTGTGCACCTGCGCGAGCTTTCGATGGAGCAGATCTCGGCCGCCATCGATCGTATGTCTACGCTGGATGTGGAAGGTATCGCCGCGCTACCGGGTGTACAACCCAAACGCGCGGGCGTGATTCTGGCCGGCGCCGTGGTGATTCGCGAGCTCATGCGAGCCGGCGGCTACGACATGCTCACCGTAAGCGAGAACAGCCTCCTCGCCGGCATGGCCGCCACCATCAACGAGACCCTCGACGGCGTGACCCCCACCATCGGCTGGACCCCCCCCACTCTCAGCACCCTCTAAATAAGTTGCGGTGAAATACGGACTAAAATCGCCCTTTCGGGCCCCAAACAGTCCCTATTCCACCGCAACTCAACAGTCGGCACCTGGGGACGTTCCTTTTCTGCCGGCACCTGGGGACAGTCCTTGCGGGGCGTCCCCACGGCGCCTATGCCAGCTTGTCGATTTGCCCAATCTCCCAAAGCGGAATATTGACGAGCATGCCCTCGTCTCTATATGCCGCCAGGGAGCTCCTCACGCAACGCTCGAGCTTGAATTTTTCGCAGGCTATTTTCAGGCTCTTCGCTTTAAGGTTCTCTGCCGCCTTGACCTCAAGCGGAAGCACGGTTCCCGCATGGTCGATGGCAAAGTCGGTTTCGGCATTGCCGGAGGTAGAGGACCAATACGCGGGAGTTTTGTCCTGGAGCAAAAGCTCCTGCGCGACGTATTGTTCGGTCAGCGAACCTTTGAACTCGGTAAAAACAGCGGATCCGTTAAGAACGATGGCCGGAGAGAGACCGGAGAGCGCTCCGAGGATGCCGGTGTCGATGCAGAACAGTTTGAAGCCCGAGAGGTCTTCGTAGCTCGAGAGCGGCGCCTTTAGAGCGGAAACACGTGGCACCTTATGAACGATTCCGTAGTCCGTGAGCCACTGGAGGCTTTCCTCGAAATCGCGTGCGCGCGCTCCGGGACGAAGGGCGCCATAGACAAACTTCTTGTTCTTCTTTGCAAGCTGGCCGGGAAGGGATTTCCAAACCAACCTCATGCGCTCGACGATGCGGGCGGGTGCATGTTTGCCAAAATCGGATTCGTAAGCCTCGATGATTTGCTGCTGAAGCCTACGGGCTTCGATGAAGTCGCGTGTCTCGGCGAAAGCGGAGACAACTTCGGGCATACCACCGACAACAAAGTATTCCTTGAGCAAGTGCTCGAGCTTTTCGGTAACGTTTGCTAGAAGGTTCATGTCTGCGGCAAGGATAGCGTCGGCGAGCGGGTTGCCGTCGACGGCACGAACGAACTCGGCAAATCCCATGGGACGCATGGTGAGCTGGTCGATTTTGCCGACGGGAAATGACTCATTTTCGCGTCGGAGCGCGAGGCCCATATAGGAACCGGCTGCTACGATGTGGCATTCGGGTGCAAGCTCGTTGAAGTACTTGAGCGAGGTGATCCCGCGTGGCGCCTCTTGGATCTCGTCGAAGATGATGAGCGTGTCTTCCGGCGTTACGGTTTGGCCACGTAGGAGTTCTATCTGGGAGATGATGCGCTTGGGGTCGAGGTTCCCATCGAACAGCGAGCGCGTGCTCGGCTCGAGCATAAAGTCAAAACGAATGACGTTTCGATACTGCTGGCTTGCGAATTCGTTAAGAAGCCAAGTCTTTCCTGTCTGGCGGGCTCCCTTAAGCAAGAGAGGTTTGCGATTCGCCCTTGATTTCCAAGCGATAAGTTCACTCATAAGCTGTCGCTGCATATTGCCTCCCAACCCTCTCGGCTAGTATAAGGCCATTTGGGAGTTTCCATCGGAAAATGTGGGAGACAACCACGTTTTTCCATCGGAAAATGTGGGAACACCAACCTAAGTCGCGGTGGAATAGTTCCTAAATGGGCTGGTAAACTGCCAAAACAGGAACTATTCCACCGCAACTTAGAGCCCCGCCGGCGTGTAAAAGAAGCGAGCCCGCATCCCTGGGGAACACGGGCTCGCAAGCAATCACATGGTAGGGGCGGTGGGACATCCGCGCATTTGCTGCGCAAATACGCACCGGCTTCGGCCGCCTGTCGGCGCCCTCGCCGGCTCGCTACGGACGCTGCGCGTCCGCTTAACGCTCGCCCCCTCGCGGGTTCGAGCCCCACCGGCGTGTAAAAGAAACGAGCCCGCATCCCTGGGGAACACGGGCTCGCAAGCAATCACATGGTAGGGGCGGTGGGACTCGAACCCACAATCCTTGCGGCGAGAGATTTTAAGTCTCCTGCGTATGCCAATTCCGCCACGCCCCCGTGAGACTAGAAGTCTAGCACAAGCCGTCCGTTACGCGTTGACGGCCATCGAGTGTTGCCCCGACTTCTCCAGGAACTCCTGGAACTTGGCTTCGTCGCCCTTGTTCTTGTACTGCAGAGCCAACAGATACTCCAAGCGGCAGCTCTTGACCTTGTCGTCACCGGCCTCCTTGAGCATGCGCTCCAGCTCGGGAATGTCGTTGTGGCGCTTGAGGATCATCGTGTCGTACATCAGCTGGCACTCGTGCGCAACTGCCTCGGCCTGACCGCCCTCAAAGCCCTTGATCTCGTGCAGGAGCTCCTTGGACTTTTTGCGGTCCTCCTGGCCAACGTAGTAGTTAAAGGCCTTGATCACCAGGTCGACGCGCTGCATCTTGGGGAGGTTGAGTCCCAGCAGCAGGTCGAACATCTCGCTGGCGCGCTCATGGTCCTCGCGCAGCAGATAAGAGTTCAGGCGCAGGTAGTCGCGGTTGTAGCGCGGGTACAGCATACTGGTGAGTTTGCCGTCGAGCAAACGATCGAACTCGTCCCACTGCTTGGCAGCCATAAGCTGCTGCAGACGCTTGAACGTGGTGCGTTTTTTGACGCTAAAGAACACCGACACGCCGATGCAGATGATAACGACGGCGGTCCAGAGTGTGCGGGAATCGGGCATGTTAGGGTCCTTAGTCGCTCGTAGCGCGAGCGGTATGACAACACGTACTAGATGTATTATACGCAGTGCACAAGCAAACTGGCATAAAAGCTCATCGAGGCTGAGTGCCATCGCTCGCTGCGGTACACTTACCTAAAGTAAACCATGAAGGGAGACACTACCTATGAAGAAGATCGTTTTGGCTTGCGGTGCTGGCGCTGCTACTTCCACGCTTGTTGCCCAGAAGGTCGCCACCCTGCTCGACGCCAACGGTTACGCCGACAAGTACGAGATCGTGCAGTGCGCCATCTCCGAGGCCAAGGACTACTGCGACGAGGGCGCCGACCTGCTGATCGCCACCACCGTTGCCCCTGAGGGCCTCACCTGCCCGTACGTGAGTGGCGTGCCCTTCATGACCGGCATGAACCGCGTCGCTGCTGAGAAGGCCGTTCTCGACGTCATGGCTCAGTAGGCGCTGACTGCATGAGTGAGCAGAACGCCAACCCGGTAGAGCTCTTTGGTATGCGCGTTGCCCATGTGGGCATTAACGCCACCGACCCGGCAGACGCCCTGGAGATCGCGGAGCTGTTCTCGACGATGATGGGTCTGCCCGTCATCGAGACTCCCGTTTCGTACTTTAACGATTCGCTGGTCGAGATCATGAAACAGAACGGTCGTGGCACCAAGGGCCACATTGGCTTTGCCGTCAACGACATCGATGCGGCCGAGAAGTGGTTTGCCGAGCGCGGGCTCGAGGTCAACGAGGAGTCGCGCGTGCTGCTGCCCGACGGCGGCACCAAGCTCGTGTACTTTAAGCGCGAGTTCGCCGGCTTCGCCGTGCATCTGTGCCGCGAGTAGTGCACAAGCTGCCATAGCTAGCAAAAAGGGATAGGGCCGCGTGGTCCTATCCCTTTATTTATGCCGAGGGGCTTCCTACCGCGGCAGGCGAATCGTAAAGCGGCTGCCGACGCCCTCGACTGAGGTCACGCCGATGACACCGCCATGGCTGTCGACGATCCACTTGGCAATGGCGAGCCCCAGACCCGAGCCCTGCGCGCCGGCATCGCGTGCGTTGTCGGCGCGGTAGAACCGTTCAAAAGCGTGAGCTGCGGATTCCTGGTTCATGCCGATACCCTCGTCCTCAACACTTATGTCGATCGTGCCCGCGCCCGCATCCGGCACTACGCCAAATCTGATGGACGTGCCCGCGTTCGAATACTTGGCGGCGTTCTGCACGATCACGCGCAGAGCCTGCTTCACGAGCGCCACGTCGACAGATGCGTCGCAGCGCGGGTCGTTGGCAAGCGTGGTGTCGTACGCCAGCCGATACGTGTGCGCGGCATCGATCATCTGCGATTCCTCGCATACCTCGCCGACCAGTGCGGCCAGGTTAGTATTCGCACGCCGCAGGACCGTGCGCCCGGCATCGCCGCGCGCCAAAAACAGCAGCTGCTCCACGAGCTCCTGCATATGCTCGCTTTCGGCCTTGAGCGAGGCAATGGACTCTGCCAGCACGTCCGGGTCGTCTTTGCCCCAGCGGTCGAGCATGTTCACGTAGCCCTGAATCACCGCGATGGGCGTGCGCAGCTCGTGGCTCGCATCGTTGACAAAGCGCATCTGCTGCAGCTTGGCCTCTTGCATCTGGCGCAGTAGGCGGTTGAGTGCAACCTCGATGCTTGCCAGGTCGGCGTCGCCGGTAGTGACGCTCGGCGAGTCGACGCTTGCGCGCTCGATGGCCTGCTCCAGTGTTTCCATCTTGCCGCCGGAGAGCTGCATGCGGCCGAGTTCGTCCACGCGCAGGGCCAGATCGTTGAGTGGTGCCATGGTGCGGCGCACGCGGCGGGCGCCGCCGAGCATGTTGAGCACGCTGATGACCTGCCAACCCGCAACGACAAGGTAGAGAGGCCATAGCGCGACGAGGTCCTGCGCGAGGGGGAAAGTCTTGGTGGTACGCGCAAGCTCGACGGTATAGGTGAGCGTTGTCAGGTCCCAGCCGCGCGCGGGCGTCAGTGACATGCCGTGAACGGTGGCGCCGGGAATCCAGCCTGCGGTAAACGTGCCGTCGGGCAGCGTCTGGTTGTAGCCATAGACGAGGATCGCCGCCGCAATCACCATCAGCAACAGATCGAGCCAGACGTAGCTCATCAGGCGGCGCCACATATAGCTCCAGTTGATGGCGCGGGCGATGGAGGTGACGCGCTTGGCTTCGGCGTTACGCACGGCAGACATAGCCCACCCCGCGCACGGTTTGGATGATGCGGGCACCGCCGGCGTCTTCGATTTTGGCGCGTAGGTGTGCGATGTGCACGTCGACGTTGTTGGTATCGCCCACGTAGTCGTAGCCCAGCGCCTCGTGCGCAATGCGCTCGCGCGTGAGCACGGTTTCGGCGTGCGCCATAAGCAGAGCGAGGACATCGAACTCGCGGGCCGTGAGCGCGATGGGCGAGCCGCCGACTGTGACTTCGCGGCGGTCGGGGTCGAGCGCAACCGAACCCACGGTGAGCGCGGCGGGGGAGGGCGCGGCAGAGGTCTTGGCAGAGTCACCAGCCGGGGGTACCGCAGCGGCACCCGTAGCGCCCTCCCCGGCCCCAACGCCGCCAACGCCCGAAGCCGCCCGCACGGCCTCCGAGCGCTTCAGCGCCACGCGGATCCGTGCGAACAGCTCCTCAATTGCAAACGGCTTGGTCAGGTAATCGTCGGCGCCGGCATCGAGCCCGGCCACCTTGTCCATCACGGCGTCGCGCGCGGTGACCATGATCACCGGCACATCCTTGTGCTTGCGGATGCGCCGCAGCACCTCCATGCCGTTGAGCTGCGGTAACAGCACGTCGAGCAGAATCAGATCGTAGTCGCGCTCCAGCGCCAGGTCCACGGCGGTGCGGCCGTCGGCGGCGTGCTCCACCTGGTAGCCCTCGTGCTCCAGCTCGAGCGTCACAAAGCGGGCGATTTTCTCCTCGTCCTCTACGATCAGGATCCGTGCCATGCGTGCCCCCGTCTGCGATTACTTGTCGTCGTTGAGATTTTGCTTGATGTCGTCCGCGGCATCGGCAGCGTGATTCATAAGGTTGTTGATGCTGCCGGGTACGTCGCCGTCGCTATCGATGCGGTAACGCATGCCAAAGAACAGGCCAATCAGCATCAGCCAGATCGTGGCGCCCCAGGCAAACAGCGCGATGATAGGGATCAGGATGGGGATGTTGAGGATGATCGCATCGCGGCGCGTGGCGATAAACTTGGTGTCCAGGCTCAGGCGGAAAAGCTTTTTGAGGTACTCCCACACACTGTCCATTTTCTTGGAGAAGTCGGTCTTTTCGCTCGACTTCTCATAGGCGGCCTGCGCGGCGACCATTTCGGCCGAAGGCTCATCGACCGGCGCGGACTCGGTGGCGGCGTGCGCCGACGTGGTCTGGGTCTTGCCCTGCGACTCGAGCCAAATGATGGCATCCAGAACGTTGCCGTCGGCGGCGTCGAGCGCGGCCTTGGCATCGGTGTAGCTCACGTTGCACTTGGTGCGGATGGTTTCAACTTTTTCGAGGTCATCCATGACCTGTCCTTTCGTTCGATGGGCGCGACGCCGGGCGATCTGCCCGGGCGCGAGCGTTGCGTTCGGCGGCCTGCATTGCGCGGCGCCGCCCCGCCCTTGGTCGAACTCTATAGTGCAGGTTATAGATTAAGCGATTCTTGAGCCAAGATTAATGTTGGATGAGTTTTTGCGCGGCGGTGGGGAAGTATTGGACCTCGATAGCGGGGGATGGGGTGCCGATGACAAGCCGGCGGCAGAAATGGGATAAGCAAGGCGAACGGATCATATGGATCAAAATCGCGTTGCAAAAGTATGAAAATATCCTACAATTGCAACATGAAGTACTTTAGCAACATAACGGCGATAAGCGAGCTTTCCGAGAGCGAGGGCGTGTTCACCACAACCCAGGCAGCTCGCATGGACATCTCTCGAGATGCGCTGGCACACTCATGCCGTGCGGGTCGTCTTGAGCGGATATGCCACGGCGCCTACCGGATGGCTGGAACACAGCGCCGAGACACCGACGAGCTCAACGCTTTTTGGAAGCTCACCAATCCTTCCCTTTGCGCGTGGGAGAGAAAGCGCCAGTGGGATGGCATTGCCGTGAGCGGTACGACTGCGGCGAACCTACAGCAAATGGGCGATTTCTATCTGTCCCCCTACAGAATGACCGCACCCATGCGCATCAATACAAGAAACGAATCCCTTTCTTTTGCAAAGCGCGAGATTGCTGAGCAGGATATCGTTTGGCTCGACGGCCTGCCGGTAACCAAACCCGAGCGCACGCTTGTCGATCTTTGCCTCGATTGCGAGGATCCTTCATTAATCATCGATGCCTATCACGACGCGCTTGGGCGTGGGCTCGATACACAGCGGCTGAAGGATCTTGTAGAAGAGAACTCTAAAACCGCCAAACGACGCGAGTTAATGGCGCCTTTGCTGATAGCTCTAGGTTGTGACTGAATACGCAGGCCTGATGTTGGCTAGTTGCAAGTTGGGGCAATTGTTTGTCCGTGCGACACGTTAATCTAAGTTACCGTTGAAAGGCGTTGCAACAAAGTGTTGCAACTGCCATGCATCGCGTTTAATCTTGATAACGCTGTGTCAATTAGCGGACAGTTCGTCCGTAGTTTGTTCCGATTGGATAGCATGAAAGACGTTAGGGAAGAGATAACTGCCAAACGCAAGGAGCTCGCGCTGACTCAGAAGGAGTTCGCCGCCGCTCTTGGCATGGGACCTAATGGTGATAGAACCGTCCGGCGTTGGGAGACTGGCGAGACCAGTCCATCTGCTACGGAGCTCACGTTTATACGCTCCCTAGGTTATCAGGCGCCCTTTGCGCAGGGTGATCGGGAGGACGCTCCTTTCACTTACATTGACCTATTTGCTGGTATCGGTGGCATTCGCTTGCCGTTCCAAGAACTTGGTGGCAAGTGCGTTTTTTCTTGCGAGTGGGATAAATATGCACAGAAGACGTACCGCATGAATTACGGTGATCAGCCAGCTGGGGACATTCATGACGTTCGTTCGGACGACATTCCAAAATTTAACGTTTTATTGGCGGGATTTCCGTGCCAGCCATTCTCGCTCGCGGGCGTTTCAAAGAAAAAATCGATGGGACGTGCTACTGGCTTTGAAGACAAGACGCAGGGGACATTATTTTTCGAAGTAGCTCGTATTATTCGCGACAAAAAACCTGATGCTTTCCTGCTGGAAAACGTTAAAAACCTAACGAGTCACGATCGCGGCAAGACCTTCAGGATTATTATGCAGACCCTTAAGGACGAGCTTGGTTACGATGTGCACTACAAGGTTCTTGATAGCAAGAATTGGACTTGCCAGCATCGTGAGCGCATTTACATTGTTGGCTTTAAGAAAAAAACTAATTTTGATTGGGACCAACTAGAGCTTGGGGGCGGTGGGCACACCGTCGGGGAGATTCTTGAAGATGCTCCTGATGATCGATACGTTCTTTCCGACAAACTGTGGGCTTATTTGCGTGCATATAAGGAAAAGCATCAGGCGGCAGGCAATGGCTTTGGCTATAGCACGGTTGGCCCCAATGACACGACAAGGACGCTTTCAGCACGCTATCACAAGGACGGAAGTGAGATTCTTGTTTCACGTGGCGAGGGGAAGAACCCTCGCAAGCTGACTCCGCGTGAATGCGCCCGACTTCAAGGGTTCCCCGATCAATTCATTATTCCGGTTTCGGATACGCAGGCATATCATCAATTTGGTAATTCTGTCACCGTACCGGCTGTGCGAGCAGTGGCCAAGCTGATGATGGGAGCGTATTTCGATGGACTACGGAGTTCTGAGTAGCTATTTTGACGGCGCGGTTGCGAAGAAACTCGTTGCTGTTGATATTGATAGAAAACGCAGCAACCAGCATGAATTCAACGGAACTGCGGAGCTCCGTTCCCTGTTTGGCGACGATGATATAAGAAATATACCGACGACCTTCGTATTTCTTTGCGACGATGCAGACCCTTTGTTTGATCACGGGTTTACGACTTGGTACGACGCGCGCAGGAAGCATCCGACTAGGACAGAATACAGGCTCTATTACAACGATAGCGAAGCGATACGAGCCTCGAGAATCGGTGACCTGATGGTCATTGCACCTTCAGACGAGCATGGTCTTCTGATTGTATTTGCTAGACAAGGATCAAATGCCGAGTGCCAATTAAGATGGCTTTTCGGTTTGAACGAAGTTGACGACAGTGGTTTTTCGCGGTCAACCGCAGATGACAGGCGAATAGACTCAATCGCCGCATCCATTCTTGAAGCGATTGGCATCGAAGTTTCGCTTCCCACGTCGGCTGTTACGTATTTGGATGAAATGGTCGAAAAGTTCGGTGATTCTTTTCCCAAAGGGATTGAATTCACGAGGTATTCCATCTCGACTTTGGGTGTGCTTGATTGGAGGAGCAACCCCGACAAGTGCCTTCTTGACTGCTATGAGCGAGAAGAGATTCTCTTTAAGGTATTCGAGAGGCATCTGCTTGAGCGCGATTTGGCTCCCTATCTAAGAGGCGATCTCGATGTTGATGGAGTGTTACGGACCACGATGTCAGCTTTCCAGCGGAGGAAATCGCGCGCGGGAACTGCTTTCGAGCATCAACTTGAGTACCTGTTTAAGGGATGGGGCATAAGTTATTCCGCTCAGCCGTATACTGAGGGCAAATCAAAGCCAGATTTCATTATGCCGTCGATTGAGGCTTATAGAAATCCTTTGTATCCTGCCGAGAAGCTGACCATGCTTGGCGCAAAAACGACCGTTAAAGAGCGCTGGCGCCAAGTGTTGGAAGAAGCGGATAGAATTGAAAATAAGCATTTGATTACACTTGATGTGGCGGTGAGCACTGAGTACACGGACTCGATGCGCAGGCATAGTCTCCAACTGGTTGTGCCTCGTCCTGTATTTGGTTCATATACGGCTGAACAGCAAAGCTGGCTGATGGACGTAGGGGAGTTTTGCCAACTACTGGTCGATAAAGAACGACAATAGTTCATTTCTATACCGGAGTTTTACATAGCCAGCTTAATAATAAGCGCGCAAGTGCGTCGGGCATAAATGACGTCCTTGCGCGCCGATGCTTTGCCTAAGTATCCGCTAGCCCATAAGAACTGCGAGCTTCATCGAGTTTTCAACGGCGGTGTAGCTCATAGCGCCCTTGCCGACCTTTTGCGGATCGTAGTCAGATTGCTGAATGACACCGCTGTATTGAGCGACGACATTTTCAAATGCCGGGCTATCGAGGAACTTGTGAGGATCAGTTTTCCAATACACCTTCCCCTGATCATCTGCTTCCATCAATGCGCGGAGGCCACAGACTAGGGGGTAGATAAAGCCATCGGGAACAGGATTATCCGTTGCCTTTTCAAAGAAGGGAGTTTTGTATTCATTGCGACTATTCTTAAGGCTCTTGACGGCGCCGATTTTTCCGTAGCTTCCTGTTTTGTTGTAGTGCTTGGGGAAACGCGAATAGATTTCATCGTATAGACCGGGAAGGTCCGTAGCCACTTTGAGTGCGCTGAGAACTTGCGGATTCTTGAGTTCGCGGCGCGCTGAACCAGCAGCTTTGCTTACTCGGTCATCCCTCATAAGCTGCAAGAACTTTTCCTGGCACTTCTCCTTGCCGCTATAGACTAGGGGAAGTTGTGGCGCTTCGATGTCGCCAGAGGTGACGTTACTCGAGATGAGCGATAACGGGATCCAAGAGAGTGCGACAAGCTTTCTGGATTCAATGGGGTTGCCGTCGTTGGTTTTCCAGCTGATTTTGGCTGCAAATTCAGGATATTTTTCGGCATAAAGAGCCTTAAAGGAATCGAAAAGACCTTCCTGATTGCCCTTGGTGCCTTGTGTGAGTTGAGCGTTATTGTTGCGAGCGTCGCAGATTTCCAAAAGTGAGGTGCGGAAGTTCTCAACGCAGAGCGCATCGTTTGGGTCGGTTGGAACGAGCAATTCGACAGGAATCGAGAAGTCTAGAGTGCTTATGCCTTTCTCTTTGAGGGCTGCTTTTTCTTCACGGAGAAGTGACAGGTATTCTTCAATATCGGTTCGACGGTTCATCCATGTTTGCTTGAATGAATCCCAGATTGTGACTTCGTTCTTTTTGGGAGGTCGATTGCCAAGCGCATGTTCGGCTTCGCTGAGAATGTAGCTGCCGATTGCGAGTGTGTTGTGGCCGCCGTCAAGAACTCCCTCAACTTCGTCGTGAGAAGCAAAGCTTAGACGATAACGCCCGCGATCAAGGGACTCGTAGCTCGAGGACGCGAGCAGAATTCCCTTTGATTTAAAAGGGAAGAGCTTTTGCGTGGGAGAAAGCTCATCAGCGCGAATGGATGCCTGAATAGCATCGGTCACTGAGCCCAAACGGGAATTGCGGGGGTTGGCATCGAGATCGAGAGTGTCGATAATTTTGATAATGGATTTGGGGGACATCAGCCCGACGATCTTTTTAATGTCTCCAACTTTTTGCTCGTAGCTGTCGGTAAAGCGAACAATAATGCCGGTATTCATAGCGAAACCCTTTCGTCTAAAGTAGTCAAAACAACAGGCCTGCGCTCTTGGAGTGCCGGAGATTGAAAGGGAGCATCGCTAACAAAAAAAGCTGGTCTCCCAGCTCTAGACGAAAGCCATAACGGTGATCGGACGTTATGGTGTTGTGCCTAGAGACATCCGTCTCATCTTCCAGCCCCTATCCAGGAAGCTTGATCGAAGGATCTCACTGACCGAGGAAGAGATCAAGATCTGTGGGCATATAAATCGGGTCCCTTCTACGTGAACGGTAGGTAAGCGGTGGTGATCGGTATTTTGTGTCCGCACGACGTGTGACACTTAACCTGCCGTCCTATTCTGCCGCGGCGGCATGTGTTTGAACAACGACCCTCTAAGGAGCTCGATAGTAATGAGTGACAACACCAAGCATCTCGCAAAGAAGCGCGTCAAGGACGCCGGACCGTGCCTCGCGTTGTGCCTCGCCGGCGCAGCGGTCGCGCTGCTGGCTGTTCTGGGGCCGTTCGACGTGCTCAGAAGTGCCAGCTCTCTGCACGTTTGCATGGCCCTTGCCGGTGCCATGATGACCGGTGGCGTGCTCGATCTGGTTTTTTGGGTGCTCGATCCGTTTGGATGGAAGAACGAAGGGTAAGTCCTAAGGAATGGATACCCCGCAGCAACAGGAGGTCCCCGTGATCTGGTTTACCAGCGATACCCACTTTGGACACGAGAACATGCTACGGCTTAGCGATAGGCCTTGGTCGACTGTTGCGCAGATGAACGACGCCATGGTCGCTAACATTAACAGCAAGGTCGTTGCGGATGACGAGCTCTACATCTTGGGCGACTTTAGCTTTAAGATGACGGTCCAAGATGCCTACGAGCTGCGCAAAAGCATTGTCTGCAAGCGTGTTCATCTGCTGCCCGGCAACCACGACAAAGACTGGACGCAGCCTGCCGTAGCGGATGCTTTTATCGTCGAGCCGCCCATTTGCGTGCTCAAGATCGATCGCCAAAAAATCGTGCTGAGCCACTATCCCATGGTCGACTGGCAGGGCATGTCGCACGGCAGCTGGCATTTGCACGGGCATATCCACAGTTGCGGCGGCGCGTACAACAAGTTCAACCTCAGACAGGGGCTGCTGCGCTATGACGTGGGCGTGGACGCAAACAGCTACGCCCCGGTAAGTCTGGATGAGCTCAAGTTATGGTTTGCGCAGGTAAACGAGCCGGTATGTTGCGTTAAATGGCCGTGGTGGGTCAACGCCACGGGCGACGAGCAGGTCGAGCACGACCTCGAAGCCTATAAGAGGGAAGTGGTAATCCGATGACGGTCTATGTTACAGGCGACATCCACGGTGGTCTCGACATGCAAAAGCTGCGCGATTGGGAGCTTGGGGATAGCCTGACGGGCGACGACTATCTCATCATCGCTGGCGACTTTGGCTTTCCGTGGGATTTCTCTGCCGAGGAATGCACCGATATCGCTTGGCTGGAATCGCGCCCCTATACCGTGCTGTTCGTCGACGGCAATCACGAGCGTTTCGATCACTGGGCGGAGCGTCCCATGGAGCTGTGGCATGGCGGGTTGACGCAGCGCCTGTCGGATACCTCTCCCATACGGCGCCTGACGCGTGGCGAGGTTTTTGATCTCGACGGCTCAACGATCTTTACCATGGGCGGTGCCACGAGCGTGGATAAGGAATACCGCATTCCGTATTCCAGTTGGTGGCCGCAGGAGCTGCCGGATGAGCGCAGCTTTGAGGAGGCGCGGACAAAGCTCGACAGTGTGGGCTGGAAGGTTGACTACGTGGTCACCCACACCTGCTCTACGCGCATGCTTTCGCCCACGCTCTATCCTGCGCCCGGCTGGAATTGCCCCGCCGTTGATCGGCTTACGGCGTTTTTCGATGAGCTGGAAGACCGCTTGGACTACAAGCACTGGTACTACGGGCATTTTCATCGGGATGCCAACCCGGCCGAGCGCCATACCGTGCTCTATGACTGCATCGTTCGCCTGGGCGACGAACTCCAGCCCTGGGATGTTGCGTAGGGGTGGGGTGCCTGATTACTCAGCCGTTACGGTGATGTTCTCCCTGTGCTCGCGGATAACATCCCAGCTAAAATGCTCGACCAGCTGCTCGGCAGAGCGCGGCGTGGTGCCCGGCGCGATGCCCGTTTGCCCGGCGAGCCAGCCCAGCAGCGCTTCGGGCGTGCCAAAGCGGGCTCGGAGTTCGCCCAGGTCCAGATCGCGGTCTCGTTTGGAAAGGCGGCGGCCGTCCGGCGACATGAGCAGCGGAATGTGCGCGTAGCGCGGTGTGGGCAGTCCCAGCAGATGTTGCAGATAGATCTGGCGCGGCGTGGAACCAAGCAGGTCGCATCCGCGTACGATCTCGGTGACGCCCATGGCAGCGTCGTCGACCACTACGGCCAGCTGATAGGCAAACACGCCGTCGCTGCGGCGCACCAAAAAGTCGCCACACTCGGTGGCGAGTGCCTCGCATTGGGCCCCGTACGTGCGGTCCACGAATTCGATCACGTCGCCCGCGAGGTCGTCGACGACGGGCACGCGCAGGCGCGTGGCCGGAGCGCGCAGGATACTGCGGCGGGCAACCTCTTCGGCAGAAAGGCCTCGGCAGGCGCCGCGGTAGATGGGTGTGCCGTCGCTCGCGTGCGGTGCGCTCGCGGCGTGGAGTTCGGCGCGCGTGCAAAAGCAGGGATAGGTGAGGCCGACGTCTTGCAGCTGGTGCAGGGCGTCCTCGTACAGGTCCAGGCGATCGTGCTGGTAGTAGGGGCCTTCGTCCCACTCAAGCCCCAGCCAAGCTAGGTCGTCAATCAATTGGGCGGCAAGTTCGGGGCGCTTGCAGCGATCGTCCAGGTCCTCGATGCGCAGCACGATGCTGCCGCCTTGGCTGCGGGCTGAAAGCCATGCGCACAGGCAGCTGAACACGTTGCCCAAGTGCATGCGGCCCGAGGGCGACGGGGCAAAGCGCCCCACGACGGGGGTGGGGGCGGCCGGCGTCGTTGGCGCGTCGGCGGCGGGTGTTGCTATGTTGCGTGCGTTGATGTCCATGCGGACGAGTATAGCGCGGGGCGCGGTGGGGGAGACGCTGCCGTGGCCTGCAAGTTGCTGAGGCCGCGCGTTGCGCGTGCCGGACCACCGGCTCGGCACCTTAATCGTCGTCAATCAATCTAGCCCTCAAACGACAGAAACCCCGGCAGCTCTTCGCAACTGCCGGGGTTTCCGCGGAAAAGGGGGACATGATCCTCGAGCGGACGGCAAAGGGGCAAACCGTTTTCGCTCAACTGCTTTATGCCCCTCGCTCGCCGGCTTAATCGGCTCACGCCGCGCCCACACAAAGCCGCTACACCTGTGATGGAGCTATGAAGTGGTATCTATTGCCGGAGCGGGCTATGCCAAGGAGTGTCCCAGATTGCCGGCAGATAAGGAACGTCCCCAGGTGCCGGCCGCGGGTGTGACTTTCGTCCCGTTTTGACGCTCCGCTGACCTAGATGTTCGTCACATGAACCCGCAAACGTGGGACAATGACGCTACTGGTATCACAGACAAAGGATGTGCCTATGAACGCTCCCGTTGCCCAGCCCTGTCGGCAGCGCCGCCTGTTTGCGCGGTTCGCTTCCGTCTGCGCACTCGTCGCGCTTGCGTTGTTGCTGCTGCCTGCCGTCGCGCACGCCGACGGCTACTCCATGAGCCAAACCTATATCGGTGCCACGGTTGAGGCCGATGGCTCGCTGACCGTTGTCGAGGGACGCCAGTTCGATTTCGACGATGACATCAACGGCGTGTATTGGGATATCAATACAGGCTCTAACCAGCAAGGCGGCTCGGTGGTCGTCAATGTGCTGAGCGTCGAGGAAGACGACGCTGCGTTTAACAAGGTCGACAGCGCAAACAAAGGCGACGACGGCGTTTACACGGTGGAGCAGTCCGACGACGGCGTAAAGATTAAGGTGTTCAGCCCTCACGAGAGCGGCGACAGCGCAATCTACTACGTGAGTTATTCCATGACCGGTGCGGTTATGAACTGGGCCGATACCGCCGAGCTCTACTGGAAATTCGTCGGCGACGGCTGGTCGGCGGATTCCGATGACGTCGAGATGGAAGTGTACTTCGCAAATGCCGCTGCCGGGACGGCTGCCGTCAAGGGCGATAACTTCCGCGCATGGGGCCACGGCCCGCTGACGGGCGACGTGTCGCTCGATGCGGACGAGCCCATGGTCACCTATACCATTCCCTGCGTGCATGAGGGCGAATTCGCCGAGGCACGCATCGCCTTCCCCAGCGACTGGGTGCCGCAGCTTGCCGTCTCGGGCGAAAAGCGCATGTCGACGATTCTGAGCGAAGAGAAGGAATGGGCCGACGAGGCCAACGCTCGCCGTGAGCACGCGCGTGCGGTTGCCGGCGCGATTGCCGTGGTGTGTGTTGTCGTGGCGGTTGCCTATACCGGTGTGATCGTGATGCTTAAGCTGCGCAGGCCCAAGCCCAAGCCGCTCTTCCAGGACGAGTACTTCCGCGATGTGCCCTCGGCCGACCATCCCGCGGTGCTTGCAGCTCTTATGAGCTGGAACGACGTGCCCGATCAGGCATATATCGCCACGCTTATGAAGCTCACCGACGACCGCGTGATCAAGCTGGAAGAAGCGACCGAGACCAAGAAGAAGGGTCTGCTCCGTCGCGAAAAAGAGGAGCAGACGTATCGCATCACAGTGACCGACGAGGCCTGGAAGGCTGCCAAGAAGGACGGCATCGATCGCGATGTGCTCAAGGTCTTCTTCGCCGGCGTTAAGCCCGATAAGGACGGAGTCCGTTCGCGCACGTTTAGCGAGCTGGAGGAGTACGCTAGCGAGCGCACCGCATCTGTTGGCGACAAGCTCGAGGACTATCAGAGCACAGTTAAGGGCAAGCTGGAGGCGCGCGAGCTTATTGCATCGGATGGCACTATCGCGATGGTGGCCGGCCTGGTTCTCGGCATCATCATTGTCTTTGGCATTCTGGGCTCTCTGTTCTATACCGACTTTGCGGACGCCAACGTCGGTGCCGCTATGATCTCGATCCCCGTTACGATCGTGGGCTTTGTCCTGAGCTGCACCTTCCGCCGTTACACGCCGGAGGGCGCCGAGGTGGCGGCTCGCTGCAAGGCGCTCAAGCATTGGCTCGAGGATTTCACACGCCTAAAGGAAGCCCTCCCGGGCGATCTGGTGCTGTGGAACAAGCTGCTGGTGATGGGCGTTGCCCTGGGCGTTTCGAAAGAAGTGCTGCGACAGCTGGCCGAGGCCGTGCCTGCGGACCTGCGCAACAGCGACGATTTCTACGACAACTACCCCTGCTACTGGTGGTATTACCATCACTACGGCAACGAGTCCCCGCTCGATTCGTTCAACGATGTGTACCACGAGACCATCCGCGAGCTGGCTTCGAGCTCCGATAGCTCGAGCGGCGGCAGCGGCGGCGGCTTCTCTGGCGGCGGTGGTGGCGGCGCCGGCGGAGGCGGCGGCGGAACGTTCTAGTGAGCGCTTGCTTTGGGGTGGATCTTTCTGGGCGGTTGCCAGGGAAGATTCATCCCTTTTTTGTGCATCGAAACGGGTCAAACTTTCCGCTGAGGACCTTCGCGCAAGGGGCAGTGGACAAAAAATGCCAAATATGAGTACTGTTGCTGCGTTGGTCACATTTGTTTGCACATAATAATGGGCTCCTAATGAGAGTACTTCTCGTTAGGAGCCCATTTTATTAAACATTTGGGGAGCTACGTCAGCTCGCGCAGCTGGTCGTCATGCCTGCAAGCATCAAAAATGCCCCAAATCGCTGCTACTAAAAAGGTAACAGTACTCATATTTGATGTTTTTTGACCACGGCTATCTACAAACCCCCTAGGCCACTCATTGGGGACAGACTTAAATGACCAGGTGTGGCTGCCGAGGCTAGGCTGTTAGGTCGAGTTCGTAGAGGAAGCTTTCGCGCGGCATGTCGTGGCGGCGCTCTTCGCGGTTGGCGCGGTGCGTGGCCGTGCGCTTAAAGCCGTGCAGCTCGTAGAACTTCCACGAGCAGTTGGAATCGGTGTACAGGTGTGCGCTGGTCGCCCCGCACGAGGACAGATGTGAGATTGCGGCGTCGAGCAGCACCGATCCCACGCCCAGGCCGTGGACGTCAGGGTCGACGGCGAGCAGCGTGACCTCGTTGTCATGCGGCAGTGGGCTTTTCTCGAGCAGGCGGTTGTTGGTTCGAATGGTGGCGCGCACAAATGAGAGATACTCGGCGCACGACTCGGGTTCTAGCTCACGCATCTGCGACAGCAGTGTACGCTCAGTATCCATCCAATGTTCCCTGACGGCGGTGCCGGAGCTCTGTCCCGCACGCGCAAGCGAAATGCCGCGCGCCTCGCCATCTATAACTGCAACCTGCGAAAACGTCGATGACGAAAGGCAATAGGCGAGGTCGCACGCGGCCTCAAGGCGGTTGTACTCATCGTTATCCGAATTGTTATGCCAAAGCTGCTGCAGAATCAGCGCGATGGCGTCGAAGTCTTCGGTATCAAACGGTCGGTAGAGAACCCGCGAGACCATGGTGCCTCTTTCTTTTGCGGATGCATATCGAGCACAGTTCTACCACGCTATTGGCATCTAATTATGGTGCCCCTGTGTTCCATGAACTCACCGTGCCCGGTGCCGTGCCCATCCCCTCCGCTCGCAAACTTTTTCTGCACATGCGCCCGTTGCGGGGTGCATCGATGCGCTCGATGCGCTACATTGAATCAGTATTTTCAATGCCGCTGCGCGAGCGCTGCAGATCGACGTATCACCGACTCACAGAGCACGGCGGCGTACCAGACAGGAGGACTGCATGGGATCTGATGTGAAGATCGCACGCGCGTTGATCTCGGTTACCGATAAAACGGGCGTCGTCGATTTCGCACGGACGCTGGTCGATGACTTTGGCGTCGAGATCATCTCTACGGGCGGCACGGCTCGTGCCATCGAGGACGCGGGCGTTCCCGTAACCCCCATCGAGGAGTTCACGGGCTATCCCGAGATGATGGACGGCCGCGTTAAGACCCTGCACCCCAAGGTCCACGGCGCGCTGCTGGCCCGCCGCGATTCCGAGCAGCACATGCAGGAGGCGGCTCAGCACGGCATTAAGCTGATCGACCTGGTCGTCGTCAACCTGTACGAGTTCGAGAAGACCGTCGCCAATCCCGAGGTCACCTTCGCGGATGCCATCGAGCACATCGACATCGGCGGTCCCTCCATGCTGCGCTCTGCTGCCAAGAACGCCACGAGCGTTACCGTCATTTCCGACCCGGCCGACTATGATGCCGTCCTGGCCGAGATGCACGAGACCGGTGGCTGCACCACGCTTTCCACCCGTCGTCGCCTGCAGGTGAAGGTCTACCAGACCACCGCCGCCTACGACACGGCTATCTCCCGTTGGCTTGCCGCCCAGGCAAGCGACGTGGCGGACACCTCTGCCAAGCTCGAGATTTCGCTGGAGAAGGTCGACGACCTGCGCTATGGCGAGAATCCTCAGCAGAAGGCTACGGTCTACCGCTTTGCCGAGGGCTGTGAGAACACCGCGAGCTCGCAGTTCCCGCTCGTTGGCTCCGAGCAGATCCAGGGCAAGCCGCTCAGCTACAACAACTATCTGGATGCCGATGCCGCTTGGAACCTGGTTCGCGAGTTCGACGAGCCGGCCTGCGTGATCCTCAAGCACCAGAACCCCTGCGGTTCCGCCGTTGCCGAGGACATCACGGCCGCCTACGACCGCGCCTTCGCCTGCGATCCCAAGAGCGCCTTTGGCGGCATCATCGCCTGCAACCGCGAGGTTCCCTATGAGCTGGTCGAGCACTTTGCCGATCAGAACAAGCAGTTCGTCGAGGTCATCATCGCCCCGAGCTACACTGCCGAGGCGCTCGAGCGCATGGCTAAGCGCCCCAACCTGCGCGTGCTGGCCACCGGCGGCGTGGACCACGGCGCCCAGGTGGAGCTGCGCTCCATCGACGGCGGCATGCTGGTGCAGGAAGTCGACCATGTGACCGAGGATCCCGCGACCTTTACGTTCCCCACCGACCGCAAGCCCACCGACGCCGAGATGGCCGAGCTCGAGTTTGCCTGGAAGGTCTGCAAGGGCGTTAAGTCCAACGCCATCCTGGTCTCCAAGGGTAAGGCCGGCATTGGCATGGGCCCGGGTCAGCCTAACCGCGTTGACTCTGCGCTACTTGCCTGCGAGCGCGCCGAGGACTTCTGCGAGCGCGAGGGCGTGGAGAAGGGCGGCTTTGCCTGTGCAAGCGACGCGTTCTTCCCGTTCCGCGACAACGTCGACGTGCTTGCCGCGCACGGCGTGACCTGCATCATCCAGCCCGGCGGCTCCAAGCGCGACGACGAAAGCATCCAGGCCTGCAACGAGCATGGCATCGCAATGGTCTTCACCGGCGCCCGCCACTTCCGCCACTAAGTTCCGCCCTGGGACAAAATAATCTCTGCAAAAGACGGTCGCTCCGTTTGGAGGGCCGTCTTTTTGGTATAAGAGGACGGAATGACTAACACGAAAGGTACAACCATGCCCCAGATTGATGATGCCGAGCTGTTTGGCAATGCCGAGGATCAGCGTGCGTATGAGGACTTTTGCGCCAATCAGGAGGCGGTCGAGAAGTTTACACTCGACAAGCCCGCGCTTGTCTGCCGTTGGCGCATGTCCAACAAAAAGGTGCCCATGCTCAACCGCCACATTCGCGCGCTGTCCGAGCGCCTGGTGCAGGGCGAGCCGCTTACCCATAACATGCTCAGCTGGGCCAAGCAGCACGTTGAGTGGTCGCTTGCCGAGGGCGATTACACCGCACGCGACGGCGTGCTCATGCTGGTGATCGACGTCAACGGCAACGCCGCCATGACGGTGGGGGAGTACGAGCCGCTAACCGATACGTCGGCCAAGGCGCTACGTGCCCGCTCCGCCGAGGCCCGCTCCGAGGCCGACGAAACCGGCGTGGCGCCCGAGCTGCTCGCCGCCGTCAACGACGGGGAGCTTGCCTTTGTGGCGCCGGCGGACGAGTGCCTGTGCGGCACGGCGACGCTCATTGAGCAGCTGGCCCAGACCAAGGGCATCCCGGTCACGCGCGTAGATATTCCCGCACAGCTCAAGGGCGCCTTGTTCCTGGTGAGCGACGAGCACGGCGTGGTCCCCGCAACCGAGGCCGACGCCGCCGAGGCCGACGCCGCCACGGTCGCCTTCTTCGCCGACGGCTACGAAAAGCTCCGCGCCCGCCGCTAAATGATTTTTCTGGGACGGGGATTTAATAATCATTTGATCCCCGCGCCCGTTGCGAGCGAGGGGCGAGCCAAACGCTTTCGTTCGCGAACAGTTCTGTCACCTTGGTGCCGCGTGGGGCGCGTGCCTGCGGCTTCGCGGTCATAATGGGACAAGACAACCGAGAGGGGAGCGGAATCCATGGCGCTGATCTATATCGTTGAGGACGACGAGCCCATTCGTCGCGAGCTTGCCGACATCCTTGCTCGTGCCGGTTTTGAGGTCGAGGCCTGCGAATCGTTCGAGCACGTCTCGCGTGACATCCTGGCCGCTGCACCCGACTTGGTATTGCTCGACCTGACGCTTCCCGTCAAAGACGGCCAGCATATCTGCCACGAAGTCCGCCGCGAATCCGAGGTTCCCATCATCGTCCTCACGTCGCGCACGACCGAGATCGACGAGGTCATGGCCATGACGCTCGGCGCGGACGACTTTGTCCCCAAGCCCTACAGCGCCCGCGTGCTTGTGGCGCGCATTAACGCACTGCTGCGACGCACCGCCGCTGCCGGCGAGCGCAGCACGCTCGTCCACAAGGGGCTGGAGCTCGACCTCGCCCGTTCTATGGTCACCAACACGGCGACCGGCGACAGCACCGAGCTCACCAAAAATGAGCTGCGCATTCTCTCGCTGCTTCTGAGCCGCGCGGGCAAGATCGTCTCGCGCTCGGCCATCATGCAGGACCTGTGGGACTCCGATGCCTTTGTGGACGACAACACGCTCACTGTCAACATCAACCGCCTGCGCACGACGCTCGAAAAAATCGGCGTCAAGGGGTATCTGACCACGCATCGCGGCCAAGGCTATTCGGTCTAGGTGCCAGCTATGTCGTTTAGCAAATTCTTCAAAGATGCGCTGCTTCCCGTCGCCGTGTGGACGTGCGGCGTGCTGTTGAGCTGCTTTGTGCTGACGATCGCCGGGGCACCCGCTTCCATCGTGGTCGTGGCGGTCGGCGTGTCCTTTATCTTTGGCATGCTCGGCATCGTGATCGAGTACGCGCGTCGTCGTCGATTTTTGCACCAGCTGGAGCGCGCGGCCGAGGAGCTGGAAAGCCCCGCATGGGTGCAGGAGATGGTGCAGTGTCCGACCTATGCCGAGGGCGAGCTCGAATACGAAGTCCTGCGCCGCGTGGGCAAGGCGGCTTGCGATGAGGTAGCGGAAGGGCGACGCCAAACCGACGACTATCGCGACTATATCGAAAGCTGGGTCCACGAGGCCAAGTTGCCCCTGGCGGCAGCCCATCTGATTCTTGAAAACCTGGACGGCAGCGAAGACGACCTGTCGCGTGTGGATGACCTGGGTCGCGAGCTGGCTCGCGTTGAGCGCTATATCGACCAGGCACTGTACTATGCGCGCTCGGAAGTCGTGGAGCGCGACTACCTGATTCGCCGTTGGGATCTCAAGACCTTGGTGACGGGCGCGATTAAAGCCAACGCGCGCGAACTTATCGCGGCACATGTGGCGCCGGTGTGCGAGAACCTCGACTTTGAGGTCTTTACCGACGAGAAGTGGCTCGAGTTTATTCTGGGTCAGCTCATTCAGAACAGCATTAAATATGCGTGCGAGGACGGCGCGAAGATCGTGTTTTCGGGTGCGTTGCTGGACGAGGGCCTGGCAAGCGAGCGCATCGAGCTCACCGTCGCGGACAACGGCTGCGGCGTGAGCGCGGCCGACCTGCCGCGCGTGTTCGAGAAGGGCTTTACCGGCGACAACGGCCGCACCACCAAGCGCGCAACGGGCATCGGCCTCTACCTGGTGGCGCGCCTGTGCTCCAAGATGGGCATCGACGTCACCGCGGCATCCGAGCCCGGTGAAGGCTTCGTCGCAACATTCGCGTTTTCAACGAATAAGTTTCAATATTTCGAGTAACGCACGCGGCAGACGCCCGCCCAAACAAAAACGTGCCGCCCAAACAAAACGTGCCGCCCCAAACACACCCGCCGCCCACCCCCTATGCGCTCC
>UQHO01000027.1 GCA_900540995.1 uncultured Collinsella sp. | reverse complement strand
GACACGGAAGAGGTCAGAAGTTCAAATCTTCTAACGCCCACCAAATGTTCGCAGCTCAGAGGCTATGTCCTCTGGGCTGTTTTGTTTTATGCCGCCAAACATGCCGGCAAATAAGCCACCAAATATTGATCCAAGGTTGTACGCGATGGTCTTCGCATCCCGTAGAGGTGCCGGCAGATTGCATACGTCCTGGCCGATCGTGACCGCAACATGTTGGTCAAGCATAATCTTTTGGATTCTTTTGGCGTGAGCGGCTTGGTTTTGGTAGGATTTGTCAGCGGCTTGACTAAGGGGGTTTTATAACTGCCATGCAGGTAGCCGTGTTGGTAACGTTTTACCGACTTGCCAAGAACCCCTCATAATTAATGCGTCTGCAAAATGACTAATTGCTTTGACCTGCTGAAACACTATATGTTGTGTTTGACCTAAAAAAAGAATACAGGATATAGATGCCTCTTTGTCGTATGATAGATGGCGGACAGAGAACGAAGACCTTAACTGCCTCTTTTGAACGTGTCCTGGAGCCGCTTGATCGGCTCCAGGGAATGTCCGCATGGAGGCTTATGGTTTATCGAGAACACAGATTGCGCGACGGCGCCGCAAGACAGGGGCAAGCCCTGCCGGGTATCGTTTGGCTCTGAAGCGCGATGAGGCTACGATGCGAAAGAGGCAAGAGGATGAAGATCATCAAGCGCAGCGGCACCGAGGTTGTCTTTGACATCGATAAGATCGTCAATGCCATCCGCGCCGCAAACTTGGAGGTCGAGGAGAGCTCTCGTCTTACCGACCGCCAGGTGGTTTACGCGGCACAAAACGTCGCCGAGGCATGCGAGAACGCGGGCCACACCGTTTCGGTCGAGGAGATTCAGGATCTGGTCGAGGACGAGATCATGCGTCTCGACTGCTACGAGGTTGCCCGCCACTACATCATCTATCGCTATGTTCAGAGCCTGAAGCGCCAGAAGAACACGACCGACGACAAGATTCTGTCGCTGATTGAGTGCAACAACGAAGAGGTCAAGCAGGAGAACTCCAACAAGAACCCGACCGTCAATTCCGTTCAGCGTGACTACATGGCCGGCGAGATCTCCAAGGACCTGACGCAGCGTGTGCTGCTGCCCCAGGAGATTGTGGATGCTCACAATGAGGGCCTGATTCACTTCCATGATTCGGACTACTTTGCCCAGCACATGCACAACTGCGATCTGGTGAACCTGGAGGACATGCTCCAGAACGGCACTGTTATCTCGGGTACGCTGATCGAGAAGCCGCACAGCTTCTCGACCGCCTGCAACATCGCGACGCAGATCATCGCCCAGGTTGCTTCCTCCCAGTACGGAGGCCAGTCGATTTCGCTGACCCATCTTGCCCCGTTCGTCGAGGTGAGCCGTCAAAAGATTCGCGGCGAGGTCGCTCGCGAGCTCGAGGAGCTCGGTGTCTCTGCGTCTGCCGAGAAGGTCCGTGAGGTCGTTGAGGACCGTCTGCGCGACGAGATCCGTCGCGGCGTCCAGACGATTCAGTATCAGGTCGTGACCCTTATGACCACCAATGGCCAGGCGCCGTTCGTGACGGTCTTTATGTATCTTAACGAGGCCCGTACGCCTCAGGAGAAGCACGACCTTGCCATGATCGTGGAGGAGACGCTTCGCCAGCGCTACGAGGGCGTTAAGAACGAGGCCGGCGTATGGATCACCCCGGCATTCCCCAAGCTTATCTATGTACTCGAGGACGATAACGTTCACGAGGATTCCCCGTACTTCTACCTGACCCAGCTGGCTGCCAAGTGCACTGCCAAGCGCATGGTGCCCGATTACATCTCCGAGAAAAAGATGCGCGAGCTCAAGCTGTCGAAGGGCGAGACCGCGGGTAACGGCGACTGCTATACCTGCATGGGCTGCCGCAGCTTCTTGACGCCCGACCGCTCGGGCAACGGCTTTAACAACGTTGCCAACGCGCTGAACTACGACCCGAACAAGCCCAAGTACTATGGTCGCTTTAACCAGGGCGTCGTGACCATCAACCTGCCCGATGTCGCGCTGAGCTCGCACCAGGATATGGACAAGTTCTGGAAGATCTTCGACGAGCGCCTTGAGCTGTGCCACCGCGCCCTGCTGTGCCGTCATGAGCGTCTGATGGGTACGCTTTCGGATGCCGCACCGATTCTTTGGCAGTACGGTGCCCTCGCCCGTCTGAAGAAGGGCGAGACGATCGACAAGCTGCTCGTGGGCGGTTACTCCACCATTAGTCTGGGTTATGCCGGCCTGTATGAGTGCGTCAAGTATATGACGGGCCACAGCCACACCGAGAAGGAGGGCACGCCCTTTGCCATGGCCGTCATGCAACGCATGAACGACAAGTGCGCCGAGTGGAAGGCCGAAAGCGATATTGACTTCTCGCTGTACGGTACCCCGCTTGAGTCGACGACCTACAAGTTCGCCAAGTGCCTGCAGCGTCGTTTTGGCATCATCCCGGGCGTGACGGACAAGGGCTACATCACCAACAGCTACCACGTCCATGTGTCTGAGGAGATTGATGCTTTCGATAAGCTCAAGTTCGAGGGCATGTTCCAGCAGCTTTCGCCGGGCGGTGCTATCTCCTACGTTGAAGTTCCCAACATGCAGGACAACCTCAAGGCTGTCATTCGCGTGATGCAGTACATCTACGACAACATCATGTACGCCGAGCTCAACACCAAGAGCGACTACTGCCAGGTGTGCGGCTACGACGGCGAGATCAAGATTGTCGAGGATGACGGCAAACTGGTGTGGGAGTGCCCCAATTGCGGCAATCGTGACCAGGAGAAGATGAACGTCGCTCGTCGTACGTGCGGCTACATCGGTACCCAGTTCTGGAACCAGGGCCGAACCGAGGAGATCCGCGACCGCGTGCTGCATCTCTAATAACCATCCCAGACTGCCCCGTAGCGAGGCCCCGGACCTTTACTCGCTATTTCGGACAGTCCTGGCTCACGACGGAGGCGCCACTGGCGCCTCCTGTTCGTGCGGAACTTATATCGAGCAAAGGTCCGGGGCCTCGCTACGGGGCAGCCAAGTTGACGTAGCTGAGATGCAGCATGCGGTCTGCTCACTCCTCGAAGTTCTTAGCGGAAATAATTCGAGCTGCAGCTTTGATTTATTTGCGATGGCGGTTGAGCTGCAACAAGGTTTTTATTGGACCTCGAACCCTATACTCGATGTTCGCTTCGTTCATTGAGTTACCCTTTGCATGAGGCCGGGACATATCGTCCCGCCCGCAGTTTCGCAGGCCGAAGGCCGAGAATGTTTGAGGACGGGATGATATGTCCCGGCCTCCCGGGAGAGTTACTTATGAACTACGCGAACATTAAGTATTTCGACATTGCTGATGGGGAAGGCGTTCGTACTTCTCTGTTTGTGAGCGGGTGCCGTCGTGGGTGCAAGAATTGCTTTAACTCTGTCGCGTGGGACTTTGCTGCGGGCGAGCCGTTTGATCGTGCCGTCGAAGACAAGATTATTGAGAGCCTCGACCATCCCTTTATCGATGGTCTGACGATTTTGGGCGGCGAGCCTATGGAACCTGAGAATCAGGCGGGACTCGTTGAGTTTGTCGAGCGTGTTCGTGAGGCTTATCCCGTGGAGTCGGGGAAGACCATTTGGTGCTTTACCGGTGACGTGCTCGAGGAGCTTATGCCGGGCGGTCGTCATCATACCGAGGTGACGGACCGCATCCTTGCCTGCCTCGATATGTTGGTGGATGGCCCGTTTGTTCAGGATCTGTATGATATCTCATTGCGTTTTAGGGGCTCGAGCAACCAGCGCGTGATCGATATGAACGCTACGCGCGCCCGTGCTGAGCGCGAGGGCGTTGCGCTTTGTGATGCGGTTGAACTTTGGCGTGATGATCCGGTCTATTCGACCCATACTATGTAGCTTGTGGTCGATGCTGGAGGGCGTGGTACCATAGCGCTAACGTGAAATCGGAAAAGTGAGGCCCAGATGGTCGATCAGGAAAAAGTCGAGGGCGCCATTAAGCTGTTGCTTGAGGGCATAGGCGAGAACCCAACTCGTGGGGGCCTGCTGGAGACCCCGGCGCGCGTTGCCCGTATGTATGGTGAGATCGCCGGCGGCATGGACCAGAGTGCCGAGGAGCACCTGTCCAAAACCTTTGCCGTCGCTTCGAACGATTTGGTTATCGAGCGCGACATTACGTTCTACTCGCTGTGCGAACATCATCTGCTGCCGTTTTATGGCAAGGCCGCCATTGGTTATATCCCTAACGGTCGGGTGGCTGGGCTTTCCAAGCTCGCCCGCACGGTTGAGGTTTATGCCCGCCGTCTTCAGCTGCAGGAGCAACTGTGCGCACAGGTTGCCGATGCCCTCATGGATTATCTCGCTCCCCAGGGAGCGATTGTGTTGATGGAGGCCGAGCATATGTGCATGACGATGCGTGGCGTGCAAAAGCCCGGCACCAAGACCGTGACGCTTGCTCGCCGCGGCGTCTTTGAGACCGATTCCGCGCTCGAGGAGCGTTTCTTTAGGATGCTGGGCCGCTAACCATGAGAGTCGTCAACGACTTTACATCGAAGACCGATGAGGGGACGTCGCGTCGCGGCTTTATGGCTTCGGGCCTGGCCCCCTTTGGTGCCATGCCTCGCATTGATTACATTTGTGCCAACGGGCTGTTCCGCCGGCACCTGGGCAACATCGTACAGTTGGAATCGGGGCGCATCTTCTGCCGCCACGGTATTGACCATCTGCTCGATGTCGCTCGCATTATGTGGATCAAGAATCTCGAGGAGCAGCTCGAATTTGACCGCGAGGTCATCTATGCCACGGCACTTCTTCACGATATCGGCAAAGATGAACAGTATGAATCGGGTATATCCCATGATGTTACAAGCGAACGCGTCGCTGATGCGATTCTCGGCGGCATGCCCGATGACGTGGCGTTTGAGCCGGCCGATGCCGCAGCCATTAAGACGGCCATTCTGGGCCATCGAAAGCTGCGCGTGAACAGCCAACCGCTTGAGCGTCTGCTCTTTGCAGCCGACAAAGCGTCGCGTGCCTGCTTTGCATGCCCCGCGCGCAACGCTTGCAACTGGAGCGATGATAAAAAGAACCTGTCGATTCGCGTGTAGTTAGTTTGCGCGGTCGGGGTTCTAAACGAAGGAGACGATCGCGTTGAGTAACAAGAAGCTGCCCGAGAATGCAACCAAGACTGAAGGTGCTGAGCTCGCCCGCCGTGGAAGGGGCGAAATATCCACCGCAACGGCGGTGCCTCACGTGAGCTATGACGATCTGCGCCATGCCGATCGCATTGTCATTGATGGCCTTGAGGTTTTTGCCAACCATGGCGTGTATCCCGAGGAGAATGCGCTGGGTCAGAAGTTCATCGTTTCTCTGGTGCTCTATGCCGACCTGCGCACGGCGGGGGAGCACGATAACCTGGATGCCTCGATTGACTACGGCTCGGTGTGCCACGATGTCGATGGCTATCTGCGCGAGCATACGTTTAAGCTCATCGAGGCTGCAGCCGAGGGTGTGGCCCAGATGCTGCTACGTCGTTACCCCCTGCTGCTTGGTGTGCGCATAAAGCTCGATAAGCCGTGGGCTCCTGTTGGCCTGCCCCTGGCAAGCTGCGGCGTCGAGATCGAGCGCGTGCGCTAACCGGTACTAATATGTCTCTATGGGTGGCTGCTTGAGCCGCTGGGACAGTGCTCTATTGTTGGGGCAGTATGTGTCGAGCAGGACGTGGAACCGCTGGTTGTGGCTTGGCTCGAGCAAGTGGACGAGCTCGTGGGCGACAACCATGTCGAGGCATTCGATGGGATAGGCGGCAAGTTCGCGTGCGATGCGAATGGCGCCGGATTTGGGAGTGCATGAGCCCCAACGCGTTTTCATACTGCGTACGGAAACGCGAGAAACGGCGACACCCATTGCGATTTCGTATGCGTGCACCATATCGCGCAGCGCCGATGTGACTTCGGACGTATAGAGCTGGTCGATGTGGGCTTGGAGCTCATCGGACGTTAGGCCGTCGAGGATTGCGTGCCGCTTGGTCTGTGGGCTTTCATCCGATTTATCGGTACCCATAAAACTTGCGAAGGTGGCCTGTTTGGGTCGCGGTGCGGGTGATGCAAAGTTGTGATCGAGCGCATCCTGTACCGTGATGGGCTTGCCCCAAAGTGCAATGATGGACGAGGGACTGAGCGGCTCTCGCGCCGTCGCCTGACGTCGCTCACGCTGGGCAAGTCGGTTGACAATCCAGGCACTGTTGCGCTTTACAAACGCTTCGATGCGCTCGCGGCTGGCGCCGAGCGGTGCACTGGCGTGGACCTCACCACTCGATGTGACGCGCAGGTTGAAGTTCTTGACGCGCTTTTTGGTAACTACGACGGGGATGGGCGTCCCATCCGGTCGGGATACGGAAATCGTAAACTGCTGCGTCAAAAGCGGTCCTTCAGATTGGGGACGGGCCGGCATGTCGACCGTTCGGCATGCCGGCCCGCTCAAGGGATGTGAAATTAATAACGCTCGAAGAAGGCAAGCGCGTTGTCGCTGCAGAGCTTTTGCATCACGGTCTTGCCAAAATGCTTGGAAAGCATGTTCTGGAACTCGGGCATCTTGCTGGCATCGGAGAGGAAAGCGGGCACAGTGGCGCCGTCCCAGTCGCCGCCGAGCGCGATGACGTCCTCGCCGCCCAGGTCGAGCCAGTGCTCGATATGTGCCGCCAGCTGGTCGAAGGTGACGTCTGCGGCGGTCTTGTCGGTTGCGTCGTTGGAAAGGAACTCGCTGCAGTAGTTGAGGCCGACGATGCCACCCATGTCGCGAATGGTGCGGAACTGGTCGTCGGTAAGGTTGCGTTTGGCGCCGCAAACCGCACGGGAGTTGGAGTGGCTGGCGACGAAGGGACGCGTGGCGCGGGCGGCGACCTCGTCAAAGCACTCATCGTTGAGGTGGGAGACGTCAAGTACCATGCCGGCGTGCTCCATCTGCGTAAGCGCCTCGATGCCGGCGGCGGTGAGGCCGGCGTGGGTGTCGTGGCCGCTCGCGAGCGGTCCCTGCGCGTTCCAGCTGAGTGATGACATGAGTACGCCCAGGCTCTTGAGCACCTCGATCAGCGCGGGGTCTTCGGCAAAGAACGTCGCGTTTTCGATGGTGTGGATGCAAGCGACCTTGCCGTCCTTGAGCGCAGGGCGAATGTCTGCCGCGCTGCGTACGTTGACCATGCGGTCGTGGTTGAGCATTGCCTGGCCGCTCATGTGCGCCATGATCTGCGCCTGGAAGCGCGCAGCGTGGGCGGTGGGAATCTCATCGGGGACAAACGTGGCGAAGCACTGTGCCCACGGCGTGTTGCCGATCTTTGCGAGCGAGATGGCGCAGGCGTTGCCCTCGATGAGGTCGAAATCTTGCGGATGCGTTTCGTCGCCGGGGAAATAACCGTCGGTGCCGGCGGTAAAGCGCAGGTCGAGATCGAGCGTGGCCCAGCCGATGCGGTCGGCGGTGTCGCAGTGTAGGTCAAATACGGGATATGCCATGGTTCCTCCGGTTGCAGCGTTTCTTTGCAAACTGTCTTTGAATTGTATGACTAGGGTATAGTTAGCGCCATATGTTCACGGCGGCCCGCGTTGTGCGCCGCCCTTATCACGGAGGTTACCATGTCCAACCAGGGCAAGAAGGTCAAGACTCATTATCGCGGCACGCTCGACGACGGCACGCAGTTCGATAGCTCCTACGATCGCGGCGAGCCGCTGGAGTTCACCTGCGGCGCCGGTCAGATGATCAAGGGCTTCGACGCCGCTGTTGTCGACATGCAGGTGGGCGAGAAGAAGACCGTGCACATTCCTGCTGCCGATGCCTACGGCGAGCACAACCCCGAGATGGTTATTACCTTCCCGGCCGAACAGGTTCCCAACATCGAGCAGATCGAGAAGGGCATGAAGCTTTTCCTGTCCACGCCGAGCGGCATGCCCGTCCCCGCCGTGGTCATCGACGTAACGCCTGAGGCCGTGACGCTCGACGCCAACCACGAGCTGGCCGGCAAGGACCTCAACTTTGATATCGAGCTCGTTGAGGTCGAGGACTAGGCTATGCCTGTGAATCTGGTTTCGACAGCGTGCCTCGGAAATCTCAACGACCCGTCCTATGAGCTTTTGCTTCGCCGGGAGCTGGGCGGTGTCTTTGGGGTCGATGAGCTACTACTCGATTGGGACCAGGCCGATGCCCGCACATTTGTGGGCGTGACGGAGCTGGGGCGTACGGTCGATATTCGGCTGGGCGCTGCCGATGGCGATCGCCTTGCCGATGGCGATGTGCTTGTCATCGACCGTTCGGGCATAGTGCCCATGGCGGTTGTCGTGCGCCTGCGCAGCGCCGAGGTTTATTTGGTCGAAGTTGACCGCATGGACCCGATTGCGCTCGCGCATGCGTGCTGGGAGATCGGCAACATGCATGCGCCGCTCTTCCGGGGCGACTCGGACGAGCATACCGTGCGCATGTATACGCCGGTGCAGCCTGTTTTGGGCCGCATGCTCCGGGGTGTCGAGGGTGTTCGGCTCTCGGTGGTTACCCGTGAACTCGATGCGGACCGACGCTTTGCATCGAGCGCGGCGGATGCCGTTGTGAGTATGGCTCCAGACTTTGCGATCGTAAAAAAGGCGCGCGGTTAACGTGCGTATGAGTAAGACGGACTTTGAGAGGCAGCTATTCAAAGTCCGTCTTACTGTTGATGAGGTGCTTTGGGGGAAAGCATATGGGTCTTGAGGGAATCAAGCTGATTGCATGCGATTTGGACGGCACGTTGCTGCATCCGGGGGAGCACGAGCCGCGTTCCGAGGCCTTTGAGCTCATCGATGAACTGCATCGTCGCGGCATCGTGTTTATGCCGGCGAGCGGTCGTCAATATGCGAGCTTGCGCTACCTGTTTGCCCCGGTGGCCGATGAGCTCGCCTATGTATGCGAAAACGGAGCCCTGGTGATGAGCGAGGGGCGTGCCGTTGTCAAGCGTTCCATGGAGCGTAGCCTTGCTATGGATATCGCGAATGCCGTGGTTGCGTACCCCCATGCCGACGTGACCCTTTCGTGTGAGGGACACCTCTACACCATGAGCGGCAACGATGCGTTCGTCGACCATTTGCGCTATGAGGTCCACTGCGATGTGGCGGTGGTCGACCGCCCCGAGGACATCGACGAGGATGTCATTAAGATTGCCTTCCAGACGCCCGAGGCGGAGCAGCCGGCGGCGCTGGAGTATTTTGAGTGCCTCTTTAGCGACCGTGTTGACGTGATGACGTCGGGAACCGAATGGACGGACTTTATCGGTTTCGGTTCGGGCAAGGGGTCCGCGCTTGCCGATTATGGCCGTGCACTGGGGATCTCGCCTGACGAAATGATGGCGTTTGGAGATAACGAAAACGATCGCGACATGCTCAACGTGGTGGGCCATCCCTATCTGATGGAAAGCTGCAATCCCAGCATGCGCGGTGTCAATGACCGTGTCCGCTACGTGTGCACGGTCGAAGAAGAGCTGCGTCGTCTACTTGCTGAGTAGGCATGTCCCAAACATCTACCGGCAGTCGGGGCAGAGACCCTCGAAGATGGTGTAGTGCGACGTGACGTGCCAGCCGATTTGCTCGGATGCCTTGGCGTCGAGCTGGGCATCGAAGGGGAGTGGTACGTCGATGACGCGGCTGCACGAGGTGCAGATGATATGCGCATGCGGCTCGATCGTGCGATCGAAGCGGCTGCCGCCCGGCGTCTTGATGGAGAGAATCTCGCCGGCGTCGGCCAAGAGATTGAGGTTGCGGTAGACCGTGCCGCGGCTGATTTTGTCATCCTGCGCGCGCACGACGTTGTAGATTTCGTCGGCGGTGGGATGGTTATAGCTTTGGCGCACGGCGTCAAGAACCAGCTTTCGCTGCCTGGTATTCCTTCTTTGCACCGCCATGCGCCTCGCCTCTTTTCTATCAACGGTCGTAGGTAAATGATACCGTATTTAGCACACAATACTAATAACGAGGCGTGAAACCGTCTTCATTGGCAAGTGGGGCTCGGGCCTGGGCGTCTACGAGGCGAAAACGCGTTCCCATACGCTCGTAGGAGGCATGAAGCGCCTCGAGATGAGATAGGATATTTGCCGGAGCCCCCTGTATCTCCATCTCGACTGAGCCGTCTTCCATGTTACGCACCCAGCCGGTGAGCGCGCGTGCCTGCGCGAGGTTGGTGTTGGTAAAGCGAAAGCCAACGCCCTGGACTTGCCCCGCCCAGCGCAGGAAATAGCGCAGGGGAGTGTCTTGAGTGGCCTCGTCGCTTGCGAGCACAGTAAGCCTGCGGCGCAGCTCGAGCTCGACGTTTGATGGTTTTTGAGGCTCTCGACTGCCGCCGGTGACGCTGGAGAAGAACGTATCGAAGAGGCCCATAGCTATGCCTGCTTGCCTGCGTCGGCCGGGAAGGTTATGCCGGCCTGCTGGCGCACGGCATCCATGATGCGCAGTGAGACGAGTGTGACATCGCGGTAGTGGCCAAGCTCGTGGCGTCCCGCCGGGGTCTCCCAAATCTCTTCCTTAACGTTATCGATGCCGCCGATGGCGGTGATAAAGTCTGTGAGTTCGTATTCCATAGTGTTGCTCGATTTGGGCAGGTCGAGCACGCGGCCGTTGTCTCCCTGTTCGCGCGGTGCCTCGGTCGCCGAGCCGCGTACGACGTCGCCGCGATAGTCGATGCGGACGTTGCGGGGCGTGGACAGATGGTCGATCTGGATAGTGCCACGCTCGCCTTCGATCTGCGAGGGCAGCAGGTCATTCGTAATTTTGGAGTGCGCGAGCTCGACGGAGATACGGCCACCGCCGTAGCTGGCGAGGATGGAGCCGCAGCCATCGATGGGGCCGTGCGTGAGCTGTCGCGTGGTGGGGTCGAGCAGTGTGGTCATGCTGGTGAGACCGGAGGGCATGCCGAAAATCTCGACCATGGGCTCGACGGTGTAGACACCAATGTCCATGAGGGAACCCGATGCCATATTGCAGTCGAAGATATTGGTGGCGCGCCCTGCGAGAACCTCGTTGTAGCGCGAAGAATACTTGCCAAAGCGCAACGATGCACGACGAATGGGCGCAATCTCGCCTAGGGCGTCCTCGACGGCGTGGAAAGCGGGGTCATGGAGCGGGCGCATGGCCTCGAGGGCTACGACGCCCGCCGCCTCGGCTGCGCGAAAGACCTCGAGCGCTTGCGCCTCGGTGGCGCAGAAGGGCTTTTCGACGATAACGTGCTTACCGCCGGCGATGCAGGCGAGCGCCTGCTCGTGATGGAGCGCGTTGGGGCTGCCGATGTAGACGGCGTCGACGTCGGCGGCTGCCGCAAGCTCATCGAGTGAAGTAAAGTTTCGCTCGCCACCGCGCTCGGCGGTAAAGGCGGCACCGCGATTGGCATCGCGTGAAAGCGTGCCCACAAACGCGGCTTGGTCGTTGGCGTTGACGACTTGGATAAAGTCGTCGGTGATCATGGATGTGCCGATGGTCGCGATGCGCAGCATACGTCCCCCTTGCGTTGTTTGGTCTACAGGATGAGTGTAGCGCGTGGGGATATAAAGCTGCGCGAAAACGCTATTACAGGTCGCTCTCGTTAAAGCCGGCGTCGATATCGAGGTTGCTGCCGTCGGCCGCCGTGGTGGCGAGCTCATCGCAGCGCTCGTTGAGCTCGTGACCGGCGTGACCCTTAACCCAGATGAAATCAACCTTGTGCTTGCTTTTGGCGGTGAGTAGGCGCTCCCACAGGTCGCGGTTCTTGACGGGTTGCTTGTTGGCGGTTTTCCATCCGCGCTTTTTCCAGCCGTCGATCCAGTGCTTGTTAAAGGCGTTGACGACATACTGCGAATCGGAATGGACTTCGACCTCGCAAGGGCGGTTGAGCGCCTCGAGCGCCACGATGACCGCCATGAGTTCCATGCGGTTGTTGGTGGTCTTGGCATAGCCGCGCGAAAGCTCGGAGGTGAAGGTCTTGCCGGCGGGGTTGGTGTATTTGAGCACGGCGCCGTAGCCGCCGCGTCCCGGATTTGATCGGGCCGAGCCGTCGGTATAGATGATGACCTTCACGGGCTTCCTTTCGTTGAGTGCATTTCATGTGAGTGACCATTGTAGCGCCATGCCCGCCGGGGGCCAGCAATCTACGATTTCTACCCCGTCTTCCGACTGTTAGTTGGCATGGATGATGCGGTTGAGCTCGTCGAGGTATTGCTGCAAGAGGAGAGAGGGCTTGCGCTCGTCGTGCATGATGTAGCCAACGTGCATCGTTGGGGCGTCTGCTAGCGGGATCGATGCCATGCCCCATTGCATTTCATTGGAGAGGACACCGGTCGACAGGGTGTAACCGTTCGACGTGATAAGTAAGTTAGTAAGTGTTCCGCGGTCCGAGATTCGTATGTTGCGGTCGCAAGGGATATAGCTAAAAGGTTCCTCGGCGTAATAGAAGGAGTTTGAGGTTCCCTGCTCAAAGCTGTAGCGCGTATAGGGCGTGAGGTCGGCAAGGGACAGCTGCGGGCGGCGTGCGAGCGGGTGGCGCTCGCTAACGAAGACGTGGACCGTCGCGTCGAATAGGGGATGGAAGCTTGCGCGGGCATCGGCGAAGGCCTTCTGCAGAACGCGGGCGTTAAAGTCATCCAGATACAGAATGCCGATATCGCTGCGAAACGCACGGACGTCATCGATGATCTGCGATGTGGTGGTCTCGCGCATGATGAACTCGAACTTGCTGTCGCGGCAGCGCTCGACTACGTTGACAAAGGCCTCGACCGAAAAGGCGTAGTGCTGGGCGGAAATGGCGAGGCGGGCTTGCGGGGTGCCACCGTCCTCGTAGCGTGCCTCGAGCATGTCGGCCTGCTCTACGACCTGGCGCGCATAGCCCAAAAGCTCGGTGCCGTCGTTGGTGAGCGTGACGCCGCGGCTGGAGCGCATAAAGATCTCCAGATGGAGCTCCTGTTCTAGGCTTTTGACGGCGTTTGAGATGTTGGACTGAGCGGTATAGAGGCGCTGAGCTGCGGCGTTGATTGAGCCGGACTCTGCCACGGCGATAAGAAAACGAAGCTGCTGGAGTGTCATCGGTGCCCGTCCTTTCGATAGCTATCTAAAAAACCGATAACAGGTTAGCGCTTTTAAGTGATTGACCGAGCGAAACAATGCTCGTACTATTCAAAACACACAAAGGCGGTAGGTAATTAAGCCGACCACGGAACCGGGATGTCAAAAGGAGGACCGCATATGAACTGCTTACCAAGACGAATGCCGGGCTCCTGTTTGCGCCCGTCGGCGTGATCAGGAGACAGCGACTTACTTCTCTCTTATTTATTTACTTTCGTTCGATCAAGGAGATCATCATGAGCCAGTTCATCAACAACCCCGAGCACACCTTTGGTTTCGATACCCTGCAGCTTCATGTTGGCCAGGAGAGCGCCGACCCCGCATCCGACTCCCGCGCCGTGCCTATCTACCAGACCACGAGCTATGTGTTCCGCAACTCCCAGCACGCCGCCGATCGCTTTGGTCTTGCCGACGCCGGTAACATCTACGGCCGTCTGACCAACTCCACCCAGGGCGTCTTTGAGGACCGTATCGCCGCGCTCGAGGGTGGCGTGGCCGGTCTTGCCGTCGCCTCCGGTGCCGCTGCCATCACCTATACCCTGCAGGCTCTTGCCCAGGCTGGTGACCACGTGGTGGCTCAGAAGACCATCTACGGCGGTTCCTACAACCTGCTCGAGCATACGCTCTCCCAGTTTGGCGTCGAGACCACGTTTGTCGATGCTCATAACCTGGAAGAGGTTGAGGGTGCCATCAAGGACAACACCACGGTCATCTATCTCGAGACGCTCGGCAACCCCAACTCTGACATCCCCAACATCGACGCCATCTCCGAGATCGCCAAGAAGCACGGTCTGCCGGTTGTCGTCGACAACACTTTCGGCACCCCGTATCTGTTCCGTCCGCTGGAGCATGGCGCCAACATCGTTGTCCACTCCGCAACCAAGTTCATCGGCGGCCACGGCACCTCGCTGGGCGGTGTGATCGTCGACGGCGGTAACTTCGATTGGAAGGCGAGCGGAAAGTACGCCCAGATCGCTGAGCCCAACCCCTCCTACCATGGCGTCTCGTTTGCCGAGGCTGCCGGTCCCGCCGCCTTCGCAACCTATGTCCGCGCCATCCTGCTGCGTGACGAGGGTGCCTGCATCAGCCCGTTCAACGCCTGGGTCCTGCTCCAGGGCACCGAGACCCTGTCGCTGCGCGTTGACCGTCATGTCGAGAACACCAAGAAGGTCGTTGAGTTCCTTGCCGGCGACAGCCACGTTGCCAAGGTGAACCACCCGAGCCTGCCTGAGCACCCCGATCACGAGCTCTATCAGAAGTACTTCCCCAACGGCGGCGCCTCGATCTTCACCTTTGAGATTAAGGGTGGCCAGGAGGCTGCCTGGAAGTTCATCGATCATCTGCAGGTGTTCTCGCTGCTCGCCAACGTGGCCGACGTCAAGTCGCTCGTCGTGCACCCGGCTACCACCACGCACTCCCAGCTCTCTGCCGAGGAGCTCGCCGAGCAGAACATCACGCCCTCCACGATCCGTCTTTCCATCGGTACCGAGAACGCCGAGGACATCATTTGGGATCTGAAGCAGGCCTTCGCCGTGCTGGACGAGTAAGGCGACTTGTGCAAGGACCCCTTGCGACTCGATAGGTATAACTGCATAAATGCCTGCTCAAGGCGCCTGCGCAAGCAATGGTTGCGCAGGCGTCTTTTTTGCATAGGAAGGGCGCTATTACAGGGTTTTTGGCATGCTTTATGCATTTGAGTTGTGGAAAACTCCTGTTGAGAGGATGTGAGTTTTACGCAATTGACGTGCGCCTTTTGAGTAAAACCGCAGGTCGCGATTTGCTCGAGGTACTATGCAGCGCGATCGAATCACACGCAGCTCAAACGCAGCAAAAACGCACTACGGAGGTTTCCAGCTACATGAGGATCGATTCACGAAAACCGAAAGCCGCTGCCCTTTCCGCCGCTCTGACCGTGGCACTTTTGGCAGGCGCCGGCGCAACTGATGCCCACGCGGCAACACTGTCCGATACGGTTGGATCTACGCCGTCCGAGGCGACGCTGGTACAGCCCGTTGATTATCGCGGCGATGGTTATGGTTCCATGCAGGAGTGGAACGCCTCGATGGAGGCCAAGCGCGATTCCCTTGAGATGCGCGCTCAAATCATTATGAATATGTATGGCGACTATGCTACCGATGACGAGCGCGCTGTGCTGCAGGGTTGTATCGACGGTGCGGGTAGTCTGTTGACGATGGGGGAGGTCGACACGAAGTCGACCGAGCTCGATGAGCTGCGCACTGCGCTTGAGAATGCCAAGCGCGAAGCGCTCGAGGCCGCCGCAGCCGAGGCCGAGGCCGCCGAGGCCGCCCAGGCTTCGTATTACAACGCCTGCTCCGGCTTGTCTTACACGTCTGCTGCGTATTACGCGAACGGCTCGGGTCTGACGCGCTCGAGCGGCGTCAATAACTATAACGGCCGCCGCGAGACTTATTACAGCAGCAACGTGTTGTATCACCACCGCACGGGCGAATGGACGCAGGATTCCGAGGGCTTTTGGCGCGATTCCGATGGCTACTACGTCGTTGCCGCGGGCGATAAGGCCCAAGGCTCCACGTTTACCGGTTCCAAGGGCGAGTGCAAGGTCTATGACTCCGGCTGTGCTGCCGGAACCACCGACTACTATACCGGTTGGTAATCTGCCATCAGAGCAAAATAGGCACATGATGGGCGGGCGTCTTTGCTGAGCTTTTAGGCAACGTAAAGCCGCCCTTTCTTTATGTGCGTTTGAGTTAACAGAGCCCTTACCGTGGCGGTACGCTGGGCGTATGCATGCGGGGCACACTGGTTCATGAGAAATAAGGTCTTTCTCGTGGAGGAAGTGGTCTCATGAACGCTCGAGATATCGCTATCGCCGCCGTCGCATTGGTACTTGGCTGTCTTGGCCCTACAGCTGCGTTTGTCGCAGGCATGCAGGGCTCGTGCGGGGCTGCTCCTATTGTGGTCGGCGCGCTCATCGCAGCAGCGCTGCTGGGAAGTGCGGGCGTGACCCTTTGCCGCGATGACGAGGACGAGACGCCGCAGGTGCGGCGCTAGCCGTTGTGAAGCTGGTTTTGCCCATAGATGAAGAAGGAAGCCGCCGCAAGGGGAGTGCCCTTTGCGGCGGTTTTTGCTATTGAGACTGTTGGATGCGGTACGGCGGCGTTACCAGCTGGCCTCGATTTCGCGGATGCGCGAATAGAGCCATTCGTTTTGCGGCACCTGGATACCGTGCTTGGCCGCGAGGCGGCAGATGGTACCCGCAAATTCCTCGACCTCGGTTCTGCGTTGAGCGATGCGGTCTTGCGCCATCGAGGGCATGCCGGCGGGATCGAGCCCTTTTATGAGACGCACCATCTGCGTTAGGTCTGCCTCGGTGAGCTCGATGCCCTCGGCATTGGCGACTGCAAGCGTCTCGCGCATGGCGGAGACAAAACTGCGGAGCTGCTCGGAGCCCTGCTCCGTAGCGCTTCCGTAGGTGCCGCCGTAGGCCATACAGGTCTGGTTGATGCCGTCGTTGAGCATGAGTTTGGCCCACATGCGATGTGCGATGTCGTGCTCGACGGTATGGGCGATGCCGCAACGCGTGTAGAGCTCGTCGATGGCGATAACGGTTGCGGGGTCGGTGCCCGCTGCTGCACCAAAGCGGATCTCGCCGGCATTGGTATAGGTGAGCTCCCCGTTGAGGAATACGGCGTCCATGCCCTGGCAGATTCCGAGGACGGTGTGCTCCCAGCCAAAGCGCTCGGCAATCTTCTGCTCGCTCGTGATGCCGTTGCACAGCGACGCGATCAGCGTGTCGGGTCCCACGACGCTTTCCAGGGTTTTGAGCGCCACATCGAGCCCGGTTGTCTTGACCGTGAGGATGACCAGGTCGACGGGCGTCGCCTCGCTCGCGCGGACGGACTTGAGCGCGCAGGGCTTGCCGTTGACGGTGAGCGCATCACCCGCGTGGCGCTCAAAGCGCGCGTCGTCCATAACGTATTCGACGGCGTCGTTGCCGAGCGCTTGGGCGATCATGCTGCCGTAGAGCAGGCCCACGCCGCCCTTGCCGATGAAGGCGACCTTGTTGATCTGCATGTGAATCATCTCCCCATAAAAAGGCGCCCGCGTATGGGGCGCCTGATGGATTGTATGCCGCCGGGCCATGTCGCGTGCACCGGATGGCCGTATTTAGAAGAACAAACGCATGGGAACTTATGACGCGGGGCAGACCGCAAAGACACGTGCGGGATATCCGACGCCATCACGCACCTTGGGGAAGGTGCAGAAGATGACGGCGCCCGTGGCGGGAAGCTCGTCTAGATGGTCCATGACCTCGATCTGATAGCGGTCGACCGAGAGGATGTATTGTTCGCCGGGGTAGGGGTAGACGTCCTTGCGTGCGTGGTCATGCCCGGCTCCTTTCATCGGGCTTTTTGCTGATGTTAAAGCGGTACCGTGACGGCTCGATTTCTGCTGCGTTACGATACGTTCTCGATTGCGATTCCACGATGTTTCGGCTGCGTGACCATTGTGTTTCGCCTTGCCGGGGCGCTGATGGCGAAGGGAGGGGCCGTGCAATACCGTGTTGACCCCAAAAGTGGTAACCGAATATCCGCTCTGGGTCTGGGCTGCATGAGGTTTCCCGGTGCGCCGGGACATCCCGATGCGAAGACGGCCGATGCCATCATTTCCCGTGCGGTGGAGCAAGGGATAACCTATCTGGACACGGCCTATCTCTACCCCGGTAACGAAGCTTGTGTGGGAGCTTCGCTTGAGCGCCTGGGTCTGCGCGACCAGATTTTGCTCGCGACCAAGTTGCCGCACGCTTCGTGCAAATGTGCGGAGGATTTCGACCGCTTTTTTGACGAGCAGCTGCGCCGTTTGCGGACTGACCATATCGACTACTACCTCATGCACAACATCACCTCGCCCGCGCAGTGGGGGCGCGTGGCAGCTTTGGGTATCGAGGACTGGATTGCGCACCAAAAGGCTGCGGGGCGTATTCGCCAGATAGGTTTTTCGTACCACGGCGGTGCGGCGGATTTCCTCATGATGCTTGACGCGTATGACTGGGATTTTTGCCAGATCCAGTACAACTATGCCGGAGAGCGCTACCAAGCGGGAACGGCGGGACTCATGGCAGCCGCCGAGCGCGGGCTCGCGGTGTTTGTGATGGAACCGCTTTTGGGTGGACGCCTGGCGGGCAAGCTGCCTCCGCGGGCCCGCGCCGTGCTCGATGACGTACGCGATCCGTACCTGAAGACGCCGGCTGCTTGGGGCCTTTCGTGGGTGTGGAACCATCCTCAAGTCACGATGCTGCTTTCGGGCATGACCGATACCGCGCAGGTGGACGAGAACGCGGCATTGGCGGATCGCGCACTGCCGGATTCGATGACGACAGAGCAGCTCGATACCATCGCACGCGTGCTGGGAGAGTTTGAGAAATCGAATCGCGTGCCCTGTACGGGGTGCGGCTACTGCATGCCGTGCCCCAAGGGTATCAATATTCCCGGCTGCTTTGGCGCCTACAACGCGAGCTATGCGCATAGTTGGTTTACGGGGCTGTCTCAATACTTTACGGCGAGCGCGGTGCGGACGAACGAGCCCAAGCTGGTGAGCAATTGCGTCAAGTGCGGCAAATGCGCACGTCACTGCCCGCAGCACATTGATATTCCCGAGCGTCTCGACGATGTGCGCCGACGTTTCCAGCCTGGTCCCGTAACGGCCGCGCTTAAAGCCTTTTGCAAAACGCGCTCCTGATGCCCCTTTTATAACTTGCGGTGGAATAGTTCCTGTTTGCGGCAGAATAGGGGCCAAGCAGGAACTATTCCACCGCAACTGAAGGGGGCTGTCGTGGGCTATCGGGATTCATGTGATGGTTTGCGTGATGTTCGCTGGGGCGTTTTGGGCGCTGGACACATTTCGCATCGATTCGCATCGTCGCTCAAGGAGGTGGACGGGGCACGGCTTGTGGCTGCCGCCGGTCGCACTCCTTCGCATGTTGAGGAGTTTTGCAGGGCGTTTTCGATTGACGCCGCGCGCAGTTATGCCACGGCTGACGATAGCGGCGATGCGGCTTATGATGCGCTGATTGCCGATCCCGATGTCGACGCAATCTACTTGGCTCTTCCGCATGGCATGCATACGCGTTGGGCCTGTCGCGCGCTGCGCGCTGGAAAGGCCGTGCTGTGCGAAAAGCCGGCCGTTTTGAGCGAGGAAGAGGCTTTCTCGATTGCCTCCACCTCTCGCGAGCGCGGCGTGCTGTTTATGGAGGCGATGAAGAATCGGTTTTGCCCGATGCGCACTCGCGTGAAGGACTTGCTTGCGTCGGGTGAGCTTGGCCGTATTGTCTCGATTGAAAGCGTGCAAAAGCTCGATTACGGCGAGTCTCCTTCGGGCTATCTGCTTGATCCGTTGCAGGGCGGCTGTCTATATGACATGGGCTGCTATGCAGTCGGGTGGTTTGAGGATCTGCTTACGGGCGCGTGCGATGTTTCGTCTCGTGAAGTTCGCTGGCGTGACGTATCGGGCGGCCGCGTGGATTGGGCCGATGAGATCCATATGAGTGTCGGCGGCATACCCATTCATATGGTGTGCGACGGCAAAGCAGCGTATGAAAGCCGCTTAACGATTGCCTGCGAGCGGGGCTCGTTGGAAATCGAGCGCCTCCATCGCCCCGAGCTCGCCCATGTGAAGTACTCCGACGGTCGAGTGCTCGAAATCGACGCCCCATTTGAGGTCGATGATTTTTACGGCGAAGCTTCGCATGCGACTCAGCTCATCCGGGCGGGGAAACTCGAGAGTCCCGTCATGCCCCTTGCCGCCACACAGCGCTGCGCGCAGATCATCGATGCGATTCGCTTGACGCTCTAGGCTGCGGTGCTGCTGCTCAAGGGGGCTCGGCGGACCGTGCCCCTGATGCCCCTTTTATATCTTGCGGTGGAATACGGTCTGTTTGCGCCAAAATAAGGCACCAATAGACCGTATTTCACCGCAACTGATGAGGGAGAGCTGGAGATGCTGACGATCGGGTGTCATCTTTCGACGACGAAGGGCTATCGGGCAATGGGGGAGACGGCGTTGTCCATTGGCGCCAATACCTTTGCATTCTTTACGCGCAACCCGCGCGGTGGCAAGGCAAAAGAACTTGACATGGATGACGTGGCGGCTCTGTGCGAGCTTATGGCGCAAAACGACTTTGGACCGCTGGTGGCGCATGCCCCGTATACGTATAACCCCTGTTCGGCCAAAGAGCGAGCGCGCGAGTTTGCCCTGGAGGCCATGGCAGAGGACCTGCGGCGCATGGAGGCGCTGCCCGGCAACTACTACAACTTCCATCCCGGTGCGCATGTGGGGCAGGGCTCCGACGCCGGCATTCAGATGATTGTCGACACCCTGTGCCAGGTGATGTTTGAGGGCCAGCAGACGACGGTGCTGCTCGAGACCATGGCCGGCAAGGGTACCGAGGTGGGCCGCAGCTTTGAGGAGCTGGCGTGCATTATCGAGGGCGTTGCCGCCAAGTGCCCAGAGCTGTCCGATAAGCTGGGCGTTTGTTTGGACACCTGCCATGTGAGCGATGCCGGCTACGACATCATCCATGATCTGGACGGCGTACTCGACGAGTTCGACCGCGTGGTGGGTATCGATCGCTTGCATGCCGTACACATCAACGATTCGAAGAACCCTTGTGGCGCCCATAAAGATCGTCACGAGTGCATCGGCAAGGGATACCTTGGCAGCGAGGAATTTGGTGGCGGTATGCAGGTTATGCAGAATATTGTATCGAATGGCCACTTGCGTTCGCTGCCGTTTATTTTGGAGACTCCGAACGAACTTGCAGGTTATGCAGCTGAAATTAGACTATTAAGGTCATTGCAGCAGTAATGACTGTCACAAAGTAGAGTATTCCATTCACGTTATGGGTTTGTTTCAATCAGTTTTCTCATTGCAGATTCGTAATTCCGGGTGCATAATAGCCAACAGTTTTTGCAGACCTCTGAATCAAACGAGGTCACCGGAAGGAGACTGATTATGAAGCTGAAGAAGCTTGGCGCATTTGCCGCCACGGGTGCTATGGCACTCGCCCTTGCTCTGACGGGCTGCGGTTCGTCCAACGCCACCTCTGGTTCTGATGCCGGTTCCAGCAGCTCTGACGACGCTAAGGTCGAGAAGGTCGACGGCTCCAAGGAGTACGCGCTCGTCAAGGACGGCACGCTGACCGTCGGCACCTCTGCCGAGTACGCGCCGTTTGAGTACAAGGATGACAACGGCGACTACCAGGGCTTTGACCTTGAGCTCATCAAGGCTATCGGTGACAAGCTGGGTCTGGATGTCGAGTACGTCAACAATGACTTTGACACGCTGGTTCCGGGCGTCGCTTCGGGCGCCAAGTATGACGTTTCCATCGCGGCTATCACCGACACGCCCGAGCGTGAGAAGGAAGTCACTTTCTCTGATTCCTACTACATGGACGATCAGGCTATCGTGACCAAGGTCGATAACACCGACATCACGGCCGACAACTACAGCGAGAAGCTCAACAACGCCGACGCTACCATCATCGTCCAGTCTGGCTCGACCGCCGAGGCCTTTGCCCAGGAGAACTTCCCCAAGGCCAAGATCGTCCCCTACAAGGACGCCACCGAGTGCTTCAGCGCCCTGCAGTCCGATAAGGGCGACGCCGTAGTCACCAACCGCTCCGTTGCCAGCCAGCTGACCGCCGAGCAGTTCAACACCTGCCAGACCATCAAGCAGATCAGCACCGGCGAGGAGTACGCCATCGCCATCAACCAGGGCAACACCAAGCTCAAGGACGACATCAACCAGGCTATCAAGGACCTGACCGACGACGGTACCGTCGACGCCCTCATGGCTAAGTACAATATCAAGTAAAATAACTACTTGATTGCGCGCGGGCCCTTTCCGTTTTGGCGGAAAGGGCCTTTGCGCTTCTCTTGACGGAGAGCGTTTCCGTCTCGTTTTGCCGGCAACTTCTACGATAGGAGCCACCTTGTCTCGACTGAACAAAGGGGCCGCGGAGCAGCGTTTTCCACTGCCCTCGATGCTCCAAAAGCTGGCCTGTGCCCTGGCTGTGGCGCTCGCCCTGGTATGCGCGGGGGCCTGCGTGCCCACGACCGCCCAGGCGCTTGAGACCGCAAAGATTACCGCCCGACCCAATACCGGTTCGGGTAGCGATGTGGTCGGCGGCACCGAGACGCGCATCACTTGGGAAGTTCAGGCCGATGCCGACGAGGAGCTGAGCGGTCTTTCGCTGACGTTTGTCGACGGCACGACGTTTGGTACCGATGACACGCGATTGACGATGCTCTCGGGCGAGGACCTCATGGATCGTACGCCCATGAAGCCCACGTGCAAGGCTGACGGCCAGACGCTCAAGATTGACTTTGGCGAGATGGCGCCTGCCGGCGGCTATTTCCGCGTCGAGGTTTACGGTGTGACGTTTCCCGTCGAGGGCGGCGATGAGGCCTTTAGCGGCACCTATACGCTCGCCGACGGTTCGACCAAGAAGATCTCCAAGATTCCGTCGGTGGAGATCAAGGGCGTGACGGCCTTCGATAACTTCCTGGTCGACCTTAAGGAGCAGCCGTGGGTCGAGGCGTGGAACTCCAATATGTTCCTGCGCCTGTTCTTGAACCCGGTCATTTTGGTCCAAAGCCTGCCGATCGTCTTTAAGGGCTTCCTTATGTCGCTTTCGATCGTGCTTGTGGCGTTTCCGCTGGCAATTCCCTTCGGTTTTGCCCTGTCGCTCATGCGCATCTCCAAGTCGCGCATCCTGCGTTGCCTCGCCGGCATCTACGTGAATATCATTCGCGGTACGCCGGCGTTCCTGCAGATCTATATCGCGTTCTTCGGTCTGCCGTTGGCCGGCGTCAAGGTGGACGACTATGTCTTGGGCGTTATCGTCATGGCCATGAACTCGTCTGCGTACCTGTGCGAGATCTTCCGTGCCGGTATTCAATCGATCCCCAAGGGTCAAAACGAGGCTGCTCGCTCTCTAGGCATGAATGCCTTCCAGACGCTGCTCTACGTTATGATTCCGCAGACATTCCGCAATGTTTTGCCTACGCTGACCAGCGAGTTTATCTTGCTTTACAAGGATACGTCGCTGCTTGCCGCCGTGGGTGTGGTCGAGATCGTCATGAACGCCCGTACCATCGTGGCCACGACGGGCTCCATTACGCCGTACGTAGTTGCCGCCCTGTTCTATCTGGTCATCACCCTGCCGCTCGCTCGCTTGGTGAGCGGTCTTGAGGCGAGGCTTTTGGGTACGACCGAGACCAAGAAGAAGCGTCCCGCTAAGAGCGCCGGACAGGTTGTCGCGACGCCTGCCGATCACATCGCCGGTCTGTAAGGAGGTCCTATCATGAGCGAAACCAATAACTCGAACGAGGTCGTCGTCAGCATTAAGAACCTCCAGAAGGCCTTTGGCGATAACGTGGTCCTGCGCGATATCGATCTGGATGTGCATAAGGGCGAGGTCGTCGTAGTTCTGGGTCCTTCGGGCTCGGGCAAGTCGACGATGCTTCGCTGCATCAATCGTCTGGAGCATCCTACGAGTGGTTCGATTGTCGTCGAGGGCGTGGATGTGTGCGCCAAGGGCGTTGACCTCAATAAGGTGCGTACGCACTTGGGCATGGTGTTTCAGCAGTTCAACCTGTTCCCGCACCTGTCGGTCAAAAAGAACGTCATGCTTGCGCAGCAAAAGGTGCTCAAGCGCAGCAAGGAAGAGGCCGAGAAGATCGCCGTCGAGGAGCTAACCAAGGTCGGTCTTGCCGAGCGTATCGACTTTATGCCGAGCCAGCTCTCGGGCGGCCAGCAGCAGCGCGTTGCCATCGCCCGCGCCCTGTCGATGAACCCTCACGTTATGCTCTTTGACGAGGCCACGTCGGCGCTCGATCCCGAGCTGGTTCGCGACGTTCTGGGTGTCATGCGCGACCTGGCACGCGATGGCATGACCATGATTGTCGTGACGCACGAGATGGGCTTTGCCCGCGACGTCGCCGACCGCGTCGTCTTTATGGACGGCGGCGTCATTGTGGAAGAGGGTACGCCGAGCGAGGTCTTCGACCACCCCAAGAGCGAGCGCACCAAGGCGTTCTTGGGCAATATCTCGTAGCCGGTTGATGTAACTGCCGTTATAAAAGAGCGGGGGCTGGACTTGAATCCAGCCCCCGCTCTTTTGTAGGGATGAGGATGCGCTTTGATGCAGGCTCTTTTGGAGGCCCTGGGTTCGTTACGCGAGCTCGGCTCCGAGGGCCTTGCAAGCGGTCTCGCCCTCATCATCGGGCGCATCGTAGCAAATGACGGAATCGACGACGTTGACGCCTGCCTCGTCGGCATCGGCCTTCCAGTTGTCCATCCACTCGCCCTCGGCCCACGAATAAGAGCCAAAGAGGACGACCTTCTTGTCGCCGAGGGTCTCCTTGACCTCGTCCCACATAGGCTGGAACTCGTCATACTCAAGCTCCTCGGAACCCATGGCGGGGCAGCCGAAGGCAATGGCGTCATAGCCGGCGGCCTTGTCTGCGGAGAAGTCGGCGCAGGAGATGACCTCTGCCTCGGCGCCGGCACCGGTTGCACCCTCGGCAACGAAGTTTGCCATGGCCTCGGTGTTGCCTGTACCGCTCCAGTAGACGACGGCGATCTTGCTCATATGTTTTCCTTTCGGTTGTGCGGCGTGCGGCCGCGTCTTGTATGCTCTATCGGGTTGCCTGGACAAGTTGTCCCAGGGTGCAGCCCTGTTGATAGATGTAGGTAAGGTATTGCGTGCATGCGCGATAGGAATCGAAGGTCGTGAGCGCCTGCTCAACGTTTGTGTATACCTTCCATGCGCCAAAGACCTTATAGTTTTCGCCGTGCTGGACGATAAACTGATGGACATCTTCGTAGGGATAGCCCAAAAAATAGCCAATTTCGTGGGGGAACTCGCATATGCACCCCGTATCGCAGTGCCTATTTCGCGCGAGTGCGCAGACGCTGCCGTCATAGGCGCTTTCTGCGGCATTGCTGCTTGCCAGCGTGATGCGCGCGGCGAGATGCACCAGGGATGCGGGCAGGTTGTGGACATCGTAACCTTCGGCGGCTAGCGCCGTCGTGGCACGGGGGTCGGAGAGGTATCGCATGAGGTCCGCAGGGCGGTACACATAGATGAGCGCTCCGCAGGGGCGCCAGACCAAAACGCTCATATGGATTCCGAGTGGCTGGAGCTCGCGGTTGCATTGGGCTATGACGGCGAGCAGGCGAGAGCGTCGCTCTTCGATATGGGCGGCGCCGGGTTTTCCGTTTTGGTTGGCGTAAACGCCGGGATAGGTAAAGAGCGAAGCCGGCTTGATACCTGCGAGCGTAGGGGAGCAGTTGCGTACGACAGCCGTTTGGTATGTTGGGATGTCAATGGTTCGAGTCACGATGCTCCTTTCGGGTCCTCAGTCGTTAGCCTAGGAAAACTTATACACGAAAGTAAGCCATGGTCAACAAAAAAGTTTGAAGAGGGAAACTAATTGACCGAACGGACATGAATTTGGGTTAAGATGGTGACACCCCATGGGGGTATCTAGATAGTGTTACTTGAAAGGGGAACGCATGAGTGACTTGCTCAACCCTGCGAATCTCATCGTGCTGGCCGTCATTGCCGTCGGCATGTTTTTTGGACTGCGTCGCATTGCCGCTTCGACACACGGGAAGAGTTGTTGCAGCGATGGTGCGAGCGGCAAGAAGGCCAAAAAGGTTGTTGTGGTGGATACCGATGCATCGCACTATCCCTATAGCGATGAGCTGCTCATCGGCGGCATGAGCTGTGACGGCTGCGCTCAGAACGTAGCCAATGCCCTCAATGCACTGGATGGCGTGTGGGCAACGGTGACGTATGCGGACCACACGGCACGCGTGCGCTCTAAGCAGCCGGTTGATCGTGATGTCCTCGAGACGGCCGTGAAAGACGCGGGTTACTACGTCATGACGCTGTAAGCGTCGCTCTGGATGCGCGTCCTTGTCTAGGCTCGTCCGCGTAGCTCGATGTCCTGGATGTCGTCGAAGTCGATGGCGATATCCCTGAGTTTGAGTAGCTTGAACGCAGGGAGCACCTCATCAAGGATGCCCGTGCGAGTGCGATAGCCGTACGCATCGTAATAGGTGACGCGCACCAAGTCGCCGCGTTTGAGGCCCTCGAGCTTTTGCGAAAGCTCGAGGGCTTTTTCTTCTGTGAGTTCGCATTTTGGCTCGGCGGTGATCTCTTGTTTACGCACGAGCTCGTAGTATCCCGTGAGGGCGGCAAAGGGCATAAACTGCGCGGCACGGCCGGCGCGGACGGTGCCGTTGGCGGTGAGCTTTGGGTCGGCGGAGCGACGTCTTCCCTCGGGGTCCGCCAGGCGCTCGAAGGCGGTCGGCGGGCGCACGGGCTGTTGTTTGGGTTTAGGCACGGTGTCCTCCAACTTGTTCGTTGCGTTCGCGTGCGGTGGCGCCGGCGGTAAAGCTCAATCCTTTGACCAGGGCGTTCTTGCCGTATTTGCCTTTTACGGCCAACACGGCGCGCGCCAAGTCGCGTTCGCGCTCATCGGCCTCGACATCGCTAAACAGATCGATGGTGGCGAACTCCTCGGGCATGAGGTTGCCAAAGCCCAGATTGATGCGCTTGACCGGTCGCTTGGGGTCGACTGTTTGCGCCCACAGCTCATCGAAATACCCCATGATCTTCTTAAACGAATTCGTGCGCTCGGGCAGCTTTCGCGAGGCGTTGGAGTGCGCAAAGAGCGCGGCATAGCCACCGCGCGGCTTGCCGCCGTGCTCTCCTACAAAGATGCCGTCGATCGCCTGCGCCTCTCGCACCAAACGTCGGCGTTCGTCATCGCGTTGGACGGGCTTGGGGGCACGGGGCGCGAGCCTCGGACCGTCGGTTGCTGCGGGCTCGATGCCTGAGGTACTCGAGCGCAGGTGCCCGCATCCGTCCACATACTGCGCTGTACCGCTGGCGTCGAGGCGGCGTATGTCGGCGCGTTCGCTCGCGTAGCCCACAAAGAGCGAGATGCTGTCACAGACCACGTGCTTATCGACCAAGTCTAAAACGGCGTTGTCGACCATCTCGCGCAAGACGGTATAGGCCTGTTCGTAGGCATAACCCTTCGAGAGCACCTGTCCTGTGGTGGTCGAAGTTGCTTGCGGGCGATAGGCTTGGATATCGGCGATGGTTGTCGGCTCGCGCCCGAAGGCATGGTCGATGAGATATTCGGCATTGACGCCGAGCTCGTCGTAAAGCAGGTTTTCGTCGAGCGCCGCGACGCCCATCAGATCGTAGACGCCGTATTTCTCGAGGCGGGCTGCCACGCCGGGACCGATGCCCCAGATATCGGTGATGGGACGATGGGGCCAGATCTCCTTGCGAAAGGTCTCGTCGTCGAGTATGCCGATGCGGCTGGGTACGTGCTTGGCGGTAATGTCGAGCGCTACCTTGGCCTGGAATAGGTTGGGGCCGATGCCGACCGTCGCCGTGATGCCGGTGCGCGCGAGGACCTCGTCGCGCAGCGTGCAGGCGAACCCTTCAGCATCGGTGTGATAGAGGTCCAGATAGGGCGTCACGTCGATAAAGCACTCATCGATGGAGTAGACGTGCACGTCCTGGGGGCTGACGTATTCCAGATAGATACCGTAGATTTTCGCCGATACCTCCATGTAATGCTGCATGCGTGGTACGGCCGTGATGTAGTCGATGCCATCGGGAATTTCGAACAGACGGCAGCGATTGTGTATCCCGAGGTCCTTCATGGCCTGCGTGATGGCAAGGCAGATGGTCGTGCGTCCGCGCGATTCGTCGGCAACGACCAGGTTGGTGGTGAGCGGATCGAGCCCACGGTCGACGCACTCGACGCTGGCATAAAACGTCTTGAGGTCGATGCAGATATAGGTGTGCTGCTCGTGCGCCATCCGAGCCTCCCATCAAACACATGTTCTTATCGAATACCTGTTCGATAATACCCGCTCATCCGGACATCGTCAAAACCTGTCAAAAAGGGACTGGTTTGTTTTGGTAGGCCTTGAATATCAACTTCATCCGAACACCTCCCATATTCATCCGCACATGTACGGA